>JAZQDN010000103.1:0-8025 GCA_045546815.1 Eubacteriales bacterium
AAAGACCGCTTGGCCTCCGACTTAATGCAAGCACGTTATTAATCTGATTGGGGAAATCTGAACGACCTGTACCCACGATGCGAGCACCTGCGGCTTTGGCAAGGTCAGGCATAATTTCGGGTGTGGGGTTTGCCATCGGGAAAATAATGGGGTCAACCGCCATTGATTTTACCATATCCTCGCTCACAACACCGGGAGCTGACACACCGATAAACACATCGGCACCCTTCATAGCGTCGGCAAGCGTGCCTGTCTTTTTGGTGCGGTTTGTGATAGCCGCGATTTCACGCTTTGCGGAGTTAAGGCGGGGGTCGCCCTCGCAAATAATGCCTGCGCTGTCAAGCATCACGATATTGTTAAAGCCGATGCTCATAAGCAGCTTTGCAATTGCAATGCCTGCGCTGCCTGCGCCGTTTATGACGATCTCAACCTTATCCATATCCTTTTTGACAAGCTTTATCGCATTGATAAGAGCGGCGGCACAAACGATAGCCGTGCCGTGCTGGTCGTCGTGGAAAATGGGAATATCGCAGATTTCCTTGAGCTTTTGTTCAATCTCAAAGCAGCGCGGAGCCGCAATATCCTCAAGGTTGATGCCGCCGAACGAGCCCGAAATAAGATAGATGGTGCGGACGATCTCGTCCACATCCTTTGAGCGAATGCAGAGCGGGAACGCGTCGACGTCAGCAAACTCCTTAAAGAGCGCACACTTGCCCTCCATAACAGGCATACCCGCCTCGGGACCGATGTCGCCAAGACCGAGAACCGCCGTACCGTCAGTGATAACGGCAACAAGGTTTGAGCGGCGGGTAAGGTCAAACGACTTGTTATAATCCTTTTGAATTTCGAGGCAGGGCTCTGCAACACCTGGGGTGTATGCGAGCGAAAGGTCGTTTTTGTCGTTTATCGGCACGCGGGAAACGACTTCGATCTTTCCGCCCCATTCATAGTGTTTTTTGAGTGATTCTTGTCTTATATCCATAGTATTAGTCTTCCCAGGGGAACTTGTAATCGAGCTTAAGCTCGTCACGAACAGCGTTCATTTCAGCCTGTACTGACTCGTTTATCGGCACACCGTCTTTACGAGCAAGACGAACAAGATGCTCTTTTTCGCCTGCTGTGTAAATTCTTTCAGCGCCGGGAGCCTTCTGCGCACCGCGAACATCGCGGAGGATGTCGCCTGCTTTTTTACGGCAAACATCTTCGCCGAGGAAGTGGTCTGTGTCGATAGCGATAAAGAAGTGACCGAGGTGGAAAGCAACCTTTTCGCCGTTTTCGCCGATACCTGTGAGTGATTTACCGTAGTTACCGTCCTGTAAAACAGCTGAAAGAAGCTCAACAAACATAGCATAGCCGTAGCCCTTGTAGCCTGCGCCCTCTTCGCCGGGGCCGCCGAGTGTGCAAAGAGCAGCCTCGCCGCGAGCCATTGCCTTGAGTGCTTCGTCTGCAGGACCTTCGTAAGCGTTGCCGTCAAGACCGATAAGCGAACCCTTGGGTGCGTCCTTACCGATACGCGCGTAGTACTCAAGCTTACCGTTCTGGTAGGTTGTGGTAGCGCCGTCAAAGTTAAAGTCAAAGTCCTCGTCTGTGGGAACACCGAGTGTTAATGGGTTGGTACCGAACATACCTTCAACAGCGAAGGTAGGAGCAACTGTGGGGCGTGCGTTTGTACCTGTAAGACCGATACAGCCCTGCTTTGCAGCCATAGATGTGTAGTAGCCTGCGATACCGTAGTGACAGGAGTTACGAACAACTACCATACCCATACCGTACTCTTTAGCCTTGTCAATAGCCATCTGCATAGCCTTGTAGCCGATAACCTGACCCATACCGTCGTGACCGTCAACAACCGCTGTTGTGGGTGTCTCTTTGATAACCTCAAAGTTTGTAACGGGGTTCTGGATACCTATTTTAATTCTGTCAAGGTAAACGGGCTTAAAGCGGTTTACACCGTGTGACTCGATACCTCTCTTATCCGACTCCAAAAGTACGTCAGCGCAGATCTCTGCGTCTTCTCTCGGGATTCCGTAACCGACAAATGAATCGATTACGAAGTTTGTGATTGTTTTCCAATCGACAATGTTGTTTTTTGCCATTGTTCTTTTCCTCCGTAATTTTAAGTTTGCACAAAAAAAGAGCGCACAAAAACCAAAGGTTTTTACACACTCTCAAATCTCTTTGTGTTTTTTACCTATAATATTATATAACTTTTAAAATATGCTTGTCAATATATATTTTATATATAACTGCTGTCAAAGGTAATAACACTGTTTACATTCGGGTACTGACCGTGGATGCTTTCGTCAAAGCGTTTTTTAACGTCGGTGCCCGAGACATCGCTTGGTAAAACGACGTCAAAAATGATGTTTGTGTGGGTAGGGCCTGTCACTGCGCGAAAGTCGTGAAGCGTAAGGCGGGGGTCGATCTGCGAAAGAACCGACACCGAAACCTGCTTCAGCTCTGTCACGAGCGGGTCATTTGTAACGACGGGGTCAATATGGATTACCGTTTCAACGCTGAGATCGCACTTAAAGTCGCGCTCTATGTTGTCTATAAGGTCGTGGCTTGTCAAAATATCGGCGGATGCCTCGATTTCGGCGTGGAGCGACACGAATACGCGCCCCGGTCCGTAGTTGTGCACTACAAGGTCGTGCACACCGATAATTCCGTCATAGCCCATAACCTTGTTATACACCGCGTCGACAAACTCGGGGTCGGGCGGACCGCCGAGCAGCGGGTCGATCGTTTCTTTGATAAGCCCCACACCCGAAATGATGATAAACACCGATACCGCAAGACCTGCGACACCGTCGATGTTCCAGCCGAATATTTTAAATACCGCAAGCGATAAAAGCACGGCAGCCGTAGTGATAACGTCGTTTCTGCTGTCGGCGGACGCGGCGGCAAAGGCGGTAGAGCCCGTCAGCTTTTGCAGTCTTTTAAAAAAGAAGGACAGCCACAGCTTGCTAAAAATTGCAAGCGCGAGTACAATAACGCTCACCCACGAAAAGATGATCGGCTCGGGGCTTATTATCTGCAAGACCGAGTCCTTTGCAAGGATAAAGCCCAGCATAAGCACGATAAAAGCCATTATCAGTCCGCTTATGTATTCAATTCTGCCGTGACCGTAGGGGTGGTCGGCATCGGGCTTTTTTGCGGCGAGCTTAAAGCCGACAAGGGTTATCACGCTCGATGCAGCGTCAGTAAGGTTGTTTACGGCGTCCGCTACCGTTGCGATGCTTGCAAACAGTATGCCGATAGTAGCCTTGGCAAGCGCAAGAAGCAGATTTGTCACAATGCCGACAACACCGCCGACGGTGCCGCAACGGGTGCGGTAGTCGGCATCACAGCCGTTTTTGTCCTTAAGAAAAAGCTTTATAATCAGATTTGTCAAAACTTTCCTCCGTCATTTGTTGAAAAAATTGTTGTTTTATTATATAATTCAATTATGTCAAACATAATTGTCGAAAAATCGAACATTATAGGTGCGTTCAATGCGCCGCTTATCGGTAACTACAGCGGTGACTACAGCTTTGCGGGCGCGTTTTTGGCGCGTGCGGCGATCGACTCGTCGGTAATCTGCGAAAACTTGAGCGTGTCGTCACAGCAAAACGGTGTAGTTGCTTTAGATATTATAAAAAAATTCGGCGCAACTGTCAAGCGCAGCGGCGACGCGGTAAACGTACAGGCAAACAAGCTAAAGGGCGCAAGCGTTGATATATCCGACTTCCCGCAAATTGCGCCGATGATAGCGCTGCTTGCGATATTTGCCACGGGTAAAACGCGCATCAGCGGCTTTAGCGGTTGTGAGCAGCTTCAGCAGATGATCGTTGAAAATCTGCGGATGCTGGGCGTACGCTGCGAGTTCAACACCGACGATTTGTGGATATGGCCGCAAAAATCGCCCGAGCACGCGGTGCTTTTTGCAAACAATCATCCGTATATGGCACTCGCACTCATCCTGATTTCATCATATACAAAAGATGCAACGGTTATTCGCGATATTGACGGTCTTTTAAAAAGATACCCCGATTTTTTAGAAATTTTTGCTTCGCTCGGCGGAAAATGCACGCTGACCGACGCCCTCACATTATAAAAAAAGAGCCGATCGGCTCTTTTTTAGTGTTGAGTATCGTCTGTAAAGCACTCGCAAAAGCGCGCCGCAAACGACGGCTTGATATCTTTTACAAGAAGGTGACCAAGGTCACTCATACCGCACATTCTGAAAAGTGCGCTGCCCTCGCATCTTTCCTCGCTGTAGAGCGTTGTGACCGAGGTCGTGAGGGTCACACTGTGTTGCCATACACTGATTGGTGAGCAGTTGAAGATGTGCGATAAAAGCACCGCCGTTACACCGAAGTGGCAGACAAAAACAATAGTGTCGTGGTTTGGACGCACCGCCTTATAGTTAAAGCCGTCTCGCTCGTAGCCGTGCGCTTTTAAGACGTTGTCAAGCTGACTGCACACCTCGTCATAGGCAGCCTTAACACCCGATTCCTTTATAAAATCGGCGTCGTACCACTGCGGCGTATACAGCTCGGGGTGAGCATTTACAAACTCAGGCAAAAGGTCCCACACGATTTCGGGAGTGTCCAGATAAGGAAGCTTTACCTGCTCGTAATCAAACTCACGAAGCCACTCGCAGTATGTAGCGTCCATTTTCTTTTTTTCGAGGATATACTGTGCTGTAAGACGTGCACGTCCGAGCGTTGAACAGTAGACCTTGTCTATCTTTTCGTTTTGCAAAAGCTCCGCCAGCGCCTGTGCCTCAACCTTGCCCTTGTCCGTAAGCCCGTCAATTTCATAGTTGGGGTCGCCGTGGCGGATAATTAAAATTCTCATAGTCGTTCCTCATAAATTCACCCCAACGGCAAGCGTTGGGGTGTGTTTTATTATTTAAGGTTAGCCTTAAGGGTCTCAAGCTGATTTTTGAGTTCTTTGGGAAGTCTGTCGCCGAACTTTTTGTAGTGTTCTTCGATTTCAGCAGCTTCTTTTGTCCAGATATCCTTGTCAACCTCAAGAATTGACTTGAGTGTTTCAACGTCAAAGTCAAGGTCGGTAAGGTCGATATCCTCGGGACGCGGAACGTAACCGATAGGTGTTTCAACAGCCTCAGCCTTGCCTTCGCAACGGTCGATGATCCAGTTGAGAACACGCATATTATCGCCAAAGCCGGGCCAGATGAAGTTGCCTTCGTCGTCTGTTCTGAACCAGTTTACATTAAAGATCTTAGGAGCCTTGTCGCCGAGCTTTTTGCCCATCTCGAGCCAGTGTGCGAAATAGTCGCCCATATGGTAGCCGCAGAAGGGAAGCATAGCCATCGGGTCGCGGCGAACAACGCCTACAGCACCAGCAGCTGCTGCTGTTGTTTCAGAAGCCATAGCAGAACCGATGAATACACCGTTTTCCCAGTTCTTTGACTGGTAAACGAGGGGAGCGCACTTTGCACGTCTGCCGCCAAAGATGATAGCAGAGATCGGTACGCCTGCGCCCTTGTCAAATTCTTCAGAAATGCAGGGGCAGTTTTCAGCGGGAGCTGTAAATCTTGAGTTGGGGTGAGCAGCGCAGGTTGACTTGTCAGCCTTGTCGAACTTTGAAGCGTCCCACTTGTTGCCGATCCAGTCGATTGCACCGTCAGGAAGATTTTTGTCAAGACCTTCCCACCATACAGTCTTGTCGTCCTTGAGACAAACGTTTGTAAAGATTGTGTTTTTCTTTGTTGATTCAAGTGCGTTGAAGTTTGATTTTTCGTTAGTACCGGGAGCAACACCGAAAAAGCCGTTCTCGGGGTTGATAGCGTAAAGTCTGCCGTCAGGACCGATTCTCATCCACGAGATATCGTCGCCTACTGTCCAGATCTTGTAGCCCTTTTCACGAAGGTACTTGGGCGGAATGAGCATAGCGAGGTTTGTCTTACCGCAGGCTGACGGGAACGCAGCTGCAACATATCTTACTTCGCCCTGCGGATTTTCAAGACCGAGGATGAGCATATGCTCTGCCATCCAGCCCTCTTTCCAGCCCTGGTATGAAGCGATACGGAGAGCAAAGCACTTTTTACCGAGAAGTACGTTGCCGCCGTAACCTGAGTTTACAGAGATGATCGTGTTGTCCTCGGGGAACTGACAGATGTATCTGCCCTCGGGGTCGATGTCACATCTTGAGTGCAGGCAGCGAACCCAGTCGTTGCTGTCGCCGAGTACGTCGAGCACCTTAAGATCAACACGGGTCATGATAAGCATATTTAATACAACGTATATTGAGTCGGTGATTTCGATACCGATTTTAGCAAGCGGTGAGCCGATAGGACCCATTGAGAAGGGGATGATGTACATTGTTTTGCCCTTGTAGCTGTCGCGGGCGATGTCGTAAAGCTTTTTGTACATTTCCTTGGGGTCGTACCAGTTGTTTGTAGGACCTGCATTCTCTTTTTCTCTTGAGCAGATAAATGTTCTGTCCTCAACACGGGCAACGTCGTTGGGGTTGGTTCTGTGGAGATAGCAACCGGGGAGCTTTTCCTGATTAAGCTTGATAAGCTCGCCTGTCGAAACGGCCTCTTCACGCAGAGCATCTCTCTGTGCGTCGCTGCCGTCAATCCACATCACTTTGTCAGGGTTTACAAGATTTTTCATCTCGTCAATCCATGCAAGAACTGTTTTGTTAGTGGTCATTGTAGTTTCTCCTTGTATGTTTATATTTTCATAGCAAATTATACTTATATTAATGCTAAAATGCAAGATTAAATAGCAAAAATTTCATCTTTATTAACAGTGCGTTTTTAAATACAGCTGATAAAGCGCGGCAGGATCAAGCTCCTCACAGCGCGCCGAGTCGGAAAAGCCGAGCTCTGTTAAAAGCTGCTGTGCTTTTTGTTTTTGCTCTTTTTCGGGAAAAACCGAAGTAAGCTTTTTTCTGCGCGCGTTGAATGCGCGGGTGACAAACGCAAAAAAATCGGCAGGGTCGGGGGTGCTTTCTTTAAACTCAAGGCATATCACCGTGCTGTCAACGTGCGGTGCGGGAATAAAGCAGTCGGGTGACACGTGGCAGACAACCGAAATATCGCAAAGGTGCTGTGCCATAACCGATATTGCACGGTACTGCTTGTCACGGGGTGATGCCGTCAGCTTGTCAGCCGCCTCTTTTTGAATCATAATAACGGCGCGAGCGATGTTTTTGTGGTTTTTAAACAGCTTTTTTAAAATATCGCCTGTTATATAATAGGGTAGATTGCCGACAACGGTTACGGGTGCGCCGTCGCAAAGGCTGTCAAAGCCGACCCGCAGAAAGTCGCCGTACACCATTGTGTGATTGTCAACGTCCTTGAGCGAAAACGCGGTAACATCTTTAAGTGAGCGGTCTATCTCGACAGTCGTCACCTTTTTAAAATGCGTGCAAAGCTCACGCGACAGTACGCCGAGCCCCGCGCCGATCTCAACGCACGCGTCGGTCCTGCCCGAAGACGCAGCTGCGATCGTTTCGATTATGTCGTCGCGGTGAAGAAAGTTTTGCCCGAGCGACTTGTTTGCAAGTATGTTATATTTTTCTATCAGCTCACGCGTTGTCATTTATTTTGCAAGTGCCTTGAAGGTGGAAATCATAATTTCCGAGTTTGCGTTAAAATAGTCGTAGCTTTTAGGCTCTGCGATAAACGAGTAAATATACACGCGGTCACCGTTTTTTATAAACGTCTGCGAAAGGCGGAGAGCACCGTCATCGGTATTGCCCTCGTACACAACGCGGTAAGCGTCGTATTCACCGACAGCATACTCACCCTCCGACACGAGATTGTAGCCCGAAACGGTTGACGGGAGCGCATTGATATATTGTGTAACATAGTTGTCAAAGGCGAGC
This sequence comes from Eubacteriales bacterium, assembly GCA_045546815.1. Classification (GTDB taxonomy): domain Bacteria; phylum Bacillota; class Clostridia; order Oscillospirales; family QAKW01; genus RGIG9041. The sequence goes on from JAZQDN010000103.1 coordinate 7,849, forward strand.
TCGTCCTTGCTCTCAAGCTCGTATGAGCAGACAGTTACGTTGTCGCGGTAGTCGTCGCCGTAGCCCTCTGACGGTGTGGCAAAGGCAACTGTTTTTTCTGTCTTATCCTCTGCAACCTCCCAGAAATCAGGATATTCTATCTCAATGCCGACAGGCGATGAGCGATACAGCTTATAG
>JAZQDN010000104.1:0-16469 GCA_045546815.1 Eubacteriales bacterium
AAAAGCTTATCATATGTATACATAAGCTCGCATTGACCAACAGCGGCAGCCGCCTGCTTTAAAGCAAGATCATCAGGGCGAGATGTTAAAGACAGCTTACCCATACCCATGCCAACAGCGCCTGACGACACTAAAATTATCTCATACCCTGCATTCTTTATATCACTTAAGACTTTGCACAAGTTCTCCATATGACGAATATTCAAATGTCCAGTAGAATATGCAAGCGTTGATGTACCGACCTTTACAACAATTCTCATGTCTTCCTCCAATTAGTTTTATTATATTATTGTAGCGTATTAAAGTAAAAATATCAATAGATTATTAATTTTTCAAAGCATACTTTACAATTGTCTAAATATTTATTATACTGTAAATATTACAATTATAAAGGAATATTTTGATGAAAAAAAGAATTTTGCTGATATTAACAGCTATTACAATATTATTATGCTCTTTATCCGTTTTTGCATTTGCTGATACCAGCGAGCTGGATCCGGTACCTGATGTGACGGCGCAACGTGTTGTTTTATTAAATCTTGACACAAACGCTACAGTGTACAGTAAATCAGCAGATGACAAAGCTTATCCCGCTTCGCTGACAAAGCTTGTTACACTGCTTGTTGCAACCGAGCTTATCACAGATTACAACCAAGTTGTAACTACCTCTAAAAGCTGTTATGATGATCTTGTTATCGGCAGTTCAAACATTGGCATATCCGATGGCGAGGAATTTGCAATCGAAGACCTGTTATACGCAGTTGCTATTTCAAGCGCAAATGAAGCGGCAAATGCGCTAGCTATACATTTATGCGGAACAACACAGGCGTTTGTCGAAAAGATGAATGAAAAGGCTAATGCGCTAGGAGCAAAAAATACCCATTTTGTAAACACACACGGTCTTCATGACGAAAACCATTATACAACAGCAAATGATATGGCAATTATTGCAAAAGCTGCCTTTGAAAATGAACACGTACTAAAGTATTTAACGACACCATCATACAAAATACCTGCTACTAATAAAACACAAAACAGACCTACTCTCATTACAACAAACAGCCTTATTTTACAAAATAGCGGGATTTATTATAAATACTGCAAAGCAGGAAAAACGGGTACAACAACAGCCGCTGGATATAATCTTATTTCATTCGCGGAAAAGGGTGACAGTTCATTTTTACTTGTTGCAATGAACGCGCCGAAAAGTCCTAACGGAAACCCTATTTTCAAAGAATCACGTTCGCTTTATATGTGGGCGTTTGACAACTATACAAACTCTAAAATCCTTGGTGATTCTGAAATTATCACCGAAGTAGAGGTCGGCCTTTCTGCCAAAGGTGACCATCTTGTTTTGATTCCTGACACAAACCTTTATGCTGTCATAGCAAACAACCTTGATATCACAACTCTTGAGCGAGAAATAACAACGCAAGAAAACATACTTGCACCTGTTGCACAGGGTGATGTATTGGGAACTATAACACTAAAAAAAGATGGCGTAATTTACGGAACAACAGATCTTATTGCCAGCAATGATGTAGAACGCTCTACAGTGTTATATTATCTGTATTTAATCCAAAAATTCTTTGAGAATATATGGGTACGAATCATATGTGCAGTGCTTATTGTATTTTTAATTATCTATGTAATTTTAATGATTTCACAAAACAAAAAAAGACGTCGTAAAAAGCTTAAAAGACGCATTCGTATTTGATTTTATGTTGATTTTTTTAACACAATGATGTATAATAAGGTGGTATTACCACCTTATTATTTTTTGGGAGAATAAATATGGTCAAAGAAAAGACAGATGCTTCATATAATTTTTCCGACCACGAGTTTCCTGATGTTAAACTGGAAAAATGTGCAATCACAGAATATGATCCTTCTCAAACAGAAGTTATCTTATCTGCTAAAGCTCACACAATAATAGTTGTAAAAGACGGAAAAGGAACCGTAAATATTTCTGACAAACGATACACAATTACAAAAGGCAATGGTATTGTTATAAATCAAGGTGAGAGTTCAAAATTCAAAGCAGACAGCATTGAACCGTTTACGCTTATTCAGGTTCAGGTAAGCGGAAAAAGTATGAATGATATTATTGCCAACATAGAAAAACGTGAAAACAGCTCATTATTGAATTTCGGAACAAATAATAAAATTGCTGACTGCGCATACGATTTGATTGTTGAATGCTCAAAAACATACCGCTCTGATTACAATATAATGTTTTTGTTTTACGACTTTATCAGCAGTATTGATGAACACTATATCGAAAAGAAAATCCCTACTAAAAACGTATATATGACACGGGCGGTTGAGTACATAAAGCAAAACTATAATAAAAACATAAGTGTTGAAAATATTGCTAACTTGCTTGGTATTGAAAGAAGCTACCTTTCACGTCTTTTTAAAACATATAAAAATAAAAGCACGCAGAATTATATTATAGACTACAGAATGTACAAGGCAAAACGCTTGTTCGAAGAAGAAGATATGAACGTTTCACAGGTTTGCACAGCTGTCGGATATACAAACATTTACTGCTTTTCACGAATTTTTAAAAGCAGAGTAGGTATGCCCCCAAAAGAGTATATGGAACAATGCAGAAAACGTACTATATCATAATACACGGCTCAAAAAAGCCGTGTATTATTTTCAAAAAAGTGTTGACAAATCAAAATGATTTTGTTATTATAAATGGGCATTCAAAAAAGCGCGGGTGTAGCTCATCTGGTAGAGCGCAACCTTGCCAAGGTTGAGGTAGCGAGTTCGAGCCTCGTCACCCGCTCCATAAAAATCGTTCATCATGAACGATTTTTTTATTTTTATATATAAAAAATCCAAGAACAAATTGTTCTTGGATTTTATTGTTATACACTGAACTTATAGCTTGCCTTACCTGTTTCTTTATCGTATGATGTAAACTCAAATTTCAAATTACCGATATCGGCAAGTGTTTGCATAACTGATTTGGTCGAGTATTCAAAGTAATCAGAAACCTTTTTATCAATACTCTTTAAAAATTTAACTGCAGGACAGTAGTCAATTGAAACAGAAAGTGTTTTACCGTCATTTTCAATATGCAATGCATCTTCTGCCTTTTCAAGCTTGTATGTATTTCTGATATTATTCTCAATAGCAGTAAGAGCACCATCTGTTTTCATCTTCTCAATAACAGGCTTTAAAACATTTCTTGTATATGTTGCATAATACTCCTCAAGACACTCAACACCATGCTCTCTTACAAGGTATTCTATTCCCCTGTTTAAGCTGCTATGAAAAGCGGGATGAAAATACTCCCTATCAGCTGACGAAACTTCCAATGTTTCAATGTTTTCGTCATGAACCATCATACCCTTGAAAACCTTGGGGTCATAAATAATGCTTTGGCACTGTGCCTTATCAACATGTGCATGATTACGAATATAGCAAAGACCGATTTCTTCAAGCGACGCTCTGTAATAATCACAGTGACCGCAATAGTCGTAATACGGCTCAAGGCCTATTTCTTTTTGCAGCTGCAACAGTCTGCCTTTAGAAGGGCAGTAATGCATTTCGCTTGAAATCCAGCCTTCTTTTTCATTGAAATATTTAGTACAATCAGCGGCTTCCTCTGTAAGTGTACCTGCCCAATAATCCCAAGCACCGCGAAGACCGTCTTTTTTTAAAAAATTAATAAGCGGGATTCCCTCACCTGTAGGCTTAAACAAATCTTCCCACAAGTGTTCTACTTCTTTACGTCCAAATTTATTCTCAAGATATTTAAAAAGCTCATTGTATGCAGGAATAAACTCTGTACAAGAAATCATTAGATCTCACCAATTTCCTTCATTGTTTTTTCCATTACAGCCTTTGATTCATCTGAAATCGGCAAGCAGTAATCCTGGTGGAAGTTACCTTCACAACCAAGAAGATTCATACAATGTGTAAACGAATACATAAGACCGTGTGCAAGCATTGTATTACGCATAAGAAGGATATTATCAAGATATTTACGTGCACCTACGAAATCATCTTTAGCAAGACACTCAAACATTTTTGTACCGTTTTTGGGTGTGCAAGAGAACATACCGTCAAGGTTTTTCTTAATACCCATCATATTTGCATAGTCAAACGAATCGAGACCGCTGTAAAGACACTCAAATTCAGCATCGGGATATTTTCTGCCGATAGCCTGAATCATCTCCCAGTCAGCAGTTTTGATACCCTTGATGTTTTTGTGATTGATTATTTTATCAATAACAGGAAGTGTGATTTTTACCTTTGTAACAACTGCGAGGTCGTAAAGGTATACGGGATAGGGTGAATTGTCAGCAATTGTTGTAAACCAGTTTACAAGCTGCTCATCGTTAAGCTTGCTATAGTAAGGAGATGTAAGAACAACACCTGTTACTTTTTTATCCTTACCAATCATTTCGATTTTTTCCAAAACCTTAACAATTGAGTTATCCATAACGCCAATGAATAAAGGAAGTCTGCCGTCTACCGCTTCAATACCAACACGTACAACATCAGCATAAGCGGAGTTTTTGATATACGCCTCAATACCCATACTGCCCATCAAAAGAAGACCCGATGCACCGGCATCGATCTGCTGATTGATATGCTTTGTTAGTGAGTCGGCAACAAGATTGCCCTTTTCATCAAGAGGTGTGCCAAGTGCTGTATAAAATCCGTTTTTAAGTTTCATAAAATAAATCTCCATTCTGCCTTACAGGCTTTTTTCTTATTATAAATAATTGTTTTCATTTTTTCTATACATTAAAAGGACAATTTTGTATTTTTATGTATTAATTTTATATTTTACTTGCAAAAGTAACTTACAAGAAACTATAATTATAATAGATTTGTTATTTATGGAGTACCGAATGGAAACAGTTAAAAATAGATCTGAAATATACAAGTTTAAAATCGCCGATACACGAATCAGCGTAATTATTGATGATTATTATATAATAAATCATCAGAAGCAGGATATAAAAACAGCACTGCTACAAAACAATATGCATTATCATGCAGTATACGAGATGTTTTTTGTATCTTCTTCTCCCCTGCTGCTACTCACTGACAATGAAAGCTTGGAATACAAAAACTGTGTTGTCTGTATTCCGCCTTTTTTCAGACACCGAAGCTATGGCAATAATATACACAAAGTGTTTTTTTCAGTAGACGGTCTAGAAAAAGCAACAAGCGATTTTTCCCAATTTATTTCTGACTATTTTACCGCCCAAAAACCGTTTGAATTTGCAATATCAGAGCCTATTGAATTTTGCATAAACGAAATAGAGCTACTTTTAAAAAATAAAAACTCTATTAACAATGAAGTTATTGAATCATTGTTAAAGTTGATATTCTATTATGTTTACCTTGAAAATTTCAAAAACGAAAATAAAGAAACATTCAGTGGCAACGAAAGTTACCTTATAAAAATCGACTCTATAATCAATCACTATCAAAACGATATAAATCTCAAAACAGTTGCAGATGAGCTGTGTCTCAGTACTAAACAAGCATCAAGGATTATAAAAAAGAACTTTAAAAAGCCCCTTTCTGACCTTGTCACAGAAAAGCGCCTCTATGTTGCCTGCGACCTATTAAAAAACAGTCAGAAATCAATTTCAGAAATTGTAGAGCATATAAACTTTTCATCGGAAACTTATTTTTACTATCAGTTTAAAAAGAATTACGGTTGTACACCGTCAGAATACAGAAATAAAAAAATTGCGGACTAATGAGTCCGCATTTTTTATTTTGTAATTGATATTGCAAATACAACTGCACTGTCAGACGAATTATATTTTACTGTTATAGAATCACCGACATTGTATGTCACAATTTCAGTATTTTCCGCAACACTGATCATAAATGTTTTATCATCGGCATCCGTCTTAAAAAAGTAAAATGAGTTGCCGTCAATAACCGCTGTTCTAATATCGGTAATAACCCCTGACAAAGAGTTTTCTGCATCCTGTTTTGAAGTATCCATACCAAGATTTTTCATAAGCTTAATATAGTTTGCTTCGCATTCTTTAAGTGTCTGACCGGTTGCAACATTCTGATATTGACTGACATTGATCATTGCATACATACGTACAAGACCCGACGCATCTTTTAGTGCAACAAAATATGTCGGCTCATCAGCAATATTCAAAAGCAACGGGAATGTTGAAACATATCTAAGGTTCTGAACTTCACCCTCTGCAGAGCTCATAGCAGAAAATTCAGCAGCACCGGTTATTGAATAAAACTTTGTTTCCTTTGTTCGTTGATTTGTGAGTATAAAGCCAATATTCGACTGATCGCTTGTAACAGATGTTATTCCTGTATACATATATACATCATCATTTAAAGCAATATAATTGTAGCCTGCCGTTGTTTCCTGACAATCCTTCTGTCCGAAAACTGAGTTCAAAAATCCGTGTTGAAGCATTCCGTGATAATCAAACTGCTCAATAATCAGATCAGCATTATATACTCTGTCAATCCATGAGGGAATATCATTAATATCATAATAGGTTGTTTCACCTGTTATTGCATTAACAAGTACAATACCGCCGATATCGTGACCGCCGTATACGCCGATCTTATAAACTATACGTGCGCAAACCCAATATGGTATACCGTTATCATCTATCTCAAATGTCGGCTCTTCAAAAATATATGTCGGATAGTTAAACCGAAGATGACGGTAAAGATTTCGGTTAAAATGCTCCGCAGTTGAGTACTTCATATTTTCTGTGCCGAGATCAGAAAATCTATTAAGTGTAACCTCTTGAGTCACCATATTTATCATAATATATCCGGGAACACCATCTGAAACGTTGTTTAACCATTTGAACACATCAACATATTCAAGCGGAGTAACACGAACAGGAGTGCCCTTGTAATTAATCTGCGAATAATAGTTATCCATAACAGAAAACTGGCTGACAAGATCAGAAAGGCTACCCATTGTTTTGTCACCGAGCTTTATTGCGCTGTCTTTATCAAGAGTAGGAATCTGATCATATGATATCCTGTCAACATCTTCAGCAAAATTACCATCCTGAACATCAAGCAGTTTCTGATACTTTGAAGCATTGAATATAACTGCACCGGAAAGTGCAAATATTACCCATAATAAAATACAAACAGCTGCAACAATTCCGGTAATTTTAATCGGGAGTGGTAATTTTTTTATACCAATAATCTCAACCGTGGTATTAAGCCCTTTTCTTTTAAAGAACATATATGAAAAAGCATAAACCGCTGTCAAAACAACGATATAAAACAAAAGTGCAGGATTGTGAAATGAAATTGCAGGCAGTATAAAATAAAAGCCAACAGCTGCAACAACAATTGTTAATAAAGATGCAAAGATATTGCTTTTAAGTTTTGACATATAAGCTATTCTCCTATTTTGATTATTTCAATGTTTTGGGATGCACGCTCAATGAGGGCATCAACATCAAGTTTTTGTTCTTCAACAATTATCTCGTTTAAATTCGGACGTGTTTTTGGGTGCTTTGGAGTAAAAACGGTACAGCAGTCTTCATAAGGCTGAATTGATGTTTCAAATGTGCCTATTTTACGCGAAATTCTGACAATTTCTTCTTTGTCCATACCGATAACAGGTCTTAAAACAATCGTGTCCGAAATTTCATCCGTAATGTTGAGTGCAGCCATAGTCTGTGAGGCAACCTGGCCAAGACTTTCGCCGGTTATGAGGGCGGACGAGCCCGACATTCTGGCAACAACATTTGCCATACGAACCATAAATCTTCGCATTATTACGGTAAAAAGATCTTCTCTGCAGTTATTTTTTATTTGTTCCTGAATTTCAGTAAAATGAACAACATAAACATCCATGCCCGGACAATAGTCTGTCAGAATTTCAGCAAGAGTCAATACCTTTTGCTTTGCAAGTTCGCCCGTATATGGCGGGCTGAAAAAGTGAACTGACGACAGACGAAGACCGCGCTTTGCCATCATATATCCCGCAACAGGACTGTCGATACCGCCCGACAGCAAAAGACATGCTTTACCGCTGCTTCCATATGGCATACCACCGGCACCAACCTCTGAATCAGTGTGAATATATGCACCAAAGTCGCGTATTTCAACGGTTACTGTTACGTCAGGGTTATGCACATCAACAGTTAGATTTAAAAAATTTTCGAGTAAAAAGCCACCCATTTCACGACAAATATCAGGTGATTTCAAAGCAAAACGCTTATCTGAACGTTTTGCAGCCACCTTGAATGTAGAACAGCCCGAAAGGATATCATTACAGTATTCAAGCGTTGTTGCCTTTATGTCATCCATATCTTTTGCACAAACAGCCGCCTTACAAAGAGTTGCAATACCAAACACTCGTTTAACCTTATCATAAACTGTATCAATATCAAAATCATTATCACACGAAATATATATTGTGGATTGAACGACAGATATATCGAACTCACCGTATTCACTAATTGATTCTCTGATATTTTTTACAAGTGTTTTTTCAAAGCTGATGCGATTCAGACCCTTTAAAACCAGTTCACCGCATTTTGCAAGTATTATTTCTTTCATTTTATTATTTCCTTATTTGTATAGTTTTATTAGTTTTTGCGGAATAAGTGTGCACACCTCAAAAAACTCATCAATTTCCTGTTTTGTATTGTTGTAATCAAAGCTGATTCTGACAGAACAATCTGCCGTTTTTTTGTCACATCCAAGAGCAATAAGAGTTTTTCCTTTTTGCTTGCTGTGAGACGAACACGCCGAACCCTGTGAAACAAAAATGTCAAACCCTTCAAAAAAGTGAAGTACATTCTCGCCAAGGTAGCCTGTAAAGGTCACATTAATTATATGATGAGCGTGATTACCGAATTTGTTGATATGTATAAAATCAAACTGTTGGGCCTTTAACTCAAAATAGTCATATAATTCTTTCAAATGAGCTTTATCTTTTTTTACAATATCACTTATGGCAACAGCAAAGCCGGCAGCCGCAGGAGAATTGTAGGTGCCGGGGATAAGTCCCCCTTCCTGCTCTCCTCCATGAACAATAGGAAGTATTCTCACACCTTTTTTAACATAAAGTGCACCGATACCCTTTGGACCGTTAATTTTATGACCGGATACAGTCAAAAAATCAGCATTCAGCTTTTTAACGTTTACGGGAATTTTACCAAAAGCCTGAACAGCATCAATATGCAAAAGTGCAGGAGACTTTTTTTCAAGAATTACTTTTTTAAGCTTTTCAACAGGTAATATAAGACCTGTTTCGTTATTTACCAGCATACAGCTGACAAGAATTGTGTGCTCATCAATTTCGTCCTCAAAAGCACTATCAAGCGGGTTGCAAAGAACAACATCAAATCCTTCATTTTGTAAGGCAAGCGCACATTCTGTAACGCTTGGGTGCTCAATTGATGAAATAACAATTTTGTTTCCGCGCCGTTTAAGAGCGTGGGCCGCACTGGAAAGTGCAAGGTTATTACAAAAAGTACCGCCGCTTCCGATATAAACCTCGCTCGGCGTACAGCCTATTGCCTTTGCGATTTCTTTTTTAGCATCGTCAATAGCGCGGTGAGCCTTCACACCTGCAATATGAAGCGACGAGGCATTTGCAAAGTCATTCTGCATATACCAAATCATTTTTTCAGTAACTAAATCACTTTGCCTTGTTGTTGAACTGTTATCAAAATATATCATTTAAGCCATCCTGAACCGCATATAGTTTATTAAGTTATATTATATATTAAACACTATAATTATTCAAGGAGGAAATTTAAATGAAAACAGCGGCGGTTTTTGGAAAAATCAAAAACGGTAAACCTGATGTAAGTATTAAATATATTGAGCATATTTGTGCTTGCGGTATTATTCCAAAATTAATATATAATGAAAAGCCTTCAGACACTGCAATAGAGTGTGATTATTTGATAGTATGCGGCGGCGGTGACATCGACCCATCACTATACGGTCAAAAAAATATGTCAAATATAAAATATGACAGAGCTTTTGACACTATTGAGCAAGGACTGATCAATGCCTTTATAAACAAAAACAAAGCGATTTTTGGAATATGTCGTGGGATGCAAAGCATAAATGTGGCGTTAGGCGGAACACTGATTCAGGATATCCCGTCAATGTCAGGTCTGTATCACGCAAACTGCGGAGGTCGTGAGTGTGAGCATGAAATAAAAATTTCAAAAACATCAAAGCTATATAATTCGATGGGACTGCGTGCAGTTGTAAATTCAATGCATCATCAAAGCGTGCACACCCTTGGCGACAGTTTATATATTGCCGCCGCTTCACACGACGGTATAATCGAGGCAATCGAAAGCGATAGACATAAAATTTTAGGTGTACAGTGGCATCCCGAGAGAATGTCAGGGAATGCTGTTTTTGAGCACTTTTTTAATACATACTAAAAAATCCGAGTATTACTCGGATTTTTCTATTGTTTTAACTATTGATCTTGCAGTATATTTCACTGCAAGCGTAGCTTCTGCAAGAGTGTTTTTTTCACTTCCTACCTCTATTATGAATGCATGACGCGTAACATGCGTATTAAAACGGTCACCGCGTAAATTAACGGGTCGAGAAAGACCGTTATATTCTTCACCAAGTGTGCGTGACACATCAAGCGCAAACTTGAAATTTTCACGCCAATCCGGATGTTTGAGTCCCTTTTCATCTGTTCCGCATACAAACATCACCTGTGCCGCTTTTTCTCCGTTTATATCGGTTATTGGTCGGTACTGTTTTCCCGATGCGTCGGTTATAGCGTCCCTATGTACGTCAAAAACAAGTTTTATTGAAGGATTTTGTTTTAAAGCCTCGGTTATTCCTTCAATAGACCGTGAATATGCACCGCTGAACTGTTCTTTATCGTAAGTTTCGGTTAAATGTATTGTTTTATATCCCATGCGTTCAAATTCTGCTGCCATTTCACGACCAACATCAACAACAGTCCCTCCACCGTCATACCCTTCAGATGTATGTGTGTGATAAATCAATACTGCCGGCTTATCTTTGTCAGTTTCTGGCTTTTTATAATTGGCATTCAATAAGCTTGTAACGTCATAATCAGTATTATTTATTACAGCAGTTCCGTTAATTTTGGTATATTTACCTGACAAGGCGGAAAGGTTTACAGCAACTGAATCACTTTGTGTTTGCTGTATATTTTCAAGAGTTTGTACAGACAAAGTTTCCGTTTGATTTGTAAATTTCAAAAAATCATCTTCATAACCGGAATTAATAGATTTGTCTTTTTGCGAAAGTGACGTTTTACAATTTAATGTATAGTTTATCGCTCCATCGGCAATTGCTCCTCCGAAAAGAAAAAGAACAGCTATTATGCTTAAAACGCCTACAACAGAATAAAGAAACGTTTTTATCAGTAAGATTAATTTTCTGTACAAGCTCATCACACCCTTCGTGTAATTCTATTCAAAGAAGTGATTTTTAATACAAAAATTTTAATATATCATCTACAGTCAGATTATTATGAAGAGCTTTATTTAATGAAAAAGCAATCAGTTTTGCTCCCATATCTGTTGCATCATCAATACGCGCAGGCATAGCAACAAGAGAATCGCCAAATTCCGAATCAATACTACTTTTAACAAGGTGGCATACATCAATTACCGTCGGTATTCCTATTGAGATAATCGGTATATTCAAATTATCAGGAGAAATACTTTTTCTTGCATTATCAACCCCGCCACCGGGAACAAGCGAAGTATCGGAAATCTGTACAGTTTTGCAAAGTCGCGAAAGTGACGTTGTTGCAAGCGCATCAATAACAACTATAAGAGCAGGTTTTAGTACATGAGCAATCCCGCCGATAAGTTCGGCGCTTTCAATACCTGTCACTCCGAAAACATCCGCAGCAATTGCAGACACATTACCCAAACAATCAGCCGCTATAAACTCTGTATTTTCAAGTGCACGTGTGACAATAATTTTATCAATACTTTTTGGTCCGATACTGTCTGCTGTGATATTCCTGTTGCCGATGCCTGCAACAACAATTCTTTTCCCAAAGTATTTATCGGAAAAATTTTTTATTTTTTTCGAAATCACATCGACAACTTCTTCAAAATCACTGTCGGTAATGCAATACGTTTTATCGAACTCAACTGTAATATATTTTCCTTTTTCGCGTCCGAGCAACTTTGCTTCATTATCGTTTTCAATTATAACGGTCGTTACACTGCATGACTTATATTTTTCTTTTTTTGCTATAGGAACATCAGCGGGTGTTTGCTGGCTTGCGAGCTCCATTGACTCTATAATAAGACCTGTTCTCATCTTTTCCATACACTTCTCCGTAAAATAAATATTTTTTAATAAGTACTTTTATTTTTTACATAGATGTGTTAAAATATGAATATAATTTATGGAGGAACTTATAATGGATCAACCTAGTATATTTGGAAAAGATATTGTTACACTAACAGATGAATTCGGCAGAGATATTGATTTTGAAATTTACGGCACTGTTGAAATGGACGGTACAGTATATGTCGGTCTTCTTGAAATTTTTGATGACCCGCAGAAACAATTCGAAAAAGAACCCGACCTCTTTATCCTCAAAACAGTTGAAGACGCCGGTGGAGAAGAAATCCTTGTTACATTTGAAGATGAAGATGAACTTAATCGTGTTGTAGAGCTGTTTGAAGAAGAATATGACGATGTCATTCTCAGATAATTAGTTTTCAGTTACCTGCGATGTGCGTTGAGTGTATATTTTAAACCTACATTACTTTTACGGGAATGATGCTCGAGGGTCTGTGTGCATGCCGTTCCGGCTTTCAAGCCCGATCGGACGCCTGTGAGGAATCCTTGGCGAACACCCACCTGTGTTATACGCAGGGATTAAAGTTTGCATTTGACGGCATTTGCGGGGATAGCTTATTTGAGCGAAAATACAAGCGGTATTTTCGCTTTTGTTTTTGGTGGTTATATGAATGAAATTTTTAACAGAACATGTGCTTTAATTGGACAAGATGGGCTTGAAAAGCTTCAAAAATCACATATTGTGCTTTGCGGATGCGGCGGTGTCGGTTCATATGCACTTGAAGCACTTGTACGCATTGGTGTCGGAAAAATAACCGTTATCGACAATGATATTGTCACTACATCAAACATAAACAGACAAATTATTGCTCTCAATTCAACCGTCGGTCTTTTAAAGACAGATGTCGCTGAAAAGCGCTCGCTTGACATAAATCCGAACATCGAGTTTTGCGGCAAAAACGTATTTCTGACAAGTGAAAATATTAACGAGCACATACCACACGATGCCAACTTTATAATTGACGCTATTGATTTTGTTCCAGCCAAAGTCTCCCTTGCTGTTTTTGCAAAAAACAATAATATTGATATAATTGAGTGTCTTGGGACAGGAAACAGGCTTGATGCAACACAGTTTGAAATCAAGGATATCTATAAAACATCGGGGTGCCCGCTTGCCAAAAAAATGCGCACAGAATTAAAAAAAGCCGGTATCGACAGTCTTAATGTGCTTATTTCCAACTCGCCAACAGTGCAACCGAACATATTGCTAAACGACGGAAAAAGGACTGTGGGTTCAGTATCTTTCGTACCGTCTGTTGCAGGACTTTTATGTGCACAGTATGCTATCAATAAAATTTTGGAGAATTAAAACTATGAGAATGAGAAAAAAGAAAAACGCTGACATTCGTTTCGACAGGTGTGCAGAATTTGCACTTGAGCCAAAGGAACAACTCTTAAATGATTTTTATACTATATTTGACAAGCAAAAGCCATTATATATTGAGATAGGCTCGGGAAAAGGCGGTTTTATAACACAAAGCGCAAAACAAAACGAAAAAGTGCAATATATTTCTGTTGAACGTGTTAAAGACTGCATTTTAATGGGTATGGAAAAAGCCGCACGTCTTGAGCTTGAAAATATAAAGTTTATTTGTGCTGATGCAGAGATGCTAACATCGATAATCCCACCTAAAAGTGCCGATATCATCTACATAAATTTCTGCGATCCCTGGCCTAAAGCATCACATGCCAAAAGGCGTCTCACACACAGAAGAATGATAAAACACTATTTGCCGTTACTTAAAGATGGCGGTGAAATTCATTTTAAAACTGACAATGACGGATTATTTGATTTTTCTGTTGAAGAATTGTCGGAGATCGGCTTTGAGCTCAAAAACGTCACATACGACCTGCACTCTACAGACACGCCAAATGTTATGACGGAATATGAAAAACGTTTTTCTGATATGGGTGTAAAGATCAAACGTCTCGAAGCAAAGCCCACAGAAAAAACATATGAAATGCTAAAATAAAAAGAGGTTCAAAGAACCTCTTTTTATTATGTTTTTGATACTTTCATAAGAATCGTATGCGGCAATAATTTTGAAAGAACACGGTAAAATTTATAAAAAGCTCCCGGTGTATACACTCCCCTGCCGCGTGCAGCAAGCTTAACCGAATTTTTTGCAACCTTTTCGGGTCGGGTATAAGGCAATGTTTCAAATGTTTTTGATTTGCCGCCCGAAATGCCCGCAACATCAAGAAACTCTGTAGACATCGGTCCCGGGCACACAACAAAAGCATTTATTTTTTTAGGCTTTAATTCTTCTCTTATACAACGTGTAAAGCTTTTTACATATGCCTTTGTCGAGCAATAAACCGCCATGCGCGGATTAGGTACAAACGAAGCAATCGATGCAACATTGATTATAAATGAACCGGCATTCATATACGGGGTGCACACAGTACACATTGCGGTAAGCGCGCCGTTATTGAGGCGTATCATTTTCAACTGGTTTTCATAGTCATTTTCATAAAAATTACCAAGCTCACCAAAACCTGCGTTATTTATAAGAATCTTAACATCAGGCGTGTATTCATTCAGAAGCTGTTTAACGGTTTCGACGCTTTCCTCACTTGTTAAATCAAGCGCTATCGGTCTTATTTTTATATCAAAGCTTTTTTCTATTTCCAATAATCTTTCCTTGCGTCTTGCAATAACCCAAATTTCATCAAGATTCGGATACGACGATACAACTGATTTTAAAAATTCATATCCAAGGCCGGAAGTAACTCCTGTTATTATTGCAATTTTCATATTTATCACCTCATTAATAATATAGCACATCATACTTTACAATACAAGTTAATTGTTATTAATCAGTGTCATCGGCAAAACAGTGTTTTTGCCGTAACGTTTTGTAAGTTTATCTATAGTCTTATCTATTTTTTCGGTTTTTTCGTAAAAATCGCTGTTGTGAAACATATCAAGTTGAACAGGACAATCAGACGACAACAGATTTATTGCGCGGACAGTGACAGAATGAACAGCACACTCCCAATCATAACGCATTTTGAATATTTCATATGCTCTGCTTGCAATTTGTACGGCATTGTTTGTTTTTTGTGCAAACTCCACCTGAAAATCCCGCGTAATAAGCTTTTCATTGCGCACGGAAATCTGTATTGCACAAGCCGCAAGATTGTTATCACGCAGTCGTTGTGACACGCCTATGCTGAGCGAAAGGATAAGCTTTTTTACCTCGTCATTCGATTTAAGATCAGCCGCTGTCGTCGATCCGTGACCGACACTTTTTACAGGCTCACTGTAACTGTAATGATGTACATCCGATGTATCAATACCGTTTGCATAATACCACAACTGAGCCCCGTATTTTCCAAGTCTGTATTCAAGTGTACTTTTTGGTGTTTGTGCAAGCTCACCTATAGTATCAACACCCATACGGTTCAGCTTTTCGCCAACAGACTTACCGACACCCAGAAGCGTACACGCCGGAAGCGGAAAAATAATCTGCTTATAATTTTGAAAAGAAATAACTGTTGTAGCATCAGGCTTTTTCATATCGCTCCCGAGCTTTGCAAAAATCTTATTAAACGATACGCCAACCGAAACCGTAAGACCAAGCTCATTGCGCACCTGTTTGCGTATATTATCAGCAATCTGTTCACCACTACCGAAAAGACGTGTAGAGCCCGTAACATCAAGCCAGCATTCATCTATTCCAAATGGTTCAACAAGGTCGGTATATCTTAAATAAATCTCTTTTGCTTTTTGAGAATAATACGAATAATATTCATAATGCGGCGATACAATTTTTAGTTTAGGACATTTTTTAACGGCCTGCCAAATCGGCTCAGCTGTTGCTACACCACACTTTTTAGCTAATTCGTTTTTTGCAAGCACTATTCCCCGCCGCTCTTCCTTACTGCCGCAAACAGCAATACACTTATTTTTAAGCGACGGGTCAAGCAGCATTTCTACCGATGCAAAAAAATTATTCATATCACAATGTAAAATTATTTTCGACACAAAATCCACCATAAATATTGACAAAATTAATCACATGATATAACATATAATTACGCACGACATTGCGTAATATGCATTTATTATATACGCACGACGTTGCGTTGTCAATATATATTTTACGCAC
>JAZQDN010000105.1:0-11440 GCA_045546815.1 Eubacteriales bacterium
GTTTTCTGAAGCGTACACACAAAACACAATGATAGATGAGGTAGAAAACTTTAAGGTTTTAAAGTGTAATAAAGACAGCGCCAAGGTTTATTATATTGTAAAAGATAAAGCTTGTGCTCACGTTTTACAATTTGAAAAGCAAAATAACGGTTGGACAGAAACGGCGTGGGAAACTGTTTGGTCAAAAACGGGCAGCGCCTCCGGTATTGTATATCCGTATTGGTGGCATTTTATCTATGCAGGATTTTAAAAAGCTAAATGACAATTACAGAGATTAAAGAGAATAAAAAACAGTATATTTCGTTGTTGTTATTAGCAGATGAGCAAGAGAGTATGATTGACAGATACCTTGACAAAGGCACGATGTTTATACTTAATGAAAACGGCGTTAAAAGTGAATGTGTTGTCACAGATGAAGGTGACGGTGTTATTGAAATAAAAAATATTGCAACCGTACCCGAACACCAGGGGAAAGGCTATGCAAAAGCATTGATTGATTTTATTGTCAAAAAGTATTCGGACAAATACACTGTTTTACAGGTTGGCACGGGAGACAGCCCATTGACTGTACCTTTTTATGAAAAATGCGGGTTTGTACGCTCACACATAATCCCCGACTTTTTTATAGACAATTACGACCACCCGATATATGAATGCGGTGTAAGGCTTAAAGATATGGTTTATTTTAAAAGGGATATATAAAAAAACGAAGGGAGATACTTGCTATGATTCTTATTGTTGAAGGTATTGTGATGTGTTTTGTGCTTCTGTTAGTGTGCGTGGTTGGTATTGCCAACAGCCCTGTCGGATTGGTAGTTTTATATGAAAAAGATGTGCAGCAGCGGGTGGTGGAGCTTGGACTTACCAGCAAAGAAAAAATCCGCAAAAACTTTATTCTTTGCAGCATCGCATTGTTTGTGCCGCTGTTTATTTTGCCGCCGCTGATGGTGTATGGAATCAACGGTGTGACGGGATTTTGGGACGGTTTCTGGCAAATGTCGATAATTCTATGGATCCAAGGCTTGTTTGACCGTTTTTTCATTGATTGGTATTGGGTCGACAAAACAAAAGCGTGGGAAATTCCCGGCACAGAAGACCTCAAGCCCTATATTCCGATAAAAGTGATGATTGGAAAATGGTTAAGCACTGTTTTTCTCAATCCGCTTATTGCCGCTATTGTTGCATTAATAATGCATTTATTTTTAAAATAGGCGTAAAAAAACAGCATCCAAAAGGATGCTGTTTTTATATTGCTATCAGCTTTGTCATCAGCATAAATACAATAGGGATGGTAGCACAAGAAAGCAGGTGTGACACGATAGCCATTCCCGATGCAACCGATGTATCCTTACCGTAAGCGGCGGGAACTACGATCGTGTTGAGACCGAGCGGCATTGCGAGCGAGCATACAAGGCAGACAATAAAGCTGAGACCAAAAAAATTACTACGAATTCCAGCCGGCAAAAGATACAAAATACCGATTGCCAAAAGCGGAAAAACAATCAAACGGATAATTGACACAACATAAATGCCGATATTTGTGAAGGTCTTTTTAAAGTTGACACTGCAAAGTGTGATACCTGTGAGCAGCATTGCAACAGGCGACATACAGCTACCCGACACACTAATGACGCTTGACAGCCACGACGGCAGAGGAATTGAAAAAATACCGATTATTATACCCACAAGCATTGCTACAAACATTGGATTTATAAGTGACTTGAGGTTGGATTTTAGCGTGCGCTTATCGTCTGACGGAATAAGAAGATACGGAACACCCCAAAGATAAATAAGTATCCACAACGGAAGCGTAAATATGAGATAGTCCATAAAGAAACTTGGGAAAAGCGCACTGACTATCGCATTACCCATAAAACCGAAGTTTGAAAACGCAAGTCCGTATGTAAAGATTTTCCTTACAAAGTCGTCTTTTGAGCAAAAACGTGCAACAATACCTGCAATAACAGCAAAAACAACTGTTATTACAGAGCTCATTATAAATATTTTCGATGCATAAGACAATTTTTTAATAGTAAAGTTTTCACAAAAGGTGCCGAGCACAAGTGCAGGTATAAACAGGTTATTTTCGAGCTTTGCAAGTACCTTTGACGAGTCGGGCGACAGTGCTTTTAGCTTAACTAGCAAAAAGCCGATTATGATAAACGAGAAAAGCACTGCCATCTGGCTGAAGGACGTTAAAACTATGGTCATAATGCTTTGGTTTTATCCTTTCTGTACTTTAAGGGAGTTGTATTTGTATGCTTTTTAAAAGCTTTATAAAACGATGTTTGAGAAGCAAAGCCTATCGCATCGCAGATAAGGTCAACGCCCATATCGGTGGTACGCAGAAGCCACTTCGCACGATCCATACGTGCGTTTGTGAGTTTTTCGCGAAAGGTTGTGCCGTAGTTTGAAACAAGAACGCGGTTAAGCTGACGTTTAGAAATATGCAGACGCTTTGCAAGGTCTGCCTCCGTGCAATTTTTATTGAGGTTTGTCTCAAAAAAATCATCAATAACAAAATATCTGTCATCGAAGCTGTCAACGTCTCTTTCCCCTGCCCTGTTTTTGAAAATTGAAAGCTCCTCAAAAACCGAGGTCAACAGCAAGGTATACAGCGCAAAAATACGTTGACGGCAAAAAGGCGAGCTTCCGCGTGATTCTTTTATTATATCAAAGCACAGGTCGATTTCTTTTTGACTGAGGGTAAGGCTTGTAAAATCGGGAATTATTTCGCTTTTGTTCTTAAAAAGCTCAAACGACACAGTAAAGTGCAAAAACGGTCTGTTTTTGCCAAAAAGCGAATGAAACTTGTTTTTGGGAATTATAAGTGCAACATTGCGGTTCAAAGAATACACAGAATCGTCAACATCGATTTGTGCCTCACCCTCAAGCACGATATGAAGCTCGTTCTGAAGATTAGTGTGGCGCTCAACATCAACACTGTGAGTGACACCGCTCATACTTTTAACGCTTATTATACATTCAACATCGCCAAAAGGCAACTTTATTTTGTACAAAAGGATTTCACCTCATTTATTTCAGCAGGCGTTTAAAGCCGCTCTGACACACCTTGCCGTCGAGCGCGTGCATTACTGCATCTATACCGCCTGTTTTTAAGGTTTGCGATATTTTTTCAAACACTGTATCTACTGCAGTTCTGTAGAGTTCAAGCACCTTATCGTTATGTGCAAGGGTTGGGTAAAGTGCAGTATTGCCGAGAAAGCCCTCATCGAGCATAAGCACTGTATAGAGGGTTTTGAGTTCGAGCGGGTAGTCCTTGAACGAAAAATGAGCAAGGCAGGCAAGACCGGAGCACTCAATATCAAGGCCGTGCTTTTTTGCAAGTGTGATCCAGTCGTTCTGCACAACTTTGCCGATACTGTTTACATATTCCGAAGCGTTTGTTCTTTGCATTTTTTCAATGGTGGCGAGTGCTGCTGTGGGACCCACCGCCTCTGTCCAGTATGTACTGCTGATAAACGACTCCTCTGCCCCATCCATAGCGGCGCGTGTGCCGATAACGGCCGCGATAGGATGACCGTTACCGAGTGCTTTTGCAAACACAGCCATATCGGGAGTGACACCGAGCGCAAGATGGCTTCCGCCAAAGCAAAAACGCCAACCGATAGTAATTTCGTCAAATATCAAAAGTGCACCGCATTTATGCGCAAGATCTTTAACATACTGCAAATAACCGTCGTCGGGGATCTCGTTACGAAGCGGTTCCATAATAATACAGGCAAGCTTGTCACCATAGTTTGCAACAAGGTCTTCGATTGACTGTTTATCGTTGCCGACAAAGGTGTATGCGGTACCTGTAAGCTGATGAGGTACACCCTTGGGTTTCAGCCCCGGAAGGTGCACGCCGTCAAGTGAGTGGTCATCCGAAAGATTTGATGCAAGATACCAGTCGCTCCAACCGTGGTAGCCACTGATTGCAACAAGGTTTCTGCCCGTTGTCGCTCTTGCAATACGAACGGCAATTGCACAGATCTCACCGCCTGTGCGTGCAAAACGCACCGACTCTGCCCACGGATGAATTTCACAGAGCTTATCTGCAAGTTCAACCTCTTCAGGTGCACAAAGCGAGGTCATCGAACCGTTTTGGATACGCTTTACAACAGCATTTGTCACGTCGTCGTCAGCATAGCCGAGCATACACGCACCGATGCCGTTTGTTGTCATATCATAGTATCTGTTACCGTCACAGTCCTCTATCTGACAGCCCTTTGCCCAGGTGGCATAAGCGGGCCACTTGTCAGGGGCGAACATTTCGGGACGCTTTGACAAAAGCTGTACTCCGCCGGGCATTATTTGTTTTGCGTGGTTATATAAAGCTTGTGTTTTTTCGGTATTCATAGTTAATTCTCCTGAAAATGTATTATATAAAAATCTTATCATACGACTTTTTTACATTCCACAGGCGAATTAGTCTATTTATCACAAACTATGTCTTATCAGGATAGATATAGAGCTACTGCACCGAGGATTCCCGCTCTGTTACCGAGGGTTGCGGTCAGAATTTTAACAGACGGACCCTTATCCTTGCCAAAGATGTCATTATCAAGTATTTTCTGAAGCGGTTTTGTAAGTCTCTCGCCTTCGTTACAAACACCACCGCCGAGAATTATTGCATCGGGTCTGAACACGTTTGCATAGTTTGTAATTCCGCAAGCGAGCATTTCTATATAGTTATCTACGACTGCTTTTGCAGTACTGTCTGTATCCTTAAATTTAAAAGCGGTTGCGCCGTCAACGTTATCTATGCTGCCTATCTGCCACATTTTTGAATTTTTATCACGCTCCATAGCGCGCTTTGTATCACGAATGAGTGCGGTCGCCGAGGCATATGCCTCAAGACATCCGCGTCTGCCGCAGGTACACAGCTCACCGCCTGCAACGACAACCGCATGACCAAGCTCAGCACCTGCGCCGCGGTTGCCCTCATAAAGTCTGCCGTCAATTACGATTCCGCCGCCGACACCCGTACCGAGAGTAAGCATTACGGTGTTTTTATATTCCTTTCCGCATCCAAAGACAGTTTCACCGAGAGCGGCAACATTTGCATCGTTTGCAATTTTGACAGGAAGACCTGTAAGAGCCATTATTTCCTTTGAGATCTCAAAGTTTTCCCAGCCGAGATTGTTTGAATAAAGCACATTGCCGCTTTCGCTGTCAACAGTACCGGGCACACCGATGCCGATACCGACAACGTCGGCAAACCCAAGACCTACAGAACTGCAAAGACTTTTACACAGTGATGCAATATTATTTGCAACAGTTGCGGCACCGCCGTCTGCGCCGGTAGGTACTTTGTCTGAAACGATTATATTACCGAGGTCATCAACAATGCCGCCCTTTATAAAGGTACCGCCGAGGTCAATGCCGATATACAATTTTCTTATTTCCGATGTGATACAGGTCATCTTACCGCAAAGCTCTACGGTATCGTCACACGCCTCAATCAAATAACTGTCGCCCTGTGACACGCTCTGTCCATTTAGCGTTCCGTTACCTTCGACGCAGGATATAAACTTAAAGGAGCCACTGTCACATACAAGGCTTGTTTTTCCATTCACCTTGAGTTCACGTACAGTGAAATATTTGCTTATAGCAATAATATCACCCGCATCAAGTTGCGTTTTTGTGAATTTACCAAGAGCTGTTACTTTAAGGGCCTTATCAACGTGAAGCTCGCGGGGGTTGCCGTTTGCATCGGTTCTGCCGTAATCATAGACACGGTATGTAAGGTTGCTGTTTTGCTGAACCTCACAGATAAGGCAGCCCGCTCCGATTGCGTGAATAGTACCCGACGGGATAAAGTAGCACTCCCCTTTTTTGACGGGATAGAAATTTAGTAGGTCTGTCAAGGTGTTATTTTCGATTGCCGACTTATATTCGTCAGCCGTAACGTCGCGCTTAAATCCGAGATAGATACCCGCGCCATCAGACGCGTCAACGATATACCACATTTCTGTTTTACCGTAGCTGTTTTCATTTTTAAGTGCATAGTCGTCACTCGGGTGCACCTGAACAGACAGATTATTTTCTGCATCAATAAACTTTATCAGCTGCGGAAAAAACTCAAAGTCACGTGTATTTTTTCCAAGGTCAATTTTACTGTAAGATAGCGGTGTGCCGTCCTCCAAAAGCGTGAGTCCGTCCTTATGATAGGACAGCTCCCACGTTTCAGCACATATTGCCGTAGGCGCAGTTTTGCCGTACTCGGTCAAAAGGCGTGTTCCACCCCAGATATAGTCTTTTGTTGCAGGTATAAGTTTTTTTATTTGCATAGTATTACTCCGTTAAAAGCATTTTGTTTTATGAAGGCGGGCACAGTTTTCGACCTGACCGCAATGGTAGCAAAGCTCGTTTTCACAACAGCCGTTTTCGCTTAGATTTTTAATATTATCAACAGTGGTTGCGGCGATATTTGACAATGCTTCGTTTGTCAAAAACCCCTGATGCGATGTGACAATTACGTTTGGCATTGAGATAAGGCGGGCAAGAATATCGTCATCGATAATATGTCCCGAAAAGTCCTCAAAGAACACGTCGGATTCTTCCTCGTAAACGTCAAGGCAGGCAGCGCCCACCCTACGTGATTTTATGCCTTCAAGCAGGCTCTCAGCATCGATGAGTGCTCCGCGGGAGGTGTTTATGATTACCGCACCCTTTTTTAAAATGGATATTGTATCACGGTTAATAAGGTGATAGGTATCCTTTGTAAGCGGGCAATGAAGCGAGATCACGTCCGATTCTTTAAGCAGTGTATCGAGGTCAACGTAGCTTATATCAGCGTCTTTTTGCGGGTATTTGTCATAAGCCAGAATATTCATTCCAAAGCCGCGGCAGATATCAATAAACACACGTCCGATTTTACCCGTACCGACAACACCGACGGTTTTACCGTGAAGGTCAAAGCCGGTAAGGTTATTTAAACTGAAGTTAAAATCACGTGTGCGGATGTATGCCTTATGAATACGGCGAATCGATGTCAGCAGCAGTGCCATCGCGTGCTCTGCCACGGCATACGGCGAATAGGCAGGCACGTGAACAATATGCATCTTTTTATATGCGTACTTTACGTCGACATTATTAAAACCCGCGCACCTGAGCGCGATAATTCTGACGCCGAGACTGTACAATTTATCTATTACGGATTTATTGACCGTATCGTTTACAAAAACACAAACGCCGTCACAGTCGCGCGCAAGGTCGGCTGTGTCCTCGTTGAGCTTTGTCTCATAAAACTTAAAGTCGATATCGTCAAGATAGGGACTGAAGGAATCTATATCATACGGTTTTGCATCGAAAAAAGCAAATTTCATTTATTACCTCGCAGAATTGTATTTTAATTTATTTTAACCGTATATTCTGTTTTTAAGCGCAAAAAATTCGTCTTTTGTGACACCGCATTTTACATCCGCCGATAACGGAACAAGAAAGCCGACGCCGTCGGGTGTACCGCGCTCTTCGGGGTTGTTGGAAAGTCTGCCCGTGTGGTCAGTACCGCCGCAGGCATACACATCATCATGTCGGGATATAAATTCAAGTGCCATCTTCACGTCGTAATCGTCGATATCGGGATGGTCATATTCAACGGCGCGTGCACCCATTTTATAAAGCTCCTCAAGGTGCTGTGTCACACCGTGAGGGTGCGCGATACTTGCAACACCGCCTGCCCCGCGGATCATATCAATCATCTCTTTTGCAGTGGGGCGAAGACCGTTGCTCTTATACTGTGTTTTTACCGCACGGAAAGCGGGAATAAACCTTGTATAATACTCGCTTTCAAGATATATACCGCGCTTTACGGCAACAGCAAAGATTTGCTCGTTGCAAAGCCAGGCGTCCGGAGAAAATGCATCGGTCACATCGTTCCACGTAATACCGTATAAATCGCCGTTTGCCACCATACCTTCAAATTTTTGTTTAGTTACATTATAGCCGAGAATACGGTTGTCCTCGATATACTTTGCCATATTCTTTTCTGTAGGGTCAAAATCATAGGCAACTATATGAAAGCTATGGTCAAACGCCTTACCTACCGTTTCCATAGCGGTTATACACTCAAGCCCGTATTTTTTTGCGGCGGCTTCAATTTCACTGCAGCCTGCACACGCGTAGTGGTCGGACAGCGCAATTGCGCCATAGCCCATTTGCTTTGCGCCGATAACAAGCTGCTCGGGTGTCAGCACACCGTCAGAATAGGTTGAATGGAGATGCAGGTTACCGAATTTCATATAATAAGCCCCCTTTTTATCTACATTTTATTATACTTGCACTTGAAAGATAAAACAAGTTATATTATAATTATTTTACTATATTTTACGGAGAAAAAATAATGCATCAGCTTTACGATTATCACATACATTCAACATATTGTGACGGTAAGGATACGCCCGAACAAATGGTGCATGCCGCCATTGAAAAGGGCTTTAAAATAATCGGGTTTTCGAGCCACAAGTACTACGAGGGAGACGAAAATAACATTCCCGATTACTGCGTTGAAATCAACCGTTTAAAGCAAAAATACGGTGGCAAGCTTGAAATACTGCTCGGTATTGAGCAGGACTATTTTTCGACAGAGCCAACAGATAAATTTGACTACGTTATCGGCTCTGTGCACTACCTTAAAGAAAAAGACGAAAGTCAGATAATAGACCTTGAAATCGGTATTGTTGAGGATATTATAAAAAACTGCTACAGTGGCAAATACTCGCTTTTTGCAAAGGATTATTTTGCACTTGTGGGCGATGTTGTAAACAAAACGGGTGCTGATATCATAGGACACTTTGACCTCTGCACCAAGTATAAAAACAGAATTGAGCTTCCGCGCGACGATGCATATTATAAGGCAGCATTCGAAGCAATCGAGCAGCTTATTCCCTACAAAAAACCGTTTGAAATCAATTTTGGCGCGATTGCAAGAGGTTATCGCAATTCGCCGTATCCTGATAAGGTGATTTTAAAAGAAATAAAGCGACGCGGCGGTGAGATAATTTTTAACAGCGACTGTCACGATAGAGAAAAACTGGGACTTAACTACGATATTGCGGTTAAACACGCAATCGAGTGCGGCTTTGAGGGTCGCGTAATTCTCACAAAGAATGGAAAAAAACAGGTGGATTTTTAAGTCCACCTGTTTTTATTATTCAGAATATTTATTCGATTGTGGCAAAGACACCTTCGCCCTGTTTAAGCTCTACTGTGTAGATACCGTTATCGGCAGTTATTACCTCGGGGTTACCCTCGCGGTATACTGTAATTTTACCGTCAGCCTTAAAGGTAACAGTACCATTTTTAGGTGTTTGGAAGTCCTGCATATTTACAAGCGTAAACGCGTGACCGTTGCCCTCGGTTTTCTCAAAGCATCCCACAAGAAGCGGGATATCTGCCGACACGTCGGTGATTGCGTCAAAGTCGGTATACGGTGTGTTCATTTCAAGATAGGGTGTTATCTCGGGGCTTGAATTTACGTTAAAAGCACCAAGGTTTTTATATGAAACAAAGAGGTCCGAAATCTTTTTAAGACCGAGCGCCATATCCTTTGAGTCGTAATAAAGCTGTGTATTTTCGCCGCGGAAATCTATCATTGCATAGTCGTGACCGGGACGTGCGCCAAAAACATAATAAAGGAAGTTTGTGGTGCCGTATGAAAGGCAGGTATATGCCTGCCACTTGAGCTCGTCGCCCGTGACGGGGCGGGTGTTTTTGCTCCAGGTACAGCTTTGCAGACATATCCACAGCTCTCTGCCCGATTTACGAGCTGCATTTGCCGCAAACTCGATATTTTTAACATAATCAGCGTAGTTATACTTGATATGCTTCAGCGGGTACATATCGGGGTAGTCGGGGTCGGGACGGCATTTGCAGGGATAGATATCAACGCAGATATAATGTGTGTCGATAAGGCGCACGTACTCTGAAAGATACTGCTCATATATGTCAGTGTCAATATCATAGTACTCAATAGGTGCTGCCCAAGCGCCGCCTTTTAGCTGCTGCTCGTTTGCATAGAGCGGTAAAAGGTTGATAAACGCAAATTTATCGGGATATTTTTTATTGAATTTGTCAACTTCTTTACCAAGGACTTCAAAAAGCGCCATACCCGGCTCGTCTATGTATGAATAGGACACATAGCCCGGCTCGTCCTTATAGAACATAAGGTCTTCTTTATCAAAATCGAGCACTGTGCCATAGTCGCCGACAATCAGATTTGTTTTGGGGTCGTCTACCGCAAAGTCGATGCCGTATTTTGAAAACCACGACATAAACTCGGGGGTTATTTTATCGTCCGCAATAAGCTTGAACTCCAAAACCGCAAAGTCAACACCTGCTTCTGCAAGCTCTTTTACGTGTCTTTCGTCAGGATGGGAAATCGGAGCGTAGGCACCGATGCGGATACGTTTTTCTTTGCTCATTTTAGTCTACCTTTACTTTTACAACAACCTTGCGTACATCCATAGGTGCACCGTCTGCACAACCGGGAAGATGAACATCGCTCGGGAAAAGAACAACGAACTCGCCGTCGGTAATCTTTACGGGTTGTGTGTCACATTCATAAAGGCAATAGTCGTTTTCGGGCTTTTCCTCTGTGGGCTTACCACAGTTTTCGATAGGCGCAACACCAACGATTTCTTTACCCGACACCATAAATTGAATGTCTATATATTTTTTGTGAGCCTCTGAAACAGTGCTGTTTTCACGTGTTGTATACTCCTGCACCATATAATAGATATTATCGCCGTCAAACTCGTGTCTGCCCTTTTCAAGCTTTGAAAAGTCGGTGTCCTTCAGCAGTTTAAGAGCGGTGTATATTCTGCCCATTGTTTTGTAGTTGTCAATGTTTTTTATAGTATCGTAAATCATAGTTTTCTCTCCTTTTTTGTTATGGTAACATTATTAAAAATAAAATGCAAGTGTTTTTTAGCAACACCTCTAAATACGCTTTTGTGTGCTTAAGTTGTGCCAAAGATTTTTAAAAATTATTAATTCGGAACAACTACGAGATCAGGTAAATTATCTTTGACTCTTTGTGTCATTTCAATCATAACCAACAGCTCATCGGGTGTTAGATCTATATCGCAAGAATGAGTCAGTATAGCTTCTGCAGCCTTTTTGATTCGTGGAATATAACGTTCATATATTCGATTTTCATTTTTCATGATCAGATCAGCAGTTATAATATCGCAAACATAAAGATATCCTAGGTTACCTTTATTGCGGTCTTCAAACATATATCCGCCCCTCATCAACGAATTTTCACCAAACTCTCTGGTATTCACTTCATAAAACATAAATTCTTCGCCCTCAATAATTTCTTCAAGCGTATAACCTAACATCTAGTCGTCCTCCTTTATTGTTTTATAGTAAAAGCGTGTCACGGGGATGGTTCTGCCACTTAATCAACGGGGTATTTGATATCTTCGAT
>JAZQDN010000106.1:0-3962 GCA_045546815.1 Eubacteriales bacterium
TTGTATTGGGAGGGGAAACCCCTCCCCTACAATATATCATTAGTTTTGTTTTAGGATGCGGCGATTTTCGACGCACCGAAAGAAAAACGGAACGACACACAGGTTGTTCACTACTTGCAAAAATATATAATGCCGTTTATAATGAATTATAGTATTATATGTGTATTAAATCTTATTTTGGATAAGGAAGTGGTGTTTTGTCATTTGAAATAATTGATTTTCACACGCATCCGTTTATTAATGCGAAAAATAATATTTGTCCACACACTGATGTTGTAAAAATGGACGCGGATACGACGCTTGAAACGTTTAAAAAGCTCGGCGTTTCAAAGATTTGCGGCTCGGTTGTTGATATTCATCCCGCCGATAATATGTGGGAAAAGATAAAGGCGTGCAACGATGAAGCGCTGAAGTTAAAACAGATTTACGGCGATTTTTATATCCCCGGCTTTCATATCAACCCCGACTTTGTTGAAAATTCGCTTGACGAAATTGAGCGAATGAAGCAAAACGGTATAAACCTCATCGGAGAGCTTGTGCCGTACATTGACAAGTGGCAAAACGGTTATGACAGCGAAAATATGTCGATTTTGCTTGATGCCGCCGCAAAAAACAATATGATTGTCAGCTTTCACTCGATGAAAGAAGACGCGATGGACGAGATGGTAAAGCGCCACAAGGACGTTATATTCGTCGCGGCGCACCCGGGCGAGTACAAGGAATTTATGCGCCACATCGAGCGTATGAAATACAGCGAAAACTACTATCTTGACCTGTCGGGCTACGGCATTTTCCGACACGGAATGCTCAAAAAAGCAGTTGAGACGTTTGGCGAGGACAGAATACTTTTCGGCTCTGACTATCCGACCTGCAACGCGGGTATGTATGTCGGCGGTGTGCTGTTTGACGACCTTTTGACCGATACCCAAAAAGAAAAAATCTTTTCACTCAATGCAAAACGGCTTTTAAATATTAAATAGGAGAGAAAACTATGAAATTTAGGCGTTTAATATCATTTTTCCTTGCTTTATTAATGGTTACCGCGGTTCCCGTTTCGGTAAGCGCCGAAAACATCACAACAGTTATTGCCTGCTCTGACTTTCAGCACCCAAGCGGTAACAGCAGCGGCAAGGCTACAGTAAAAGAGCTGATGGGTGCGATCAAGTCATACGGCATAACTTCAGCTGACGGCTTTTTGTGCTGCGGTGACTACAACTACGGCAGTGGAAATACCGCTGCCGGCATTGATGCACTTAAGAGTGCGGTGTCGGACGTTGTTTCGCAGAATATGGTTTTTGTGCAGGGCAACCACGACGAAGCGCTCAGCGCAAACGCAGGGCTTAGCAAAAGCGGAAAGAATGACACTGATGCTTACGGTGTGTTTGTTATTAACGAGAGCGACTATATGCGCACCAACTCAAACGAAAACACCATAAAAAAGACCGCACAGAGTCTTATTGATTACCTTAATGAGAAGCTTGAAAACGAATATAACAAGCCGATATTTGTGCTGTCGCATCTGCCGTTGCACTACAGCATGCGCACGCGTAACGACGGCGATGCAAAGCACGCGAACTATATTTTTGATGCGCTTAACGCGGCGGGACAAAAGGGTCTTAACATTATTTTTATGTACGGACACGACCATTCAAACGGCTGGGACGATTACCTCGGCGGCGCGGCGGTATATCTCAAAAAAGGCGACAGCATTTTAATTGCGCAAAACAGCCAAACACAGTTTTTGTCAAAAACGCTTGAGTTTACCTATATGAATGCGGGATTTGTAGGGTATTATTCAAATGTAAACGGCGCTGACGATAGGCTGACAATGACAAGCTTTAAGATTTCATCGACAGCGGTTGAAATTGCGCGTTATAACACGCTTTCGTATCACAAATTAAAGTCCGCGGGCGTTAAAAACTCATATAAAAACGAGAGCGGATACTCGCCCGACACCACTGTCTACACCTCACCGCAAACGCTGACGCTGACCGCGGTTACCGACAAAACACCGATTGCAAATCTCATTGAAGTTTTCGACCCAAACAAAGCGCAGGGCGAGAGATTTGAAAAGGTGACGGATGCCGCGAGCCTTACAGACGGTAAGTATCTGCTTGTGTACAACTCGTCGACGGATTATGTTATGACACCGAGCGTTGTCACAAAGTCGAACGGCTCGACCTACAGACGTGGCTTTGATATAAAATCGCGAAACGATGTCGGCGAGGAGGTTTTGGTTGAAAGCGGACTTTTGCAGCAGTCGTGGACGCTTAAAAAGAGCGCGGGCGGCTGGCAGATAGGTGACGGCAGTAAATACGCCAAGTTTACCTCAACTACCGATATGTCGGTCGTTGCAAGCCTTGAAGGTGCGGGCGAGCTGTTTACAATTAGCGGCAGTGACGGTGCGTTTGAGTTTGCGGGAGGTGGGTATGTGTTAAACTATAACTCGCGCGGGCTTATAAACGGCTTTGCAACCAACCCTGCACTGTTTTATATTTACAGATTTGTCGGCTACAGCGTGCACGCCGAAAACGGTATAAGTGAGGTAAAAAGTGCGCTTGCAGGCGATAGCGTTACAATAACCGCAAACCCTGCGCCCGAGGGTAAGATGTTTGACAAGTGGCAATACGTTACGGGCAGCGGCTTTATTACCGATGTTACCGAAAGCACCGTGACATTTACAATGCCCGAAGGTCCTGTTAAGATAAAGGCGACTTATAAGGATAAGCCACACGAGCACACGTTTGGCACGGCGGCATCGGACACGCTGGCACACAAGGCGACGTGTGTTGCGGCGGCGCTTTATTATGTTAAGTGCGACAGCTGTGACGAGATAAGCACAGAAAAGACGGTTGCGGTCGGCGAGCTGAACGTTAATGCACACAGCTTTTCAGAGTTTGTGTACAATAATGATGCGACCTGCGACCAAAACGGAACGGAAACCGCACTTTGCGACAACGGCTGCGGTAAGAGCGAGACGCGCCTTAAGGAAAACACAAAGCTTACTGACAGTGCAAAGGTGTTTTCTGACGTCAAGGCGGGCAAGTGGTATAAATATTATGTTGATTACGCGATAACCTTCGGTATTTTTACGGGGACTACCGCGACGACCTTTTCGCCGGACAGCAACATCACGCGTGCACAGTTTGTGCAGGTGCTCGCAAACATTTCGGGTGCTGATACGAGTAACAGAAACGTAACGACCGAGTTTTCGGATGTGCCCGCTAAAAAGTGGTACACCGCCGCTGTTAAATGGGCAAGCGAAAACGGGGTCGTAAGCGGAATGGGCGACGGTAAGTTTGCACCCGATGCAAACGTGACCCGTGAGCAGATGTGTGTTATGCTGACCAAGTTTGCCGAGTTTAAGAGCATTGCTTTAAAAGAGGTTGAACAAAAGCAAAGCTTTGCGGACGATGCAAAAATCAGTAAATGGGCAAAAAACGCGGTTTATAAATGCCAGATGGCAGATATCGTAAACGGCAAGGGCGAGGGCAGATTTGACCCGCAGGGCACAGGCAACCGCGCCGAAGCCAGCGTTATATTTACCAAATTCCATAAGGATTATATAAATTAAATACTGTTTAAATTTTTTATTGTGAGTTGTTGACAAAGAACGGATTGTTATATATAATATATGATACAATAGTAAGTGTATACTTACAAATAAAATAAGGAGAGAAAGCAAAATGAAAAACACAAAACGCGCTTTACTTACAAGCGTTATTGCACTTGTTATGTGCATCACAATGCTTGTTGGTACAACTTTTGCGTGGTTCACTGACAGCGTAGTTTCTGCTAACAACAAAATTGTTGCAGGCGAACTCGACGTTGATCTTATCTATCATTATTTAGAAGATGACGTTGCTAAGTCAGTTGAAATCACAAACGAAACAGACCCCATTTTCGGTATGGACTCATTTGTTGCTAAAAATGAGAACGCTGACACACTTTGGGAGCCCGGC
>JAZQDN010000107.1:0-2245 GCA_045546815.1 Eubacteriales bacterium
ATGGATCATATCGCGGCGGTACATTTCAAGGATGCTCGTCTCTAAAAAGCGTTACTATCGGCAATGGTTTAAAATCAATTTCAGAAAATATGTTTAACGGTTGTGGCGAACTTGAAACCGTTGTTTTCGGTAACAGTGTTGAAAGCATAAGCGAAAGTGCATTCAGCGGTTGCAACAATATCAAAGCAGTATATTATCTTGGAAATTATCCGCAAATAAATGACGACAACGATGCTATAAAAAATTGCCAGAATCAATATTATCTCCCCACAGCAACGGGCTTTACAGATGCTCAAAAGCAATCTAACACATATAAAGAAGTTGTAATTGAGGGCAATGGCGGCACAACAACATTTGCCGACGACAGCACAGAAACAACCTATGCAAAGTATACAGAAAACGGCTTTGTATCAGCGCCGCTTATCCCTGTTAAAGAAGGTCACGCTTTTGCCGGTTGGTACACTACTGCCGATTTTAGCGGTGCTAAATTTGACTTTAATAACGACAAAATAACCCAAAACACCATTCTTTATGCGAAGTGGCAGGTTAACACTTACCGCGTATCATATGATCCGCGCGGCGGCTCTGTTTCAGTAGGTGGTAAATATGTAAAATATGGTGAAAAGCTCGGCGAGCTTGCAACGCCTACACTAAACGGCGACACATTTAATGGCTGGTATCCGGGTCTTAACAGCTCAGGTCCCAAGTATTCATCAGAATCAGTAATGCCTGCAAAAGACATTGTACTGTATGCGGGCTGGCAAAATAATGACAGTGCTTTTACAGTGATATTCGATTCAAACGGTGGTACCATTATAGCTCCTGTAAGCTTTAAGACTCAAGGCGGCAAGGTTACAAAACCCGCTGACCCCACACGTGAGGGATATACCTTTATCGGTTGGTATGCTGATGCGCAGTATAACACAAAGTTTGACTTTGAAAACACTCAAATCAACGCAAACACAACAATTTATGCATTGTGGGAAGACCCGACTCTCCATGCGCACATTTTTGAAAATTATGTTTATAACAATGATGCAACAGAGCAAGCTGACGGCACAAAAACAGCGGTTTGCGAGTTCAGTGGTTGTGGTAAAACCGATACGGTAGTTGCCGAAGGAACAAAGATAATAACCCCCGGTCCTAACCCCAACCCCAACCCCAATCCCAACCCCAATCCCAATCCTAATCCTAATCCCAACCCTAATCCCAATCCCAATGTTGAGATAAAAGACACATCGGCAATCTATACCGATATAAAGGCAAAGGCATGGTACAAACAATATGTTGATTACTCGGTTGCATACGGCATATTCACCGGTACCAGTGCAAACACCTTCTCACCGAACAGCAACATCACACGTGCACAGTTTGTACAGGTGCTTGCAAATCTTTCGGGCATTGATACGACCAATCGTAACGTGCAGACAGAGTTTACCGATGTTCCTGCTAAAAAGTGGTACACTGCCGCAGTAAAATGGGCAAGTGAAAATAAAATCGTAAACGGTATGGGCGGCGGAAAGTTTGCTCCCAACAATAACGTAACACGTGAGCAGATGTGCCTTATGCTCGTAAACTATGCTAAATTCAATAGCTTATCTTTAAATGAAGTTGAAGCCAGAGCTTCGTTTGCTGACGATGCAAAAATCAGCAAGTGGGCAAAGAGTGCAGTTTACACCTGTCAGATGGCTGACATTGTAAACGGTAAGGGTGCAGGTAAATTTGACCCGCAGGGTACGGGTACCCGCGCAGAAGCCTGTGTAATGTTTACAAAATTCCATAAAGATTATATGGCAAAATAATATCTTGTAAGGGACGGATTCATCCGTCCCTTATTTTTATGTCATAAATTTCCTATGCTCCACATAAGTTATACAAAGACAGCGTATAACGGAGGAAAGGTAATGACAAGCACAAGTATATATAAGGATATAGCAACAAGGACCGGCGGTGATATTTACATAGGTGTTGTAGGTCCTGTAAGAACAGGAAAGTCAACTTTTATAAAAAAGTTTATGGAAACGCTTGTAATACCAAATATTGAGGGTAGTCACAAGCGTGAGCGAGCCGTTGACGAGCTTCCGCAGTCGTCGGCAGGGAAGACAATAATGACAACTGAGCCTAAATTCATTCCTGACGAGGCGGCGCATATTGTACTTGACGATAACACTCATTTTAACGTGCGTATGATTGACTGCGTAGGATATGTTGTAGACAGTGCCCTTGGGTACATTGAAAATGATAT
>JAZQDN010000108.1:0-30123 GCA_045546815.1 Eubacteriales bacterium
CATAGCGGGAACACGGATACCTGTTGCAGCAGTTGAGCTCATTGAAGCTGCATCTGTTGTAACATATGTGCTTGTAAGCGGGATGTTACCAAATGCAACAACAGCAGCGTTGTAACCGATGAATGAGTTACCGTCAGCCTGATGTGTCTTTTCGGGATCTATATAACCGCTTGCGTAGATTGTTGTGCCGCCGTTAGCGATAAAGATGTTGTCGTTAATTGTAACGTCAGCTACAGCATAAGCCTGACCTGCAAACTGAATAACGCCGCAGCCTGTTGATGAAACGAAGATGTTATCTTCAAGTACAACGTCAACGCCGTTACCTTGGTCAATTCTTACAGGCGGATAGCTCTGTGCTCTTGTGTTTGATCTGATGTTTGAGTTGACAATCTTAAGTGTCTTGTCAGGTACAGCATTCGGGAACTTGAACATAGCGAGCAAGTTACGAACCTGGTTTGAAATACCTGTGTTCCAGTAGAAGTTGTCAAGTGTAAGGTTAGGAACGCACCACTCGTGGAAGAACTGATTTGATTTGTGGTTCTTTACGTAGTAGTTCTGAAGTGTAGCCTTATCTGTGTTAAGAGCGCCGTTCTCTGTGTCTGCAGCGTTCGTTGAACGTGCACTGTGCATATAGAATACAGCAGTTGCGTCACTTGCAGCAGCGTTGTGAACGATGTTTCTATATGTGATATCGATAGGATCGTTGTCGATAGCACGGTTAGCATCGTTTACGTCTTTTGAAATGGTGATACCGTCTACAACGATTTCGCCGTATGCAGTTGCAGGAACTGTAAGACGTCTGATGTCTGTGTCTTTACCGAAGTCCCAAGCAGCGTTGAGAGCCCAGTCGTAGTTGTTTTCAACTGAAGCACCGCTCTTGTCGATGGGGTTAACGCCCATGTAAGTACCGTAGTAGTTAGCAGGCTCGCCGAGCAATGTAACGTCGTTATAGGTACCTTCGGGGAAGAGAATGTTTTCAAAACCGTCAAGTGCTGAAAGGTCAGCAGCATTGTTTGCGAATACGTTTGTATCGTCAATTACAAATTTGTAGGTTGTGCCTGCAAATGCGATGTATGCGCTGCGCTCAACATCTTCGCCTTCACCTAACTCGTAGATAACTGCGTCTGTCGGGAGATATACAGCTGTATCGTCAGATGTAAATTCGATACCGTTGATTTCAATACCGTTAGCAAGCTTATCATTGAATGACTCAACCTGTGTATTGATTACGGTAATGTCGTATTCATAATAGTAGTTTTCGTTGTAAGCAACCTTCAGTGTAAGGAAAGCGATACCGTCAAAAGTTGAAAGATCAAGACCGTCGATAACGCCTGTTGTATCTGAAAGTGTCTTTGTAACGTCGTTTTCTGTTGTGCCTGTTGTGAAGTCTTCAGCTGTAAGAACATCTTCTGAAGTGCCGTCAAGAAGGATAGTGATCTTCTTGCCTTCAACAGTTTCAACACCCTGTACTTCAATGCCTGTTACTGTAAGGCCTGAGCCAACAAGTGTTCTTGCAAAGTCAACGTAGTAAGCGCCTGATGAACCGTCAGCATAGCCAAGGGTTGATACGGGTGCATTACCGATAGCTGCTTTATAAGCAGCAACGTCAGCCATTACTGTAGAAACAACAAAGTTTCCGTCAGCTGTGATAGCAACGGGCTTCTGGTTGGGAGAGATGTTCTCTTTAACACCGAGAAGGATGTTGTCTTTAACAGTGAAGGTCTCACTGCTGTAAAGGCCCTGACCGATTGAGCCGTTTGCAGAGAAAAGCGGTAAAGCAGTGTTTGAGTTAGCTGTTGTAACAGCTACAAAGTTGTTTGTGAAATCAACCTTTGTAAATGAATCGTCATAAAGGTAGATTCCGGCAACTCCTGCCTGATTTGAATTGTAAAGAATGCTGTTGTCGAACTTAAGTGTTCTTTCAACATATTCAAAATCAAGGAAGTTGTTCTGGTTCTGCATGAACTGCCAGTAAGGTGAGTTACCTGCAGCGCTTCTGCGTAAGTTTGAATTTACAAACTCGATGCTTGTCTTTTCAAAGTATGACTTAAGATGGTCGTTACCCTTTGCAAAGCCAACCTTTGAAAAGTCGATATAAAGACCGTCAAACTTGATGTTCGGTGTGTGGTGGACACCGTCACCGAAGAAACGTGAAGCGTTTACGTTTGTACCATTGATGGTATCGAGCCAGAAGTTTTCAAAAGTGATCTTATCTTCGTTAAAGTCACTCTTGTTGCCTGTGCCCTTCATGATGTTTGAGTCTGTGCTGTTACATCTCATCTTACAGTTCTTGATAAGGAACTCGATGTAGGGAGCGTCCATCTCACGAGCACTGTCATGATTGAGGTAACCCTGGATTGTGAAACCGTGGATTGCAGCCCATTCTTCTACGTCAGCGTTTACGTAGAATGAACCGATCTTGATTTCTTTGGCAGCATAAGCTTCGTTTGCTGTCCAGTCTGCACCGTCTGATTCAAGAGCGTTGAAGTCATCGCCCATTTCGTTCATCGGAGCAGTGTTCCAGTTGGGAGCGTATACGTCTGACGCCATTTCGATTGTGAGGTCAGCGCCCTCTGTCCAACCGGTTACAATGATTGCAGGACGGTCAATAGCATTTTCACTTGCGTAAGCATATGCATCTGCAAGTGATTTAAAAGCGTTAGTACCTACAACGAATGTGTAGTCTGTACCGTCCCAAGCACGTGTAATTTCTGCATTATCTTCTTCAGTAATAGTTACGTCAACAAGTAAAGCAGTTTTCGGAATTACAGTGCCATCGTACGATTCTGCAAAAGGTGCTGCGTCAGCTACAGCAAAAACTGTAAGCATTGAGATTACCATAAATACGGTAAGCACCATTGACAGAACGCGATTTGTTGTCTTGCTCATATTTCTTTCTCCTTTTTTAAATTTTTCTATTAAATATAGAAATAGACATACTAATTGTAACTTTATTTTTTTTAGTTGTCAACTTAAAACAATTTACAATTTTTTTGGGCATTTTGCCGAAAGTCCATATTAGGATATATTTTAAGCCCATTTAGTGCACTTTTTTGCCGCTTTTTTGTTAACTGTGCACAAAATTTATAAAAAAATTTTTACACATTGTATTTATATAAAATTTTTTGTTTTCGGCATTAAAACAATATATTGTGACCGCCTCGAAAACACACCTATTTTTCTTGGCAAAATATACAAAAAGTCCCTGATTTTTGAAAAATCAGGGACAGAATGTAATTTTTTTGTGAGCAGAGAAGGTATCGCCGTTTTTGGCAACCGACGCTCTGTAGAGATATACGCCGTGTGTCTTACATTTTGCGGTAGTCTGCTTTTTAAGACGCGAGCCGGTCCAGCCGGAGTTTTTCAGCACCTCTTTGCAGACAGGGCAGGCAGTGAACAGAACACGCTTGTCCGACAGTGCCTCACGTGCAGAGCGAAAGCCCTTGAACTCAATCAGCTTCACACCGTTGTCAGAGCCCATCGCATCGTATTCGGCAGTGCCGTTTTTGAAGTCGAGCGCCGCGACGATCTTTGCGGTGGCAATCGCGTCATACAGCGCGTTGTGCGGATGCTCGTTTTCCTCAATACCGAGATACTCCGCCGCGCTGTCAAGTGACCACTGCTTGTTCTGATGTGTTATCTGCTGATTAAAAATAACCTGCAGGTTGTAGTTTTTGGGCAGTATTACGGGGTCAATGCCGTAGGCGCACAGGTTGTCGCGAAGCATCGGGATGTCATCGGTGCCCCACGTTACAAGACAGCTGTTTTTTCCGCAGAACTTGACAAATTTTTTAAACACCTTTTCAAAATCGTCACTCGTATCAAGCTGTGTCTGCGTTATGCCCGTTATTTTCTCAACGTGATGATTCAGTTTTTTGTAAAAGCGCGGTTTTATCGTCATATCAAACTTACCGCTGATTTTAAGACGTCTGCCCAGCTTTACCGCGCCGATCTGTATTATCTCGCCGCGCAGCGCCATTGAGCCGATATGCTTTTTATGCTTGGAATAGGGTTGGTTCCATTCCATATCCAGTACTATGTAATTCATTCAACACTCCAATTAATGCTGTGTCCGTGTTTTTGTAAAAATTCGTTTGCCTTTGAAAAATGTCTGCAGCCGAAAAAGCCGTTGTAGGCAGAGAGCGGTGAGGGATGCGCGCACTCTAAAATAAGGTGCTGACTGCCCGTTATCAGCCGCGCTTTTTCGCGGGCGGGTCTGCCCCACAGCATAAACACGATCGGCTCTTTTCGCTCACCGAGCAGAGTTATGATTTTATCGGTCAGTATTTCCCAGCCCTTGCCTCTGTGCGATGCCGCCTGCCCCTCGCGCACGGTAAGCACCGTGTTGAGCAGCAGCACACCGTTTTTTGCCCACGAGGTGAGCTCACCGTGGGATGCGGGCGGGATGCCGATATCGCTTTGCATTTCTTTATAGATATTGACAAGTGACGGCGGCGGCTGTACCCCGCGCTTTACCGAAAAGCAAAGCCCGTGTGCCTGCCCTGCGCCGTGGTAGGGGTCCTGCCCCAGTATTACAACGCGCACGTCAGAGTAGCTTGTATATTTCAGCGCATTAAAAATGTCCCACATTGGCGGATAGACCGTGTGCGACGAATACTCTGTCTTTAAAAACTGTCGAAGCTTTTTATAATAGTCCGACTCAAATTCCGACGCAAGCAGTGCGTCCCATTCATTTCCTATTTGTACCATACCATTATTTTAACAGCATTCGGTTGACAAAACAAGACTAAATTATATATTATATTTGCGAAGGAGTTGATTTTATGATAGAAAAAGCACTTTACGGAAAATTTGAGGGAAACGACGTTTACAGATTTGAAATCTGCGACGGCGACCTTCGCGTAAATTTAATCGAATACGGCGCGATTATACAGAGCCTTTATTATAATAAGGTAGACTGTGTTGCAGGCTTTGACTCTCTTGACGGATACATAAACGACACGTCAAATCAGGGCGGCACCATCGGCAGATACGCAAACCGCATCGGTAGCTCGCAATTTGAGCTGAACGGCACAGTATATAAGGTTGGTGCAAACGACGGCAAAAACTCGCTTCACGGCGGCTTTGCGCCCTTTAACCACCGACTTTTCAAGGGCGAGCCGCTTTCGGCAAACTCGGTAAAATTCAGCATATCCTCACCCGACGGCGAGGGCGGATACCCCGGAAAGCTCGATTTCAGCGTGACCTTTACCGTAAAGGACAACGCGCTCACGATCGAATATAACGCGCTGAGCGATGCCGACACCATAATGAACTTTACAAACCACGCTTACTTTAATCTTGGCTCAAAGGATAATCATTCGACAGAGCTTATGATAAAAGCGGATTATATAACACCCGTGAGTGACGACCTTATTCCTACAGGCGAGCTTATGGCGGTGGACGGCACACCGTTTGATTTCAGAACCCCCAAGGCCATCGGCAAGGATATTAAATCCACACATCCGCAGGTCAAGCTTGCAGACGGCTTTGACCACAACTTTGTTTTGGGAAACACTGTCGAGTATAAAGAGGACTGCGTCATAGCATACTGCCCCGAAAGCGATATAACGCTCAAAATGTCGACAGACCTGCCCGGTGTTCAGCTGTATACTTCAAATATGCTTGACGAAAAGGGCGGAAAGTACGGCGACCTCAAAAAATACTATGCTTTTTGCATAGAAACGCAGTTTTTTCCCGATTCGCCCAACAAACCGCAGTTCCCGAGCTGTGTAGTCAAAAAAGATACCCCGTTTTACTCGGTAACAAAATACAGCTTTAGCTAAAAAAGTCAGCCTCTCGGCTGACTTTTTTATTTTGCAAAAAGAGTGAAATAGATCCACAGTACTGTGTAGCGGTCCTTTAAGTCTTTGGCATAAAGGTCGGCGTCGTCAATAACGTCACGTCCGTAGAATTTGTTGTAGTACTCAAAGTCAAGACCCGCGGTTTTGAGTATCTCGTTCAGCTCAGAAACGGTGGGGGTATCCTTTAAAATCTCAATGATTTTGTCCCACTTTTCGCGGTACACCTTTTCAAGACCGCGGCCGTAGTAGTTCATTTTATCCTGCAGCGCAATAACGCCGTCTGCCGCACTGCCGTAGCTATCCTTTATGTGTGAAATCCAGTCCTCGCGGTCAAACTGATATGTGGTCTCGGGCATTTTACCGAGAGCGACAATTTTTTCGCGCATTGTCTGTGTTTCAACAGTCGAGTACACAACGTCAAGACCGTGGTTGAGATAATCTCTGCCCTTGATGATGCCTGTTATTTCGAAGTAGTGTGAGAGGTGGTGCTCACTGCCTGATGCGGGGCGTGAGTTGTCAACATACGCCATTGCAATGCCGACAATTACACGCGCCTCCATAAGTGTTTTTATCGTTTCGGGATCGCGCTTTTCAATACCGCCCGCAAGCGCACGTGTTTTGAGAACAGTTTCGTATGTGAGATCATATACATACTCGCAGATATACTCGTCGATCACCTCGTGTGCAAGACGCCAGTCGTTAAGTGCCGAGTACTTGCCGATAATATCGCCAAAGCCCGATTTTATCATATCCATCGGTGCATCCTTGAGTATATCAACATCGCCGATGATTGCGGCGGGAACACGTGCATTAAACGTCGTTTTCATACCACCCGTTATCATCGCCGCACCAACAGAAGCGTAGCCGTCCATTGACGGAGCAGTTGCAACTATGTAATAGGGCAGGTCGTTTTTAAAGCTGACATATTTACAAAGGTCGTTTATAACACCCGAGCCGATGCCGATAACAAGGTCAGTTTTGTCAGAAACAAAAGCATCAAGCGCATCTATCGCGTCCTCGTTAGGAATCAAAAAGCCCTCGCACTCAAAAATCTTGATGCCCTCAACCTTTGCGCCGAGTGATTTTACAACCCGCTCGCCACAGGTGGCAAAGGTGTTTTTGTCAGCAGCGATTACAATACTGTTGTAGTCGCCGCAGATTGTGTGAACCTCGTCTGCCGCACCGCTTTTAATAATAACGTGCTTTATATCGCAGCTGTGCACCTTACCGCAGGCGCAGTCGGTCTTGCCCTTTAAAAGTTCGTTTATATCCATTGTTCAGTCCTCCAGAAACGGCTTCATAACCTCGGGGAAGGTACGATAGTCGTCAATTGTTACAAAGTTAAAGTCAGAAAGATAAACCGATTCGTCGTTGCCGCCGGGGCCGTAGTCGTCACCGACAAAGGCAACCTCGTCGTGCGAAAGTCCGTGCTCTTTACAGTATTTATCGAGCGCATAGGCTTTGTTGTACGGGAACGGCGCCATATCAAAAGACGATGAGCCGCCCACAAAAACGGTGTAATCGGAAAATACCTCTTTTATCTCGTCATAGATAGCGCGGCGCTTTTTGCGGTCGGGGTCAAAGGCGAGCTTGTCAGCAATATCTGCCTTTGTGCCAAGAATTGCAAAGGTAACACAGCCCGACGGATGATACTCAACACTGTCACCCGCAAACTCGGTAAACCCGTGCTTTTCACGCATAGCGGTAACGCGCTTTTCAACAGACTCGCGGTCGCAGGGAAGCTGAATATCCTCAACGATGTCAAGGTCTTTTGTCTGCTCGTTATAGAGCGCGGTCTGCATACCGTAGTTGCCGATTATATCAATGGGGAAGCCGCCCATCTGGTTAAAAATGCGCTTGCACATACCCGCGCCCGACATAATGAGCTTGTATTTTTTCGAAAGTGCCTCGAGCACCGCACGGTTTTCGTCAGACAAAGGGCTTTTGTGCTGTGTGAGCGTGCCGTCAAGGTCAAACGCAATAAGCTTTATTTTTGAAACGTCCATTGTTTTTCTCCTATTGATTATTGTTGATAATTCTATTATAATAATATTAGCGTTTTCAGTCAATATTCGGCTGTAAATTTGATAAACGCTCAAAATCGATCAAAAATTTATGAAAAAACAACGACAAAAACAAATTTTAGAAATAATCGGGCGCGAAAAATTCGCGACGGTCGACAGCCTTTCGAAAAAGCTTTTTGTCAGTCTGCCGACAATTCGCCGCGACCTCGGCGAGCTGCAAAAGCAGGGGCTCATTACCCGCTCACACGGCGGTGCGTGCGTGCGCTCGCTTGACGACACGCCGTTTGATTTTCGCAGCGGACGCGTACCGTCGGTAAAGCTGTCTATGGCAAAGGCAGCGGCAACGCTGATAGACGACGGCGACACAGTGTTTATCGACGGGTCTACGTCCTGCCTGCATATTGCGGATAATATCCAGGTCGGCGTGACGGTTGTGACAAACGGCGTCAAGACTGCACTTGCGCTATCGCGCAACGATAATATTACGGTGTACTGCACGGGCGGCGAGCTTATAAAAAATTCGCTGTCGTATGCGGGAGTGCGCGCAGAGCAGTTTGTGGATGATTTTTATTTTGACAAAATGTTCTTTTCGTCGTCGGCGCTCGACGGTGACGGAAACGTAACAGACTATTCGTTTGCCGAAACGAGCCTTCGCCGCAAGGTTATGCAAAAGAGCCGACAAAAGATATTTTTGTGTGACAAAAGTAAGCACGGCAAGGCGCAGGGATGCTTTGTCGCGACACTGTCCGACATCGACACCGTCATATCCGACGCGGTTATTTCGGGTGTAACCTGCATTGTAACGGGAGATAAAAAATGACAACGGTATATCTTGTGCGCCACTGCGAAACGGTGGCAAATGAAACACATCTTTTACAGGGCGGGTGCGACTACGACTTAAGCGCGCGCGGCAAAGAGCAGCTTGGCTTTTTGCAAAAACGCTTTGAAAGCATTGATATCGATGCGATATATTCAAGCCCACAGGGGCGCGCCGTTAAAACCGCGCTTGCCGTTAAAGGCAAAAAGCATATGGTAATAAAGCTGCACCGCGGACTTGCCGAGCTCACCTGCGGCATACACGAGGCGACCCGCTTTGGCGAGT
This sequence comes from Eubacteriales bacterium, assembly GCA_045546815.1. Lineage (GTDB taxonomy): Bacteria > Bacillota > Clostridia > Oscillospirales > QAKW01 > RGIG9041. Next base: position 8,931 of record JAZQDN010000108.1, read on the forward strand.
ATTTAAAGACCGACAGGGTTATGCACGATATCTGGTATAACAAGCCCTATCTTTTTGAGCCGCAGGGCGGTGAGAAGGCAAAGGATTCCTATGAACGCATATATAGTGCAATGCAGGATATAGTAAACGAAAACCGCGGAAAATCGGTAGCCGTCGTGTCGCACGGATTTGTCATACGATGTCTGCTGACTCGGCTTTTACATAACGATATCACAAAAATGGCGGACGTTATAATCCCCTGTAACACCGCGATAACTCAAATTGAATTTTACGATGACGGAACGCATAAAATAGTTAAAGACAACGACGCAGACCACCTGCCCGAGCATCTTAAAACGTTTTTTGTTGCAAAATAAAGGAGATACTTTAAAGGAGATACTTATGAATATTACATTTTTAGGAGCAGCCCACGAGGGGACGTTTGTGAGCGCCGCCGGGGGCGGATGCAGCGAGCAATAAGGAGCAGCCGCGGTCGAAAAAAGCAAGGAATAGCGTAAGCCCGATGCTTTTTTCGTTCACCGCAATGGGATAACCGAGTGGTTTTAAAAACCACAAACTAAAAATTCGTTGCAAAATAAAGGAGATACTTATGAATATTACATTTTTAGGAGCAGCTCATGAGGTTACAGGCTCCTGCACACTCATTGAAGCCAACAACAAAAAAATACTTGTCGACTGCGGAATGGAGCAGGGAAGGGATATTTACGAAAACGTCGATTTACCCGTAACGGCGGGCGAGCTTGACTGCGTACTGCTTACCCACGCGCACATCGACCACTCGGGAATGCTGCCAAAGCTAATAAAAGAAGGCTACAAGGGCAAAATATATTCAACCTATGCGACAAAGCGCCTTTGCGACATTATGCTGCTCGACTCGGCGCACATTCAGGAGAGCGAAGCGGAGTGGCGCAACCGCAAGGCAAAGCGCTCGGGTAAGGCTGAATACGTACCGCCCTACACCACAGAGGATGCAATGCGCACGCTTATGCAGTTTGAAGGCTGCAGCTACGGACAGATAATATCGCCTTTAGATAATGTCGAGGTCACCTTTTCCGATGCAGGACACCTGCTCGGCTCTGCCAGCATCAGCATTAAAATTACAGAAGACGGCGACACAAAAACACTTTTGTTTTCGGGCGACCTGGGCAACATAAACCGCCCGCTCATCCGCGACCCGCAAAAGCCGACCGCCGCCGACTATGTAATAATCGAGTCGACCTACGGCAACCGCACCCACGGCGAACGCCCCGACTATGTTTCGCAGCTGACACGCATAATCCAGAGCACGCTTGACCGCGGCGGCAACGTTGTTATCCCGTCGTTTGCGGTGGGCAGAACGCAGGAGCTTTTATACCTCATAAGACAGATCAAAGAGCAAGGACTGATAAGCGGTCACGACGGCTTTCCCGTATGGGTCGACAGCCCGCTGTCCGCGCAGGCAACAAGCATTTATGCGGCAGGTCTTACCGACTACTACGACAGCGAAACGCTTGAGCTTTTGGCGCAGGGCATTGACCCCATCAAATTTGACGGTCTCAAGCTTTCGATCTCGTCAGAGGAGTCAAAAATGATCAACTTCGACGACACACCAAAAGTTATCATATCGTCATCGGGTATGTGTGAAGCGGGACGTATCCGCCATCACTTAAAGCACAATCTGTGGCGCGCTGACAGCACCGTATTATTCGTCGGCTATCAGTCGGACGGTACTCTTGGCAGAAAGCTGATCAACGGAGAAAAAACAATAAAGCTTTTTGGCGAAACGATCAACGTGAACGCAGCGATCGAGCAGATGGACGGCATCTCGGGTCACGCCGATATGAACATAATGCTTGACTGGCTCGGCGCGCTGAGTGCACCGCCCAAAAAGGTGTTTGTAAACCACGGTGAAGACACCGTCTGCGACGAGTTTGCGACAACAATCAGCCAAAAGTTCGGCTTTGATGCGCTTGCACCCTATAACGGCGCAAAATATGATCTGACAAATGACCTCTGCCTTGCCGACGGTAACAAAAAGCGTATCGTGCGTGACGGCATACACGCGGTATCGAGCGCGTTTGACAAGCTTGTGCTTGCAGGCAGACGGCTTCTTGCCGCAATCGACAAAAACAGGGGCGGTGCTAACCGCGACCTCGAAAAATTTGCCCGCGAGATAAACGACCTTGCGGGAAGATGGGAGAAATAACAGTGCAAATTTCAATAACAGAAATCAATAAAAAAATAAACGACCCTGCATTTATTGCAGAGTGCGAGGAAAAATATCATAATACGGTGACCGACACCGCAAAAAAAATAATTACCCAGAAGGACAACTGTCCTATCATTCTTATTTCGGGACCGTCAGGCTCGGGAAAGACGACAACGGCAATGATGCTTGAAAAGGCACTTGACGATATGGGTCACGAAACACATGTTTTGTCAATGGATAACTATTTTCATCCGCTGTCAAAAGAGCAGCAAAAGCTTGCTGCCGAGGACAAAATCGACCTTGAGAGCCCCGAGCGCGTTGACATCGAATTTTTAAATGCGCAGCTTACCGATATAATTGCCTGCAAGCCGGTGATGTTACCAAAATTCAACTTTACTGACAACATCCGTGAGGAATCGGGCAGGATTTTGCACAGAAAGGAAGGCGAGATGGTAATTCTCGAGGGCATTCACGCGCTCAACCCCAACGTTATAACGGTTGACAAGACGGTTGGCATTTATGTCAGCGTGCGCACGCGTGTAGAGACACCCGACGGTCGCCTTATCCACCCCGAAAACATCCGACTTTTACGACGTATGCACCGTGACACCGTTCAGCGCGGACGTGAATACTCCGAAACAATACAGATGTACCCGCGCGTTCAGCGCGGCGAAAACAAATATATTATGCCGTATAAGCACCGCGCCGACTTTGACTTTGACACCTTTGTGCCGTATGAGCTGAACGTCTTTGCAAATATGGACCTTGAGGCAATGGAAAAAGCAGGCATCGGCAACGAGGTTCCCGAGCTTATCGAGCTTTTAAAGAGTGCAAATCCGCTAAAATGCGAATGTGTCGGCAAAAACTCACTGCTCCGCGAGTTTATCGGCGGCGGCTGCTTTGAGTATTAAGGAGATTATATGAGTATTTTTACAGATGCTGCAGAGAAAAATAAAAAACTGATTTTAGACGCGCAGGACTATATATGGAAAAATGCCGAAACGGGCTACCGCGAGATTAAAACCTCAAAGTATATGGAGGACGCGTTTGAGGCGCTCGGATACACAATAACAAGAGCAGGGGACATCCCCGGCTTTTACACCGTTATTGATACGGGCAGAGAGGGACCCGAGGTGCTCATTTTCGGCGAGCTCGACTCGCTCATATGCACCGACCACCCCGATGCCGACAAGCAGACGGGTGCAGTTCATTGCTGTGGCCACAGCGCGCAGTGTGCGGCACTTTTGGGCATTGCCGCGGCGCTTAAGGAGCCGGGCGTGCTCGATAGTATGTCGGGCCGCATTCGTCTGTGTGCAGTCCCCGCAGAAGAGCTGATCGAGATTGAGTACCGCACTGAACTCATCAAAAAAGGTGTTATAAAATACTACGGCGGAAAGACCGAGTTTTTACATAGAGGCTATCTCGACGGTGCCGACCTTGCATTTATGGTGCACACGTCACAAAATAACAAAATATTTATCCGCGATGCCGATTCTGTCGGTATTGTTTCAAAGCGCATAACCTACAAGGGAGTATCGGCACACGCGGGCGGCGCCCCCTGGCAGGGCGTAAACGCGCTGTATGCCGCAACGCAGGGGCTGACTGCTGCAAACTCACTTCGCGAAACGTTTAAAGAAAGCGATTATATCCGCTTTCACCCAATCGTTACAAAGGGCGGCAGCGCAGTTAACGCAATACCCGACACAGTTACTATTGAAAGCTATGTTCGCGGCTTAAACTTTGACGTAATAACACGTGCAAACGACAAAATCAACCGCGCGCTGTGCGGCGCGGCACTGTCTCTTGGTGCAAATATTGAAATTAACGATTACTCGGGTTATGCACCGATGACAAACGACAAAAAAATGCTTGAGCTTGCAAAGGACGCGGCAACGCTTGCTGGCTTTGAATACGAAGTGTCGACCGCTGTCGGCACGGGCAGCACCGATATGGGCGACATTTCAAGCATAATGCCCGCAATCCACCCCTATATGCCGGGCGCGTGCGGCACAAGCCACGGCGCCGACTACTATATTTCCGACCCCGAGCTTGCCTGCGTCGGCTCTGCAAAATGGCAGCTTGAGCTGTTAAACCTTCTTTTAAAAGACGGTGCAAAAAATGCAAAAGCGATTGTCGCCGACTTCAAGCCACGCTTTGAGTCAAAAGAGCAGTTTTTACAAATGCTCGACAGCCTTGCACGTAGCGGCGAGCGCATAACCTATACTGACGGCAAAGCAACAGTGGAATTATAAAATAAAAAAGAGCCCAAGGCTCTTTTTTATTTTAAATTCTTTTCGTAAACCGATACAAGATAGCGTCCGATTGCGGCAAGATATTCATATCCTGCCTCACGGATTGCGGCAGGACCGGGTGCACCAACTTCAAAATTAAGTGTGCCCTTATAACCGACCTGTGCAAGCTTTGCCATAAACGCATCCCAGTCAATAACAAGCGGATGATGACTTGCGGCAACCCCCTGCTTTACATACGGGAACTGATGGAGGTCCCACATACCGTCGTTATCGTGTGTGTGCAGGCAAACAAGTCTGTCACCGATTATTTCAAGCGCTTCTATCGGATCGTCCTCCGTTACGGTACAATGACCTACGTCAAGACATATCGCAAAGTTTTTACCGAGCACATCGCACATATCCGCCATTTCCTGTGCACGCGACAGCGTTGTAGGACAACGGTGGCCGTGAACCTTATCTGCGTGATGCATATTTTCAAGACAGCAAATAACACCTGTCTCCTCAAGTGCAGGAATGTACTCGCGGTAAACGGCAATCGCCTCTTCAATTGACTGTTCAAGGTTTTCGTCGTAGCGGCGCTCAAGGTTTATGTACGGATGCTCAATACAGTACTTTGCACCGAGAGTTTTTGTAGCATAGAAGTTGAGGCGCGCGTGAGCAACATATTCAATCGAGCCCTTCGGATAGGAAGATACCTGACCCGAAAAGTCACCGTGTGTCTGAAAAATTTCGATTCCGATTTTATCGGCGTGTTCTTTTATTTTTGAAAAATAAGCAACAACGTCTGCAGGGTCGGTGTTTATAACGTCCTTGAACGGACCGTTAGGTCCGAAGTACCAACCGAGCTGAAAGTCACACGCGTCAAAGCCGTGGCTTTTTAAGCGCGAAAGACCTTCACAGTTGCTTGCTGTAGCTGAAAGTTTCATATTATTTTTTCTCCTTATCGAAAATGGATACAAGATATTTACCGATGGCATTAAGATATTTTGCCTCTGCCACGCGGCAGGGCATCGGCGAGCAAAAGCCGACCTCAAAATTAAGAATACCCTTGTAGCCTGTGTCAGCAAGCGCCTTCATAACAGCCTCCCAATCAATTATAATCGGGTGACAGCTTGCGGCAACGCCCTGCGGAACAAACGGCATCTGGTGTAAATCCCACATACCGTCACCGCCATGCGCGTGCAGGCAAGCAATGCGATTGCCAAGAGTGTATATCGCTTGTACGGGGTCATCCTCAGTCACAATGCTGTGACCGATATCAAAGCAGACCGCAAAGTTTTTACCAAGGGCATCACTTACAGTTGCAAGCTCGCTTGCCCTCGATAGATTCGTAGGACAGCGGTGGTGCTGTACATAGTCGTGAGAGAACATATTTTCGATACAGCAAACAATGCCTGTTTCCTCGAGAGCGTCATCACACGCACCGTAAGCCCATATCATATGCTCGATTTCCTCGTCCATACCGATTTCGTACTTGCGGTCGGTTTTAAAGCTCGGGTGCTGAACGATGTGAGTAGCACCGAGGATTTTTGCTGCAACATATGTTGCCCTTGAACGTTTGACGTATTCCTCAAGTCCTCCCTTGCAGGCTTTTACAGAAACGTCGCCAAGACCGTGAGCCATCGGTATCTTTATGCCGAGGCTATCCGCTTTTTCGCGAATCGGCGCATAAATATCGTAAATTTTTTCATCGGTTATGTCCGACACGTCGGCAAATCTGCCATTTAAGCCAAACATACCGCTTACAGAATAGTCACAGCAGGGAATGCCCGCCTTTGCAAGCACGTCAAGCTCCCACTCCGACCATACTGATTTAGAAATATCCATTATTTGTCACCTTTGTAATAATCGTATCTTGAAACGAGGTATCTGCCGATTGCGGCAAGGTATTTTTCGCCTGCATCACGGATAGGTTCAGGACCGGGTGCCCAGGTTTCAAAATTGAATGTGCCGTTATAGTTGTTGTCTGCAAGCGCCTTCATAAACGCTTCCCAGTCAATAGCTATAGGATGGCGGCTGGGCGGTGTGCCCTGCGGCACGTATGGGAACTGATGAAGGTCCCACATACCGTCGTTGTCGTGGCAGTGAAGCACCTTCAGTCTGTCGCCGATAATGCTTACAGCTTCTATAGGGTCGTCCTCAGTTACGGTGCAATGGCCTACGTCAAGGCAGACACCGAAGTTTTTGCCAAGAGCATCCGACACCTCTGCCATCTCTTTTGCACGCGAAAGGCTGGTTGCACAGCGGTGGCTGTACACCTTGTCGCCGTGGTGCATATTTTCGATACAGCATATAACGCCCGTTTCCTCAAGCGCCTCGTTACATGCGCCGTACGACTCAAGCATATGGTCGATTGACTCTTTTAAAAACTCGTCGTAGCGTCTGTCTGCGTCAAAGCTCGGATGCTGAACGCAGTATTTTGCGCCAAGCACCTTTGATGCAATATAACTACCCCTTGAGAGCGCAACGTATTCTTTAAGTCCGCCCTCAAGGCTTTTTACAGAGCAGGATAGTCCATGGGTCTGATAAATTTCAATGCCAAGCTCGTCTGCAAGCTTGCGCACGGGTGTGAAATAATCAATAATATCCTGATCAGTTATGTTAAAAATGTCGCGAACAGCGGACGCCTTACTGCTAAAGTACCAGTCCACACTGAAGTCGCAGGCTTCAAACCCCGCCTTTGCAATAAAGCGAAGACCGTCGCTGTTTGCTGCTGATGCTGAAATTTTCATAATTATTTACCTTTATAAAATTCGTATCTTGAAACGAGGTATCTGCCGATTGCGGCAAGATATTTCTGCCCTGCATCACGGATAGGCTCGGGACCGGGTGCGCCCGTTTCAAAGCTGAGAGTACCGTTATAGCCGATATCGGCAAGCGCTTTCATAAACAGCTCCCAATCGATTTTCATAGGGCTGCGGCTGGGTGGCTTGCCCTGACGTACGTAAGGGAACTGATGCAGATCCCACATACCGTCGTTGTCGTGTGTATGCAAAACCTTTAGTCTGTCACCGAGTATGTAAACCGCTTCTACAGGGTCGTCCTCAGTTACGGTACAGTGACCGACGTCAAGACAAACACCAAAGTTTTTGCCGAGGGTATCTGCCCGCTCCGCCATATCCTTTGCACGCGAAAGGCTTGTTGCAGCACGGTGGCGATAGGTGAGGTTAGTGTGGTGCATATTTTCGATACAACAAATAATACCGAATTCCTCAAGTGCCTCGTTACAGGCGCTGTACGCCTCAAGCATATGAGCAACAGAGCGCTTTCTGTTGATATCATACGGGCAGGTGCAGTCAAAGCTGGGGTGCTGAACACAGTACTTTGCGCCGAGCACCTTTGATGCAAGATATGCACCTCTTGCACGTGCAACGTATTCTTTGAGTCCGCCCTCAAAATCGCCCACCACAACACAGCCAAGGCCGTGTGTCTGAAAAATCTCAATTCCAAGCTCGTCTGCAAGCTGACGAAGGGGAGTAAAATATTCAACAATCTGCTGATCGGTTACATTATAAATATCGTAAAGAGGGGAAGCCTTGCTGGTAAAATACCAACCAACATTGAAGTCGCACGCCTCAAAGCCCGCTCTTGCAAGAAACTGAAGACCGTTGGTGTTGGCACCGGTAGCAGAAATCTTCATAATACGATCTCCTTATCCCTTTATAACCGATACAAAGTATCTGCCGATGTCTGCAAGATAGAGATAGCCGTCTTTTCTTATATCAACGGGTCCGGGAGGAACGATATCAAAGTTGATGTTGCCCTTGTAGCCCGATTCCTTGATCGCCTCAAGTGTTGTAGGCCAGTCGATGCGTACAGGCTTGAGACCAACGGGCTTGCCGAAGCCGCCGTAGGGGATCGCGTGCAGGTCTGCCCAGCCGTTATTGTCGTGGATATGCATACAAACAAGATTGTCTTTTACAGCCTTGATAACGTCAACGGGATTGTCAGCTGTCAGTGCACAGTGACCGATGTCGAGACAGATTTTGTAGTTTTCGCCAAGCTTTTTAACCATTTTATTAAGCTCTTTTGCGCGCGAAAGGATAGTAGCGCAGGTGTATCTAGAAACGGGGTCGGTAGTCCACATATTTTCAATACAGCCGATTACCTTGCACTCCTCAAGCGTGGGGATAAGCTCTTTATAAAACTTGGCAGCGGCATTAAAGTTTTCCGAAACAAGAAGGTCGTAACGTCTGCCTTCCATAACAACAGGCGAGATAACGCAGTATTTTGCACCGAGATACTTTGTTGCCTTGATACAAGCGATCTCGCGCTTGATAACGTCAGCCATACCGCCCTCATAATCATCAAGCTTACCGCTAAACTGTGAGTGGGTCTGACCAATTTCCATTTTGGCTTCCTTTGCGCACTTTTTAAGCTCTGTAAAATATTCCTTGATCTGTGCGTCTGTTACTGCGTCAATATCGCCAAACACACCGTCAACGCCAAAGTACTCTGAAAGCTTTACGTCGCAAGCATCAAAGCCGCATTCTTTAAGATACTTAAATCTTTCCTTGTCGGCGACAGGAGCACCGTTTGTATTAACTGAAATTTTCATAAAATACTCTCCTTTATAATTTTTAATATGAAAATTTGAAAATTTTGCATAAAAATATGCCTCATTATCCTAATTATACTGTTTATTTTGCATTTGTACAGAAAAAATAAAAGATTTTTTTAAAAAGTGATACATTTTTTGCCTCACGTTACATATATAGGTGAAAGGATAAATGACACTTGGTTAAAATTAATAAAAAATTCCGTATTTTTTGTAAAATCTGCCGTATTGAGTTTAGAAACCAAAAATGTTAGAATTATAGCGATTACTATAAGATAGGATAATCGGGGTACTCTGCAAAAACCCCTTTTGTTATAAAAATTATAAAGGAGAAAAAGGACTATGAAAAAAATCAGCAGATTGCTTGCAGTTTTTCTCATTCTCTTAATGCTCGGCACACTGTCGGTTTCTTGTAAAAAGAAAGACGACGGCGATGACGAGGCTGTAGTTGGCACCGATAACGAGAGTGGCAGCGAAAGCAGCGGCGACAGCGAAAACAAAGATGATAATGCCGGCGCTAACAAAGACGATAAAGATAACAACAAGCAAGAAGGCAACAAAAACAACGATACTTCAAATCAGAACCAGACAGCTGAAGAGAAGCAGGAAGCTCTCGACAACGCCGTACAAAAAGGTGAAGCTGAAGGTTCTTGGAAAGAAGATGCTGAAGGTAACATCATCGGTACCGGTAACCACGAGACCGACGAAGAAGACCGTATCATCGGTGCAGTTACCAACAACAACGGCTTTATTCCCGATGAGGAGCAGGGTCTTGAAAAATCGGAGCGTTTTGCGACCGAGCAGTCAAAGTACAACTTTGACCAGAACCCCCTTATCAACCGTGACCGTCAGGTAAACAAAAACGCACTTCCCTCATTCGACATAAACGAAACAGGCTTCGTTCGTGCAGGAACAAAGCTTTCAGACCTCAAGGGCAAAAAGCTTGAGTTCTTCACAGCCGACACATTTGCGGCTTGGTCATACCGTAACGCAAAGGGTGAGACCATCGACGAGTGGCAGTGGTTCAAAGATCTCAAAGACGAACTCGGTCTTTCAATCAAGTACACAATGAAGCAGCATGACGCTTCAATCAACTCGGCGCTTCAGTATATGAACGCAGGTAAGCAGTGTGACGTTATCTATTCTAACCACGCTATCCTCTGCCCTGAAGCTCTCACAGTTTCAAAATCAATCACATCACTTGTAAACATCAACAACCTCGGTTCATCACCCGGTGTTTGTAAAACAACCATGGACCTTTGTAAGTGGGGTAACACACTCCGTCTTATCGCTCCTATCGGTGTTGTAGATATGCTCTGGTACAACCAGACTCTCAACCAGGAGCTTGGTCTTTCAGACCCCCATATCATGTGGGAAAAAGGCAAATGGGATTGGGATTCATTCAAGAAATATATGCTTTCTATCCCCAAGACCACACAGGACGGCCGTGAGCTCGTTGCTTGGACCTGCTTTGCTACAAACATCTACTACACATGGGATACAACCAACGGTAAGGCTACAACAGAAATCGTTGCCAATGCTGAAGTTCCTACAATCGCTAACAACTGGACTGATCCTCAGGTTCTTGCAGCTTGGGAGTTCATCGCAGGCGTTAACTCACAGGTAAACTTCAAGCAGGGCGGTGACAACGGCGGTCTCGGCGTTGTTGCAGAACACATCGGTCTTTACGAGGGTACAACTCTTATGTCAGCTACAATGTATACACAGGTTTACCGTGATACAGAGTACTCAAAGCACGTACAGATCAACTGGGTTCCCTTCCCCAAGGCGAACACAGAAACAGGTCAGGAAACCTGCCAGTACTATGGCTTCGGTATGCTCCTTCCCAGAAAGACAGCAAAGCCTGACAACGAAAACATAGCTCTTAAGTTTATGGAGCTCTGGGCTACCAGATTTACAGAGACTTACTTCGATAACCTCAACACATTCGAGTACTACAACTTCAACTACAAACAGAGAAAACAGTACTTCGACTTTGTAACACGTCACGTTGTTTACTCACCTGCTATCGCAGGCTCACACAAATACGGTAATATGCTCGCAGCCCTCCGCGGCAACGCAGCTTACAACGTTAAGACTGAGGCTACAAAATACGCAAACGAAATGGCAGCAGACCTTGCTACACAGATGAAATACGGCAACTAATAGCTGCAATTATAATAAAACGGGATACTTCGTGTATTCCGTTTTATTTTGTATATAGTTCCCGTTAATTTGTAAATTTTTCCTAAAAGTGTAAATCATATTGCAAAAATGCATCTAATGATGTTATACTTTAACTAGTACAATTTTTTTACAAAAAGGAGGGTATTTTTATGAAAAAAATCAGCAGATTACTTGCAGTTTTTCTCATTCTCTTGATGCTCGCGACAATATCGGTTTCTTGTAAAAAGAAAGACGACAGCGAGGACGAAGCAGTAGTCGGCACCGATAACGACAGTGGTAGCGAAAACAGCGGCGACAGCACTGACGATAACGGTGATGACGGCGCTAAAGACGATGATAAAGACGACGGCAAGAGCAACGGCAACAAGGATAATAACACAAACACAAACAAAACTCCCACCGCTGCAGAAAAGCAGGAAGCTATCGACAATGCTATTCAAAGAGGTGAGGACGAGGGCTCGTGGAAAGAGGACGCCGACGGCAACATTCTCGAAACAGGCAACCACAAGGTTGACGAGGAGTACCGTATCGAAGGCGCTGTTACCAATAATAACGGCTTTATTCCCGACGAAGAGCAGGGTCTTGAAAAATCAGAGCGCTTTGCGACCGAGCAGTCAAAGTACAACTTTGACCAGAACCCGCTTATCAACCGTGACCGTCAGGTAAACAGAGGCGCAATGCCTTCATTTGATATCAACGACACAGGCTTCGTTCGTGCAGGCACAAAGCTTTCAGACCTCAAGGGCAAAAAGCTTGAGTTCTTCACAGCCGACACATTTGCCGCCTGGTCATACCGTAACGCAAAGGGTGAGACCATCGACGAGTGGCAGTGGTTCAAAGACCTCAAAGACGAGCTCGGTCTTTCGATCAAGTACACAATGAAGCAACACGAAAAATCAATCAACGCTTCCTTACAGAATATGAATGCAGGTAAGCAGTGCGACATTATTTACACAAACCATGTAACGCTCTGTCCGCAGGCACTTTGTATTTCAAAATCAATCACATCACTTGTAAACATCAACAACCTCGGTTCATCCCCCGGTGTTTGTAAAAAATCAATGGACCTCTGTAAATGGGGTAACACACTCCGTCTTATCGCACCGATCGGTGTTGTTGACGTTCTATGGTACAACCAGACACTTAATCAGGAGCTCAACCTTTCTGACCCGCACGTAATGTGGGAAAAAGGTGTTTGGGACTGGGATACATTCAAAAAGTATATGCTTTCGGTTCCTAAAACCACAAAGGACGGACGCGAACTCGTTTCATGGACTTGCTTCTGGGGTAACTTCTACTTTACCTGGGACTCGACCAACGGCAAGGCAACCTACGAAATCGTAACAGATGCCGAGGTTCCTACAATCAAAAACAACTGGCAAGACCCGCAGGTTCTTGCAGCCTGGGAGTTTATCGCAAGCGTAAACCAGCAGACAAACCACCAGCAAGGCGGCGATAACGGCGGTCTCGGCGTTGTTGCAGAGCACATCGGTCTTTACGAAGGCACGACACTTATGTCAGCTACAATGTATACACAGGTTTACCGCGACTACGAATATGCAAAGCATATCCAGATCAACTGGGTTCCCTTCCCCAAGGCCAACACAGAAACAGGTAAAGAAACCGCACAGTACTACGGCTTTGGTATGGTTCTTCCCAGAAAGACTGCAAAGCCCGAAAACGAAAACATCGCTCTTAAGTTTATGGAGCTGTGGGCAACACGCTTTACAGAAACCTATTTTGATAACCTCAACACCTTCGAGTACTACAACTTCAACTACAAGCAGAGAAAACAGTACTTTGACTTTGTAACACAGCACGTTGTTTACTCACCGGGTATTACGGGTATCTACGGCAATATGCGTGAAGCATTCAGAGGTAACGCTGCATACAACGTTAAGACTGAAGCTACAAAATACGCAAACGAAGCCGCAAAGAAGCTTGCAGAGCTTATGAAATACGGCAACTAAACCAATACTTTTTAAGCAGGGAAACAAAAAGTTTCCCTGTTTTTTTGTTTAATATCGGATGATTATTTGTTAAATTTAGATAACTTGTTGAAAAATTTTAAAAAGAATGATATAGTTATTATGCAGGACTATATACATTAAGTATAAGAAAGGAGTTCTTTATGAAAAAAGTAAGCAGATTACTTGCACTTCTTCTTGTTTTGCTTATGCTCGGAACACTGTCGGTTTCTTGTAAAAAGAAGACAGACGACGAGGATGAGGCAGTTGTCGGCACAGATGATGAGGGCAACACTGAGTCAGACAACAACGCAGGCGACGACGGCGATAAAGACGACGGCGCTAAAGAAGATGGCAACAAAAACAACAATTCAACCACAAACAAGCCCAACAAGGACCAGACTGCTGAAGAAAAGCAGGAAGCTATCGATAATGCAGAGCAAAAAGGTGAAGATGAAGGTTCTTGGAAAGAAGACGCTGAGGGTAACATCATTGAAACGGGTAACCACGAGGTTGACGACGAGTACCGTATTCAAGGTGCAGTTACCAACAACAACGGCTTTATTCCCGATGAGGAGCAGGGTCTTGAAAAATCGGAGCGTTTTGCGACCGAGCAGTCAAAGTACAACTTTGACCAGAACCCGCTTATCAACCGTGACCGTCAGGTAAACAGAGGCGCAATGCCTTCGTTTGACATCAACGACACAGGCTTCGTTCGCGCGGGTACAAAAATTTCTGACCTCAAGGGCAAAAAGCTTGAATTCTTCACAGCTGATAACTTTGCCGCTTGGTCATACCGTAACCAAAAGGGTGAGACCATCGACGAGTGGACATGGTTCAAGGATCTTAAGGACGAGATCGGCCTTACACTCAAATATACTGTAAAACAGCATCAGAACTCAATCAACTCTGTTCTTCAGTATATGAACGCAGGTAAGCAGTGCGACCTTATCTACACAAACCATAACATTCAGCCGCAGGCACTTTGTGTATCAAAATCAATCACATCACTTGTAAACATCAATAACCTCGGTTCATCTCCCGGTGTTTGTAAAACAACCATGGACCTTTGTAAGTGGGGTAACACACTCCGTCTTATCGCACCTATCGGTGTTGTAGATATGCTCTGGTACAACCAGACACTTACACAGGAGCTCGGTCTTTCTGACCCGCACATCATGTGGGAAAAAGGCGTTTGGGATTGGGACACCTGCAAAAAATACCTTATGTCAGCGCCCAAGACAACACAGAACGGTAACGAGCTTTGCGCTTGGACCTGCTTCCCGTCAAACATTCCGTTTACATGGGACTCGACCAACGGCGTAAACTACATACAGATCGTTGCAGACGCTGAGGTTCCGACAATCCAGAACAACTGGACACATCCGCAGTTTATCGCTGCTATGGAATATGTTTCAACTCTTAACCAGGTTGTAAACTTCAAATGCTCAAGCGGTTCAAACAACACGGTTAAAGAGCATATGGGACTTTACGAGGGCACAACTCTTATGTCAGCTACAATGTATACACAGGTTTACCGTGATACAGAGTACTCAAAGCACGTACAGATCAACTGGGTTCCCTTCCCCAAGGCTAACACTGAAACAGGCGCAGAAACCTGTCAGTACTACGGCTTCGGTATGGTTCTTCCCAGAAAGACTGCAAAGCCTGACAACGAAAACTTTGCTCTTAAGTTTATGGAGCTCTGGGCTACAAGATTTACAGAGACTTACTTTGATAACCTCAACACCTTCGAGTACTACAACTTCAACTACAAACAGAGAAAACAGTACTTCGACTTCGTAACACGCCACGTTGTATTCTCGCCTTCATTCGCAGGCAGACCCTACTACGCAAGCGATGTTGGCGGTAACGTTCTTGACGCTCTTAACGGTAACGCAGCTTACAACGTTAAGACCGAAATTGAAAAGGTTGCCAACAAAAACCAGAAGGTTGTTGAAGAAATTATGAAGTACGGTAACTAACCGTCACAACCAAAAACAAAAAATCCGACTGAAAAGTCGGATTTTTTATTGCAATATTATTTTAAAGTATTATAATATATATTAACTTTAAAGAGAGGTGAGCGCTGTGGTCGAAACAAAAAAACGAATCAATATGGTCAGCGGCCCGATTACCAAAAACATTATTCTCTATACTGTGCCCATTATATTAACGGGTGTTCTGCAGTTGCTTTTTAATGCGGCAGACCTCGTTATTGTCGGCAGATTCTGCGGCTCAAGCTCGGTTTCGGCTGTTGGTGCCACCGGCTCGCTCATAAACCTTATTGTAAATCTGTTTATGGGTCTTTCCATCGGTGCAGGCGTTACAATCGCACACGCACTCGGCGCAGGTCACGACAGGGACGCAAGTGATGCAGTCCACACCGCTATTCCCACCGCGGCTATCTGCGGTGTTATTATCACAATTATCGGCACTACCTGCTCCAATCCGCTGCTTCAGCTCATGGCCTGCCCGGAGGATGTAATTGACAAATCGACCATCTATATCCAGCTTTACTTTTGCGGTGCTGTCGGCAGCCTTTTATACAACTTCGGTGCGGCAATACTGCGTGCCGCAGGCGATACAAAAAGCCCGCTCATATATCTTACGATTTCAGGCGTTGTAAACGTTGTTTTCAACGTATTCTTTGTTGTTCTGTTTCATATGGATGTGGCTGGTGTTGCACTCGCAACCGCCATTTCCCAGGTGCTTTCGGCAATTCTTGTGCTTTCAGCTCTTGCTAAGCGGACAGATGCCTGCCGTCTTGAATTTAAAAAGCTGAAGATCAGAAAAAAGCAGCTTTTAAAGATACTTCGCATCGGGCTCCCTTCGGGTATTCAAAGCTCACTGTTTTCAATTTCAAACGTTATCATTCAGTCATCGGTAAACTCGTTCGGCTCTGTCGTTGTTGCAGGCAACGCGGCGGCAGCAAACATTGAGGGCTTTGTGTACACCGCGCAGAACTCGTTTTCCCAGACGGCAGTCAACTTTGTCGGTCAGAACGTCGGTGCAAGACGCTATGACCGCGTTATAAAAATATTTTTCCGTTGTATGGCGCTCTCCGCACTTACAGGTCTTTTGCTTGGCGGACTTTCGTTTGCATTTTCTGAAAAGCTTTTGTCGATCTATATCACCGACTCGGCAGAGGCCATCAGCTACGGCGCTATACGTATGGCGATTTTCGGATTTACCTACTTCTTATGCGGTGTTATGGACGTTACCACAGGTACACTTCGCGGTATGGGCCGCTCAATCGCACCGATGATCGTGTCAATTCTCGGTGTGTGCGCCTTCCGCGTCGGCTGGATCTTTACTATCTTCAAGCTGCCGCAGTTCCATTCACTTGAGTGGCTGTTCATATCCTACCCGATATCATGGTCTCTCGTAATACTGGTGCAGGGAACAATTGCCGTTGTCGCTTATAAAAAACTTAAAAAGAGTTCCGTTTAAGGAACTCTTTTTTTATTATAATTTTGACATTACAACCGCTGACTCGGAACGTGTCAGATTTTTTTCGGCATTAAATCTGCCGTCCTTGTCGCCCATAAACAGACCCTGTGTTGATGCCGATTCGATATATTTCCTTGCCCATTTTGCAAAGGTACTCTGATCGGTAAAGCTCACCGACGACGAGATACGGCTATCCTTTTCAATAAGTCTGTCAAGCGCCGATGCCGCCTCCTGACGCGTTATGTCGGCATTCGGGTTAAACACAACACTGTCGCCCGCCTTGGAGCCCGTCATTATCCCCTCGGCATATGCCGCCTTTATATACAAAAGCGCCCATTTGGGAATGTCCTCCGCGTCGGCATAGGGCAGGGTTATTCCCACATAACTGTTTATATCAAGCTTTTTGCGGTTTACCACCATAACGCAAAACTCGGCACGCGTTATATTGTCAGCACCCTTAAAGTTGAGAGTGCCGTTTTCCTTCACTCCGTTTATGATGCCGTTTTCGTAGCAGTAGCGTATCGCGAGTGCATCCCACTTGCTGTCACTCATATCGGAAAAGGGCAGGGGAGCCGCATAATTTGCTGTTTTGAACAGCTGATATGCTACGGCGCGGTTGCCGAGCGTATCTGTCACGTCGACCCTTGCCTTGTGAATTTTGTCGTTTGAGTACAAAGCGGTATCAATTGTGTTTGTGCGAATCATTTTATCGCCGTCAACGGTAACCTCGGCACCGCCCGTATCAATTCCTGCGTCAAACACCGGCTCGGTTGCGCTGATGTTCAATTTTCCGCCCTCATTTTTAACGGTAAGTGTCGGTGCGAGCGTATCGGCGCTCATATCGGCTCCAAGCCCGACGATTCTGTCAATTAAAACAGTATTCCTGTTTTTTGCCGCGAGCTCATAGACTATTTCAAAGCCGACAAGCTGTGTTGCATCGCTCACGTCAACCTGCCCGCGAAGATAGCTTTTTTCATTGCCTTTTAAAATGGCACGTGTAAACTCCTTGTCGCCGTTTTTAAGCCGTGCGTCAACTCGGACACCCGACCCCATCTCATTTACGGCAACCGACAGCATTTTATATTTTGTCACGTCGATCGGTGAAAATCCGACACCGACGCTGTTGCCGACACCCTTAAGCGCATAGTCAAGCTTAAGTGCACCCGCACCCGTGTAAGCGCTGTCGCTTATTACTGATGCTGTCATAAGGTTAGTGCCGCTGTAAATGTCGGTAAGCTCCTTTTTTTCTTCAAAGTCCTCAATTATTTCAGGTGCGCTCTCATTTGATAAAAGCAGGAGCGCATTTGCAATTTTGCGCTGCGCACCGTCCTGACATTTATTTTGTACCGCAAGACCGTAGCCCGCGTTTGCCGCAACCGTGGTCGAGCCGCCGCCGTCAAGATTTACGGCATACACGCAGCCCATATCAAACATCGCCTGTGCGACAGCGTCCATCCACACACCCGACACACCCGATGGCTTGTTGCGCTCGGCGGCATAAAAAACATATGTGCCGTCCGCCTTTACACCAAAAGCTGTGCGCGAGGTATAGGTGTTTTTTATTGCGCTGTCATAGGTCGACGGATAGCGGATGACACCGTTGTTTATAAGAAAATTGCCGCCGCCGACTGCGTTTACAACACCCTTCCACTTGCCCGTTTTTTCGGTAACGGTTACAAAGCTCTCATCGGTATACACCTTTTCACCGCCATACTCAAGATAAGGTGGTGGGCTGAAGCTGCCAAACATTCCTGTGGGCGCGCAGATATAGATTTTGTCTTTTTTAATATCGAGCGGTGTGGTTATATTCTGATGATATTCCTTGTAATAGCACTTGAACTTGCCGTCAACACCGATAGCCTTTTCCGTTTCAAGCACAATTACGTCGTAGCCTGTGCCCTTTGCCGTAACGCCCCAGTGTGTCTTGTCACCGTAGTCGGAGGTAAAGAGCAAAACGTGGTCTGTGTATGTATTCTGACGGTTTATCTTGTCGATCTTTATTGAATAATCGTCGATAGAAAGCTTTATATCAAACTCGGGAACACCAAACACTGTGCTGCCATCCGCCTTAAAGCCGATCGACACACGACCCGCGCCCGCATCATAGCTTGTAAGATTTGTCGCAACAAGCCTGCCGTTTGTGATCTGTACCCCAAGCGGAAGTCCCGTTGTTGTCGAAAAAAAGTCGGCATTTATCGCCGCGGCGACGCTTTTGCCGCCCGTATCTGTCTGCGCGATAATGTCAGTGAGCGTCTTTGCGCCGTAAAGCGACTTGCCGTTTGTTGCGACAACGCTGACGCTCGACGGGCTCGCCTCAACCGTGTATACCTTTGCACCGTAGGTGTTGGTGCCCTTTGTATAGGTGCCGTTTTTTACAGATAATCTGGTATTACCGCTGTAGTTGAGCTTATAATCGGTTGTGTCTGTCACCTTTACCGCATCATAAGCCGCGTAGCAAAAAACAACACAGTTAAATAAAATAGCTACGGCGATAACCGACGCCGCAGCCCGCTTAAAACATTTCATCCGCCTTTGTTGCACTGACCATACGCGTGATACCGTTTACGTCCTTTCTTGTCACAATATCGCGATAGCCGCATTCTGTAAACAGTGTGCAGATATCGTGCGACGTATCGTACCCCGCCTCGAGTACCATAACACCGCCGTCCTTCAGTGCATCCTTCCATAAAAGTATTAGTGCTTTATAAAAATCGGTGCCGTCGGCACCGCCGTCAAGCGCAATATACGGCTCGCACCTGACCTCCTTTGACAAGCCCTGCATATCTGCCGTTTTTATATACGGCGGGTTTGCAACAATTATGTCAAAGGTGTTTTTTTCAAAATAACGTTCATAGCCCTGCAGTAAATCCGCCTGTATGGCATTTACACTCACACCGTTGAGCAGGGCGTTCTTTTTTGCAACCGCCAGCGCATTTTCGCTGATGTCGGCAAGGGTGACATCTGCACCCTTTAAAAGCCGTGCAAGCGAAATGCCGATGCATCCCGAACCTGTGCACATATCGAGAATACGCGGCTTTTCCGCCTTTAAAGAAACAATATATTCAACAAGCGTTTCGGTGTCGGCGCGCGGGAT
Organism: Eubacteriales bacterium; assembly: GCA_045546815.1. Lineage (GTDB taxonomy): Bacteria > Bacillota > Clostridia > Oscillospirales > QAKW01 > RGIG9041. The sequence goes on from JAZQDN010000108.1 coordinate 28,630, forward strand.
AAGCACGTTTTTGTCAACGTAAAAGTCAAAGCCCATAAACTGCCACTTACCGACAAGGTATTGCAGCGGCTGACCCTGTGCGCGCCTGTTACAAAGCTCAATAAAGCCGTCCTCACAAAGCATTTTGTCGGGGCTTACGATAACGTCGGTCTTTGTCATACCGTAAGCGTTCTCAAAAATAACCGCTGCGTCAAACGCAAACGTCTCCACCCCTGCATTTTTCAGTATGTTTTTTCCAAGTGCAAAAATATCACTCGCTTTTTTCATCGGGTACACACTCGCCGTCAACAATTTTAAGACGTGTATTAAGCGGGATATCTTCGATAACACCGCGCATTGCCCACACAGCACACTCAAGCATCGACTCGTCGGGCTCAATCGTGGTGATCCTCTGCATCCACACGCCGGGCGCCGATATTACACGGGTAAAGACGTTGTCATACTTGCCCGCAAGACGAATAAACTCGTAAGCCAGACCCATAACGGCAGGAAGCAGCAAAAACTTTATAACAGAGTGCCAAAGTGCGTTCTGCCACGGGATAATAAGTGACGCCGCAAAGCTGACAAGCAGAGTAATTACAATAAACGATGTGCCGCAGCGCGGATGAAAACGCTTGTAGTTTTTAGCGTTTTTTGCGGTGAGCTCGCCACCCGCCTCGTAGCAAAAGATCGTCTTGTGCTCTGCACCGTGGTACATAAACACGCGGCGCATTTCCTTCATTCTTGAAACAGAGAGCATATACAGCACAAAAATGAGCATTTTAAATATACCGACCGAAATTCGTTTAACGGTAGGACCGAGCTCAACAATATATTTTGAAAACAGGTCGGCAATAAGTGTCGGCAAAAAGATGAATGCAACCGCCGCAAAAACAAGACCCAGCACCATTGAAATTACGCCGAGCACCTGCATACCACCGTCGCCAAGAACCTTTGTCAGCCACTTGTCAAGCTTGCCCTCAGGCTCCTCCTCCAGCGCGTCCTCCACCGAAACGTCAGCCGAGTACATAAGCGACTTGTAGCTTGTCACCATTGACGCGATAAACGAATAGATACCGCGCACAAGCGGTATTTTACTTATGATTTTATTGGCAGGCTTTGTCGGCTCGACCTTTAAAATAATGTCGCCCGATTCCTTGCGCACGGCAATCGCCATTTTGCCAAGACCGCGCATCATTACACCCTCTATAAGCGCACTGCCGCCAATGCTTGTATACTTTGATTTAGCCATTTATATTACTTCCTATGTACATATGATATTTTATTATAACAAATATTTTTATGTTATTCAACATATAATTATATTTGTTTAAAATTGACAACAGCATCGATAAATGGTATAATTGGCTCATAATGGGAATAAATTTGATTGGTTGGAGAAAATCATTTATGAAAAAGCGTATTTTTGCAATAATTACTGCAATTCTTTGTATTTTATGCATCTGCTCCTGCACAGGCCGCAGGGCGCAGAACGAGGGCTAAGTCGGAGGCCAA
>JAZQDN010000109.1:0-18759 GCA_045546815.1 Eubacteriales bacterium
ATTTATTGATGAAATTGACGCGGTCGGTCGTCATCGCGGTTCGGGCATTGGCGGCGGTCACGGCGAACGCGAGCAGACACTCAACCAGCTGCTTGTTGAGATGGACGGCTTTGGCGCACACTCGGGCATTATTGTTATGGCGGCAACAAACCGCGCAGACACGCTTGACCCCGCCCTTACACGTGCGGGACGTTTTGACAGACGCGTTTATGTCGGTACACCTGACCAAAACGGACGCGAAGAAATTTTGAAGGTACACGCAAGGGGCAAAAAATTTGAAGAGTCAGTTGACTTTAAAACCGTTGCAAAGGGTACTATTGGCTTTACCGGTGCTGACCTTGAAAATTTACTTAACGAAGCGGCACTGCTTGCAGCAAAGAACAATCAAAAAGCAATTTCTGCGCAAAACATTCAAGACTCAATAACAAAGGTTATTATGGGTCCTGAAAAGAAATCGCGCAAAATTATTGAGGCTGAGCGCAAGCTCACAGCATATCACGAGGCAGGTCACGCTGTTGTAAATTATCATCTTGACAGTGCAGACGAGGTGCACGAGGTATCAATTATTTCAAGAAGCGGCGCGGGTGGTTATACCCTTTCGCTTCCTAAAGAAGATCTGTCATACAACACAAAGAAAATGATGTTTGAGCGAATAGTTTTATTGCTCGGCGGACGCGTAAGTGAAAAGCTGTTCCTTGATGATATTTCAACAGGCGCATCAAGCGATATCCAGCGTGCAACACAAATTGCACAGGCAATGGTAACACGCTACGGTATGAGTGATAAGATCGGTCCGATACTTCTTGGCAAAGAGTCAGACGAGGTATTTCTCGGCTATGACCTCGCTGCAAAAAACAGCTATTCAGAGCAGACGGCGGCTCTTATTGACAGCGAGATAAAGAGTATTATTGACAGTGCTTATGACACAGCAACAAAGTTACTTTCTGAAAACGCTGACAAGGTCAAGGCAGTATCCGAGCTGCTTCTTGAAAAAGAAAAGATCGGCGGCGAAGAATTTAAGGCTGTTATGGAAGGCAGACCGTACATTGAGGAGCAGACTGTTATCGAAGTAGAAGAGATTACAGAAGATAACAATGACGCTACCGAAGCTACGGAAGCTGAAGAATAAAAAAATAAAACTGTGTAGATTTATTTCTACACAGTTTTTTATTATTAGTGTGATTTTAATCAAGTTCTTTAAGATTCCAACGAACAGTGTGGAGTGAGTTAAACTCATCGCCGGGACATTTCTGATAATAAACAGTAAGTATATCGCCGTTACTGAGTTCAACCGAAGTGGGATAGCCGTGGTCCCAATCGGGTGTAATGGGGCTGATGCAGGTATCCTTTGACCAGGTTTTTCCGTTGTCGTAGCTTACCCGCACATATTCACCCATCGGTTCACAGCGGCTGGAGAATGCCAGAATCAAAGCACCTGATGAGTGCTCCATAAGATGAGGCGGTGCACCGAGTGCATCTAAAAGTTGCGGTTCTGACCAGGTTTTACCATCATCCGTTGAACGGGTGAGATACATTTTAAGTGTTTCACGTTTTTTGGGAGACGCAGGGTCCTCACTTCGTACAGCAAGCAAAATCTCGCCGTTTTTAAGGCGGATAGCATACGGCTCGGAAAGAAGTTCATTCTTTAATGACTCGGGATAAGGGATTTGAGAGCGGAGCTCCCACGTCAAGCCTTCGTCATAGCTCACATATGCCTGAATATCGAGATTTGTGCGGTTTAAATCAAATTTACGTCCGATGTAGAGAATACCGCCGTCAGCTAAAAGTGTGGGGCCGTGAGGCGCAAAAATGGGTGCGTCGCGTTTTTCAGACCAGGTCTTGCCGTTATCATGAGATACACGGACAAACGAGCGGCGCTCAAGCTCTTCAGCGGGAACTGATTTCCAATGCTCACGCATACCAAGTGCAAGAGGTGTGCGGATTTTATAATGCGAGTGTGTGTCTGTTTTTTTATCCCACAGCTGTTCATACTGAGAAAGAGAGTGATTTACAGAACACATCAAAATATTTTGTTCACCCCAGGTTAAAAGACCCACATCTCTGTCGTCAAGGTAAGAGTCATTTATTATGCGGGGACCAACCCAGGTTTCACCCTCATCGTGACTTTCATAAAGATAGTTTTTACCAAAAGGGCAGAAATGGCCAAGACGATGACCCGATGCGCCCACAAAAAGAGTACCGTCCTTTGCCTTTGCAACCGTCGGCCACGCCTGATAGCGAAACATACCGCTTTCAATTCTTGATAAAATTTTGTGTTTCATATTTAATTCTCCTTACTTCCAAAGTTGTCCTTCGAGCATTACTTTTTTTACATCAAATTCATCATTTACAAAAACGAGATTTGCAATCTTTCCCTTTGAAATTGTGCCGACCTTTGAGTCGATTCCGATAGCCTTTGCAGGATTTCGTGAGCCAAGCAGGAACGCTTCACGAACGCTGATGCCTGTATGGTTCATAATGTTTTTACACGCCTTATTCATTGTAAGACGGCTACCTGCCAGTCGGCCGAAGGGGTCAAAGGAAAGGTCGGTAAACTTTTCGAGTTCAGGTGGTGCTTTAAAATCAACAGCGTTACCGTCTGTAATCAAAATCACCTTATCAAGACCCTTTATTTTTAACAGCAGACGCTGAAGGTTGGAACAAACGTGCACGCCGCCTGAATCACTTATGAGTTCGGCAAACATATCGTCATTTAAAAAGCAATATTCATCGGGACCGCACGAGCGCACACCTTTTTTAACTTCGGGGCAGCCCGTTGCATTCATACAATGGGTCTGGATGGTTATTCCGTAGTGCTTAAGTGCGTCGATCTGCTCGTAAGATGCCTCGCTGTGTCCTACAGCAAAAATAACCTGCGGATTCACCTTTTTTGCATATGCCATAAACGGCTCAAGCCCCTCACGCTCGGGAGCTACCGCCCAGACCTTAACAATATCTGCACAACCGTCAGCAAGCGGCATATAGCGATTCGGGTCAATGTATCCGCGCCACAGATTGCGTTCGGGATTTGCACCGTAATTTGGGTTCATAAACGGACCTTCCATATAAATTCCGTAAATGCACTTCCCTGCTCCGCCCTGCTTCATAGCACGGCGCACGCGGTCATAGCTTTCAAGATAAAAATCAAGGTCATACACATTACGCGATGCCGCAAGAAGCGTTGTTGTACCGTGGTCAAGGAAAAATTCAGCCGCTTCAATCGGTTCTTTCAAAAACTCGTGTCCGCCACCGCCGTGAACGTGGATATCGACAAAGCCGGGACCGACATAAAGACCCTCGGCATCAATAATTTCAGCGTTGTCGGGTATTGGAAGTTCACCTTTTTTTCCATAGTTTACAATTTTTGTACCGTCAACAACAAGGACACCGTCTGTTATAATGCTGTCCTCAAGAACAATTTTTGCATTAGTTATAAAAGTCATATTATTTCACCGAAAAAGTATAAGCGGTTTTACCTGTGTTTTCATCGTAGGCGCCCATTTTGAACAAGAGGTTACATTCGTCTGCCAATGTCTGCATTACATACTCTGTTGATTTTATAAACCAAGGGCTGATAAAATAACCTTTTTTGGTCATATATTTTACAACAGGGCAATATTCAACGTTTACAGTAAGCTCGGTGTCAGAAAGTGTAACATTTACTGCATCGGGAGCTTTTTCTTTTTGGTAGCACTCAAGAATATAATCCTTTAAAGGCTGAAGTCCGTTTTTACGGATATCTTCGATAAGATTATTTAAAACAGTCTTGGTGTATTGACAAAGCAAGGCTCGAACATCACCGTCACCGTACTTTTCGCCCACATAATGAAGGCAACGGCTGATACTGTGGTGAAAGTCCTGATGGAAATATTCGTTCTGAGCGGCTTTGCGGTCCATAACCTCTGTATCATCGTCAATGATGACTCTGCCGTCAAAAACATTCGGGTCATAAATCACGATCGAGCAGGAAGCGTGGTCAACACCTGTGAAGTTATAAAGGTATTTTAAGCCGTGCTTTTCAACGGCACCGCGATAATAGTCACAGTGCAGGCAATAATGCGGGTAAGGCGGGATGCCCGTTGCCTCCTGCTGTTCAAGCAGTCTGCCTTTTGAAGGGCAATGATGCATTATTATCTGGAAAAAGCCGCGCTTTTCGTTAAGGTACATTGTAAAATCGGCAGCTTCTTCGTTAAGCGAGCCTGCCCAGTATTCAAAGCAGCCACGGATACCTGAACGCTCAACATAGTTTACAAGCGAAATACCCTTTCCGTCGGGTTTAAAAAGGCTTGCCCAGAAGTTTTCCACCTCACAAAAGCCATAGTTTTTTTCGAGGTACTTAAAGAACTCGCTGTATGCCGGGATAAAATCTCTACAAGAAATCATATTTTTTTCTCCATATCATTATTATTTTTTGAATAGACACAACCGCAGTAGTCCTGACGGTATATGCCGTGTTCTTTTGAAAGCTGAGTTGACCGCAGATATCCGTTTTTCTTTTTAAAATCGGACGGCAGCCACATAATATTCTTATCCTCTGTAAGACGCTCACCTATTTCGTTTATAAGCTGCGCATTTTTGTGAGGACTGACTGTAAGAGTTGTTGCAACATAGTCGTACAGACCGCTTTTTAAGGCTTTTTCGATTGTATGCGCAAGACGAAGTTCAAAACAGATCTCACAACGCTTTCCGCCTTCTGCTTCATTTTCAAGTCCTGCGGCTTTTTCAAAAAAAGTCTGCACGTTGTAATCACACTCAACAACAGCCACATTAAAGATTTCACAGACCCTTTTTTGTGCGTCAAGACGCTTGTCATACTCCTCTTTTGGATGGATATTAGGGTTGTAAAAAAAGAGAGTAACGTTAAAGTACTGTGTCAGGTATTCAAGCACATATGTACTGCAAGGACCGCAACAGCTATGCAGCGCAAGAAAAGGCTTTTCTGTAAGGGTATTTGTTATATTATCTAACTCTTTTTGGTAGTTTATCATATAGATTCAATAAGCTCAACAGCACCCTTTATTATTGTTTCGGCAACGCCTGCCTTAAATCGTGATGTGCGTGCTTCATAGCCGCCTTCATCATAAGCCGACTGCATTGGGAAATAGCCTTCATAACCGTTTGTGAGCGAGCAGGGCATTATCATTTCAAAGCCCTTTGCTTTTTTTATTTCAACACCGATATCGGTAAACGGCTCGCCCGGGATACCAAGCAAGCAAACAGGTCCGATTTTTACGGCAGCGAGGTATATATCAAACGTTTCGGGACCGTTTTCAAGCTTGCACATACGCAGAGCCTCGGCAACAACGGTGGTAAGCTCCATAGCGGAAAACGGAATGTCACAGTCTCTGCCTGCCTCGTGAAGCTCTTTATACTTGTGAGCGGTCGGCAAATCTTTCGGGTCGGGAACGTTTGCGGCAACAGGAATATCGCGACCGACAATATCGATACTGTCAACATCAACATATTTTACTTTATCATAAACCTGCAATACTGTACCTGCGATTGCACGGCCGATAAAACGCGCCATACCGGGACTTTTCATTTCGTTATCAAAGCTTATCTCGGTATCATTCATATCGCCGTCCTTGGGATAAACGTTTGTACTGCCGACATCCCCTTCTGCACCGTTGAAAAAGATACATTTAACACCGTCAAGCGCTTTGTCAAGCGTTTTTTTCATAACACCCGGCCAATCGGCTGACAAAAGCTCGCCGTTTACGGTGTCTGCGTGAAGGCCGTAGTTTACCATAACAACAGTGGGCGCATTTTCTCTGTCAAAACGTACAACATTAACACGCTGGTCGAGTGTACCGATAGGATGGTCAATATTAGGGTCATTTACGGGTGGGCAGGTCATAGTACTGCCGTCCTTCATTTTATAGCGGCGGATATAGGCAACCCGCTCGGGTGCGTAACCAACGATATGTCCCATTTTAGCAGGCTTTGCATCAGCAAGCGCACCGACTACCGCATCAACAAGTGCCTTTTCAAACTGTTTTTCGTACTGTGCGATCGGTTCAGGGTCTGCTTCAAAAAAGTTAGTGGGAGCAATCAAGGGTGCAGTATGGCTGTGTGTTGCGCTGATAAACACATTATCCTTTGGAATACCCGTTGCTTTTTCTATTTTTTCGCAGTATTTTTTAACAAGCTCACGCGAAATATAAAGGTTATCGGCACTGAGAAGTGCAATTTGCTTGCCACCGCATATGAGTACAACAGCGGATACCGTTATATCATCTAAAAAACCCTTTGCAAAACGCGGAACATAGTAGCCCGCGACACCGATGCCAAGAGGTGGGTTTGCTACCACTTCGGAATAGCCTACTTTTAACATATTATTTCTCCTTCAAGCATTACTTTTTGTACATTAAATTTATCATCAACAAATACAAGGTCGGCATTTTTACCGATATCTATTGAACCGAATTTATCATCCATATCAATTGCACGCGCAGGGTTGGTCGATGCCATCAAAAATGCCTGTGCAATACCGCAGTTGGTAAATGACATTATATTACGGCAAACAGCGTTCATTGTTAAGATACTGCCTGACAGGTTACCCATGTCATCAAAATTAAGATCGGTTACGTGAGCATACTGGCTGGGAGGCTTTAACACCTCTGCCGTGCTGTCTGTTATTAAAACAACGCGGCGTACACCCTTGTTATGCAAAAGCAGCTGCTGCATTTCGGGGTGAACGTGAAGACCGCACGAGTCACTTATGAGCTCACAATAAACATCAGCCTCTTTAAAGCAGTATTCGTCAGGACCGTAGCCGCGGGTACCCTCGGGAACCGCGCTTCTGCCCGTTGCATTCATTGAATGGGTCTGTATGGTGGGTCTGTATTTACCGAGCTTGCGGATTTGCATAGGTGTTGCCACACTATGACCGACAGCAAACTTACAGTTCGGGTTGATTTTTCTTGCATACTGCAAAAACTCTGTTATATCGTCGCGTTCAGGTGCGATCGTCCACACGGTCGCAAGGCTTCCCGCGTTATCAACAAACGCAGTATACTGCTCTTTTGTGATTCCGTCTTTCCACGGGTTTGAGTGAGCATATGCCCCTTTGCTTGTATTGATAAAAGGTCCCTCAAGGTACATTCCCTTAAGCGACTTTACCTTACCGAAGTTATTTTTAACCGAGTCGATTGCCGACATCATTTCGTCAAAGTTCATAAGATAGTCGGGCGTTGCAAGAAACGAGGTCGTACCGTGAGAAAGAAGATAGTCTGCTGCTTTTTCAACATCAAAAGACGTACTGAAGCCGACACAGCCGTGTACGTGAATATCGACAAAGCCGGGTCCGACATATGCACCCTTTGCATCAATAATTTCACAGTCAGTTAAATCAAAGTTCCGTGATGGACCAAAATCAGTTATTTTACCGTTATCTACAATAATTGTGCCGTCAAATATGATTCCGTTTTCGAGAACAATCTGCGAATTTGTTATTGCTGTCATAACACTGCCCACCTTTGCATTTTACTTGATTATACCATACTGAATATTGACTTTCAACCGACTTTAAAATAAAATATTTATGAGGTAATTGAATTATGGAATATGCAACATCACCTATGCCGATGACAGCTGCAGAATTAAGCGGTCAGCCGGATTTTATAATAGTTAGCGGGGATGCGTACATTGATCATCCTTCTTTTGGTACTGCAATCATTGGGCGTGTGCTTGAAAATGCAGGATTTTCGGTCGCGGTAATTGCACAGCCGAACTGGAAAAACAACGACGATTTTAAACGGCTTGGCTGTCCGAGGCTTGCATTTTTGGTAAACGCAGGAAACGTCGACTCAATGGTTGCAAACTACACCGTTGCAAAGCGAAAAAGAGACTATGATTATTACACGCCCGGCGGCAAAACAGGCAAGCGTCCTGACCGTGCGGTTATTGTCTATTGCAACAAACTGCGGGAGATTTTTGGCGACGTTCCGATTGTAATCGGCGGAATCGAGGCGTCACTACGGCGTTTTGCGCACTACGATTATTGGGACAACAAAATAAGAAAAAGCGTATTGATTGACAGCGGCGCAGATATTTTAAGCTACGGTATGGGCGAGCGCTCAATCGTTGAAATCGCAAAGCTTTTGGATAGAGGTGTGCCGATACACAAAATCAAAAACGTACGCGGAACGTGTGTTTTATACAAAAAAGGCGAGGAGCTTAAGTCTGAACACGTCCGTCTGCCGAGCTTTGACAAGGTTGTAAGCGACAAGCAAAAATATGCCGACAGCTTTAAGATTCAATATCAGAATTGTGATGCGGTGGCGGGCAAGGTGCTTTGTGAGCAGTATGCCGAAGGGTTACTCGTACAAAATCCGCCACAGATGCCGCTATCACAGAAAGAGCTTGATACACTTGCAGAAATCGCATACACTCGTGATATTCATCCGATATATAAAAAAGACGGAGTACCCGCGCTGACGGAGGTACAGTTTTCAATTACACACAACCGCGGTTGTTTTGGCGGATGCGCCTTTTGTGCGATCGCCTATCATCAGGGGCGCGCGGTTACGTCAAGAAGCATTGAAAGTGTCGTAAAAGAGGCAGAACTTTTGGCAAAGCACCCCGATTTTAAAGGGTATATACACGATATCGGCGGACCGACTGCAAACTTCAGAACAGGGCCTTGCAAGGCGGTAGCTGATGGCAAAAAGGGCGTTTGCACAACAAGACGCTGTCTGTCACCGGACGTGTGTAAGAATCTCATTATAGACCACTCGGAATACATTGAAATGCTTGAGCGCGTGACAAAGGTAAAGGGCGTTAAGCGCGTGTTTGTACGCTCGGGTGTGCGTCACGATTACGTGATGGCGGACAAGGCTTACGGCGGTAGATTTATTGAGCAGCTTGCAAAAAAGCATGTATCAGGTCAGCTGCGTACAGCACCCGAGCATATTTGTCCCGAGGTACTGAGCATTATGGGCAAGCCGTCGTTTAAGGTACACGAGGCATTTTGCGAAAAGTTTGACGCCGCATCGAAAAAGGCGAAATTGCAGCAGTACGTTGTCCCCTATCTTATGTCATCACATCCCGGTTCAACAATGCAAAGCGCCAAAAAGCTATCTGAATATCTAAAGAAAAACAAATTGAAATCGGAGCAGGTGCAGGACTTTTACCCGACACCGTCAACTGCATCTACGGTTATGTACTACACGGGAATTAATCCGTTCAGCTCAAAAAAAGTATACGTTGCCACCTCTCCCAAAGAAAAGCAGGCACAACGTGCACTGCTTGCAAGCAAACCGACATATAAAAAAGGACGAAAGTAATTTTCGTCCTTTTAATTTTAGTTGCCGTATACGTCGTCGTAGGCGTATTTTAAGTTTACAAGGCAGTCAACATTGCCATAGTGCTCTTCTTTGGTTGTAAACAGCCATGAAGCACACATATAGCCGACAATGCTGTCTTCTGTAAATTGCTTACAAAATTGCATTGTTTGCTTGGCGTTAAACTCGCTTCCCCAGTTTGATGTAGTAGGAATCTGCTCATAGCCCCAATCACCGATTTTTTTGTAAAGATAGCAACGCGGTACAGCGTCGTCAGGCAGATTGCTACCAACAAAGCAGTTACCGTAAAACCAGTTTGAAATGAGAACGTCTTTTGGTACAACCTCGCAAAATTCTTCCTCACCGCCAAAGGTGTCAATTGTGTTGGGGTCAACCCAAATCCACGGACGAGTGCCGCACTCACGGCAAACATCAAATAGAAACTTTGCATCGTAGCATTTAAGCTTTTTGCTACGGATAACCGCAATACCATGGCCCATCTGTGAGCCGTACTCCTCTTCTTCAAGACCCAAATGGAAAAACTCGGGTGTGTCAAACATTTCACAAACTTCTTTAATAAGGTCAGCGCATACCTTATACCAGGTTGGTGTGCCAGCCATATAGAGATAATCCTTAAGCCAGGCGCTGTGACCGAGTGAGAAGTTAAATTTCGGAATTGGTGTAATACCAAGTGAGCGGAGGCGATCAAGGTCGGCTTTAAATTCTTCTTTTGACCAGCTACCTTCAATTGCAAGCTCGGGATGAGAATCGTAACGCACACCCTCTGCCATGTCAATAAGGAGCATATTAAAGCCTAAGGCTGCCATCTCCTCTGTAAGAGCAATCCACTCATCCTTTTCACATACAAGCTTTGTTGCATAGCCGCGGTTAGTTAAGGGGTGGGGCGGATATTCAACATTGGGTCGTGTCCACATATTTGAGCCAAGGTGCAAAAGCGCCGCTTTATATTTTTTAGCCATTGAGATTGCCCTCCTCATCAAATAAATCATCATATACAATTCCGAGCTTTGAAACAGTATTCATTAACGAATAGTATTTACGCTCTACTGTATTTGCAAGTGTCTGTGCAACATAGCCCTCGATATTTTTACACTGCATTGCGGTATAAAGCATAACGTTTCTGGGTGCGCCGGGATGAATTCTGCGGGTTACGGCAGGAATTTGTGTATAGCCAAGGTCAGACAGCTTTTTAAAATGCTCCATTTCGGCATTGGTTGATTTTATAAATGGCTTTCCGTCTTTTAATACGATTGAAATAGGATTGCCGTAATACTGTGCTGAAAGGAGCACATCCTTAGGGATAAATTTGCAAAAGCTTTCTTCCCCGCCAAAAGCCTCAACCGTTCTTGTGTCTGCCCACATCCACGGACGAACACCTTTTTCGCGACAAATATCAAAAAGAGTGTTTGCAAGCTGTGCAAGAATATACGGTCTGCATACAATTGTTATGGGATGCGGAGGCATACGGAAGGTGTTAAAATATTTTACATTATATCCCTCTGTTCCAAATCCTAAATGGAACATATCGGGAGTATCAAACATATCAATTACATCTTTTACGATATCAGCACAGATATCCATATACTTTTGTGTACCGACCATATATGTATAGTCCTTAAGCCACGCGTTATGGTTTGGTGCAAAATTCTCGTAAGGGATGGCGCGGATGCCCATACTCTTTAATTTTGCAAGCTCTGCCTTGAGAGTTTCTTTACTCCAGCTGCCCTCAACTGCAAGCTCAGGGTGTGAGTCATAAACAACACCCTCGCCGAGTGCAATTACGACTGTATCAATATTATATTCGGGCAAACTGTCAACAACCTTATCCCAGGTTGCTTTATCAAAATACATTTTTTCGCGGTAAATAAATTCCTCGGGGTCAACAGGAAATTCGCCGCCTTTTTTTTGCCAGAAATTTGAGCCAAGATAAAGTATCACTGACTTGAACGGTTTGTTTTTCATAATACACAAAACCTCCTTTTAGGCACATTTTAACTATCATAAATTATTTTGTCAAGCGTTATAAAAATAATTTCAGAATGTAAGCGGATTATTGGCAATATATTTAATATGGGGGCAAAAAATTATGGCAACAGTATACCTATCACCGTCATCACAGCACTTTAATACGGGCTACGGAAGCTATGGAACAGAAGAGCAGCGAATGAACCTGCTTGCAAATGTTATTGAATACGAGTTGATAAGAAACGGGGTTACGGCAGACAGAAATGGTCCTGAAATGACGCTTACAGAGATCGTTGCGGATGCAAACGCGAAAAATCCGCAAATCTATGTTGCACTGCAATCACAGAGTGCGGGCGGAGAGCTATCAGGCGCTGAAGTTTTTTACTACAAAGCCGACACAAACAGCAATCGGCTTGCATCGGATATTTTTGAGCATCTGTCCAAAATCACACCGTCAGAAGACATAGGGCTGTCGGATGGGTCGCCTGTTTACGGCGGACTTGGGTTTTATGAGCTGCGAAAAACAAACGCGCCTGCGGTAATCGTGGAAATAGGGTTTCACGACAATCCTGCAGACGCTGAATTTATTATAAACAATATCTATGAGATAGGTGTAGAAATAACAAAAGGGATACTCGACTACCTGGGAGTCAGTTACAAGGAGCAGTCAGAGGAAATTGTAAGCACTCTTAAAAATGAGTACAACGGGATTACTTTTTAAACTCATCAAGGCTTTTGAATGTATAGCCCTGCATCGTTAAATCATCAATAACATCGCCAAGAATGGCGGCATTGGTTTTTGAGGTCGAATGCAAAAGAAGGACCGCGCCGTTATGAACACGTGAATAAATTTTATCCTTTGCGGCATCGGGGAGCGGTTGGTCGCTCTCTACCCAATCGTAATAGGCAAAGGACCAAAAAACCGATGTGAGACCGAGCTTTTCGTTATAATCAAGGGTTTGTTTTGAAAATCTTCCGCTCGGAAAGCGAAAAAATCCCGAAGGTTTGATACCGAGCTCCGTTACAAGAGTATTCCAGCCGTTTATTTGCTCGCTGTATTCTTCAAAGCTTTTATACTTTGTCATGTCGGGATGGTTTTTTGAATGGTTACACACAAGGTGGCCTTCGGCTGACATACGCTTTACAATGTCGGGGTTTGTTTTAACAAAGTTGCCGTCAACAAAAAAGGCTGCCTTAACATTTTTTTGTTTAAGCGTATCAAGTATCTGTGTGTGGTAGCCGTTATCATAGCCCGCATCAAAAGTCAAATAAAGAGTTTTATCCGAGTCGTTACCGAGATAAATCACATTATAGTCATTTAAAAAATCGGCTTCGGGGATTACACTTGGTTGTGAGTTGTCATTTGTCGGCTTAAAGTACCAATCGTATGCAACACCCGAATCAGTATCTGCATACACCAAAAAAGGAAACGCCGCGATAATTACAGGAAGAATGATTATTATAATAAATCGTTTATAAAGCTTTTCCAAAATATCACCTCAAATAAAGTGTTTGAAATAATATATGGATTATTCTGTTTTTGAAAATTTTTTATCGGTTGACAGATTGGCGGCACTACTGACGCTATGTGTTATTTTTGTAAACGGTTGGACCGATGCGCCCAATGCTATCGCAGGCTGTGTTTGCTCGGGTGCAATTAAAATGAAAAATGCGGTAATACTTGCCGCAATATGTAATTTTTCAGGTACGGCGATAAGCTGTGCACTGTTTCCTGCCGTTGCAAAGAATATTTTTAATGAAACGGGTATTACAATGCCGGGAGCAATTTGCGCGTCGCTGTTATCAGTTATCATTCTTGCAATCGGTGCATGGGCTTTTGGCATACCGACGAGCGAATCACACGCAATAATCGCATCACTCATAGGAGCAAGTGTTGCATGCGGACAAAATTTTAGTGTAAAGCTAATTTCCCTTACAGTGACAGGCCTTATTGTATCGGTTGTCGGTGGGTTCATTGCAGGTTTTTTTATTTATAAAAGGATAAAGGATAAAGATATTTCTCAAAAAGTGTCAAAAAATATGCAAATTGTGAGCGCGGGAATTATGGCGCTTATGCACGGTGCGCAGGACGGACAGAAGTTTATTAGCATTTTACTGCTGTCAACGGGTATTAACAATGCATTTAATATACCGATACAAATTATCCTGTTATGTTCGGTTGTCATGGCACTCGGAACGGCAACGGGCGGAAAAAAGATTATTGACAAGGTTGGCAGACAGATGGTTGAGATTGACAGTAAAATGAGCATATCATCAGATATTGCAGGCGGAATCAGTCTGTTTTTATCAACGATAATGGGTATGCCTGTCAGTACAACGCACGCAAAAACAGCATCAATCATGGGATGCGGATATGCGGGGCGCGGAATAAATAAAAAAGCCGCGCAACAAATGATTGCTGCGTGGCTTATTACATTTCCGTTATGTTTTATTATGGGGTATTTATTTACCAGAATATTTTGCTGAATCGCAATATGCACATCTGCATATACCTTTTTTATCGGTATACACGCGTGCCCAGAGCTCCTGCTCACACGATGAGATACAGTTGGGGTTTGTACAGCCTACTGTGTCTATATCGTATTTTTTCTTTTCTTTAGGCTGCTTTGCAAGACCAAGCAGCTTTAAGATAAGTGCCATACGCATATATTTTCCACAGAGTGCCTGCTCAAAATATGTTGCACGCGGGTCAGCATCAACATCAACACTGATCTCGTTTACACGGGGCAGCGGATGAAGAACAATCATATTCGATTTTGCAAGCTTCATCTTTTCAACATTGAGGATATAGCTGTCTTTAAGGCGTTCATACTCGTCCTTGTCGACAAAGCGCTCACGCTGAATACGTGTCATATAAAGAACGTCGAGACCGGGAAGTGCCTCGTCAAGTGACGATATAGATGTAAAGGTTATGCCTTCACACTCTGATACCTGTTCTTTAATATATTCGGGCAGAGCAAGCTCATCAGGAGATATCAGCACAAAGTTGATATTGCCGTAACGGCTGGCCGCCTCTATGAGTGAATGAACGGTTCTGCCGTTTTTGAGGTCGCCGCATAGTCCGATTGTAAGATTTGAGATTGTACCCTTCTTTTTATAAATAGTAAAAAGGTCTGCAAGGGTCTGTGTGGGGTGACAATGGCTGCCGTCACCTGCATTTATAACAGGAATTGACGCGTTTATTGATGCAACCATCGGCGCGCCTTCTTTAAAATGGCGCATTGCAATTATATCGGCATAGCAGCTGATAATTTTTGCAGTATCTGCCACACTCTCACCTTTTGATGCGGACGAGCTGTCGGCATCGGAAAAGCCGATCACGCTACCGCCGAGCTCGAGCATTGCCGCTTCAAAGCTCAGACGCGTTCTGGTTGACGGCTCAAAAAAGAGGGTTGCAATTTTTTTACCGCGACATTTATCGGCATATTTTTCGGGGTTATCAATAATATCTGCCGCAGTCTGCATAAGTTCGTTGATTTCGGCAACCGATAAATCTTCTGTAGTTATAAGACTTCTCATTTTGTAATCCAGCTTTCGTCTGAAGGGTTATTTCTGAATGCAATAAGGCGTTTAACATCGTCTTCCTTGATGTAGCCTTCGTCTGCTGCTACCTGTGCGATAACATCGAAGTTTGTAAGTGAAATGTTTTTAACATTTGCTTCAGCAAGACGGTCAAGACCTTTTTTCATACCGTAAGTAAAGATGCTTACGATGCCGAGAACATCAGCACCTGCTTCACGGAGAACGTTTACAACCTCGATAACGCTGCCGCCTGTTGAAATAAGATCTTCAACAACAACGACCTTCTGTCCTTTTTCAAGCTTGCCCTCGATCTGATTCTGTCTGCCGTGGTCTTTTGCGCCTGAACGTACATAGCCCATAGGAAGACCCATAAGGTGACCTGTGATTGCCGCGTGTGCAATACCTGCAGTTGATGTGCCCATAAGCACCTCTGCATCGGGGTAGTTCTCTTTTATAAGCTGTGCAAGACCGTTTTCAACATCGTCTCTTACCTTGGGTGCGGTAAGTGTTAAGCGGTTATCACAGTAAACGGGGCTTTTAATTCCGCTTGCCCATGTAAAAGGCTCTTCGGGGCGGAAGAATACAGCCTTGATCGAAAGTAAATCTTTAGCAATAAGTTTTTCCATTTTTGTATCTCCTATCTATTAATCTACAAATTCGTTCACACAGCGTGTATATGCTGCAACGGGGTCATCAGCCGCTGTAATGGGGCGGCCGACAACAATATAATCAGAGCCTATCTCCTTTGCCTGCGCGGGTGTCATAACACGTTTCTGGTCGCCCTTATCACCGTCAGCAAAACGAACGCCGGGGGTTACTGTTACAAAGTCTTTACCGCAGGTATCGTGTACCTTTCCCGCTTCAAGCGGCGAGCATACAACACCGTCGAGGCCTGCTGCCTTTGCATTTGATGCATAATGCATAACGACCTTATCGATAGGTTCTTTGATAAGAAGGTCGTTTTCCATACTCTCCTGGTCAGTTGAAGTAAGCTGTGTTACCGCAATAAGTATCGGTCTTGTGCCGTCTTCGCGTGTAAGGCCTTCGAGAGCGGCTTTCATCATATTTACCGTACCGCTTGCATGAAGGTTTGTCATATCAACGTCAAGACGCGAAAGCACATTCATACTCTTTTTTACAGTGTTGGGAATATCGTGAAGCTTTAAGTCCAAAAAGATTTTATGACCGCGTTTTTTGATTTCACGGACAATATCGGGACCTTCTGCATAAAAAAGCTCCATACCGATTTTTACAAACGGGTTTTTGCCTGTGAACTTGTCAAGAAACTCAAGTGTCTGTGCCTTGCTTGAAAAGTCGCAAGCAATAATTACATCCTTACCCATTAGTTTACTCCTCCTATTATATCACTTAAATTTTTTATATTATATTTATCCATAACGCGCGGAAGGTCGTTTATTATGTCACGGCAGGCAAACGGGTCAACAAGGTTGGCAGCACCAACCTCAACTGCGGTGGCACCCGCAAGCATAAGTTCAACAACATCCTCTGCCGTTGTTACACCGCCCATTCCTACAACAGGGATATTTACGGCGTTTGCAACCTGATACACCATTCTGACAGCAACGGGAAAAATTGCGCTGCCCGAAAAGCCGCCCATTTTATTTGCAATAACAGGCTTTTTGGTGCGAAGGTCAATTCGCATACCGAGAAGTGTGTTTATAAGGCTGATGCCGTCTGCACCCGCGCTCTCACACGCCTTTGCAATTGACACGATATCGGTAACATTAGGTGAAAGCTTGATAATAACGGGCTTTGTTGTCACCTTTTTAACAGCCTCTGTCACCTGTGCCGCAGCCTCGGGAGAAGTACCAAAACTCATACCACCGCCGTGCACGTTGGGACAGCTGACATTTACTTCGAGCCAACCGACCTGCTCCTCTTTATCGAGAAGCTCGCAGGTATACGCATAGTCTTCGATTGAAAAACCGCTGACATTTGCCATTACTTTTTTATTAAAGCATTTTTTGAGCTTCGGCAGCTCGTGGGAGATTACTTTATCAACACCGGGGTTCTGAAGTCCGACAGCGTTTATCATACCGGCACTGCACTCTGCAATTCGCGGAGTGGGGTTACCGAAACGAGCATCCTTTGTCGTACCCTTAAATGAAAAGGTTCCGAGCATATTTATATCATACAGTTCTGCGAACTCATAGCCATAGCCAAATGTACCGCTTGCGGGGATAACGGGGTTATCAAGCTCGATACCGCAGAGGTTTACACTTAATTTTCCCATAATATCTCCTCCTTCTCCAAAACGGGACCGTCTTTACAGATGCGTTTATAGCCTGTAACAGTTTTACAAGAGCAGCCCATACAAGCGCCAAAGCCACAGCCCATACGCTCCTCAAAGCTGAACTGTCCCGACGTTTTTGAAGCAGAATAAACTGCCTTAAGCATAGGCTCGGGACCGCAGGTGTAAAAATATGAATAATCAATATCTTTTAAAGCGTCTGTAACAAAGCCGCGGATACCGTACGAACCGTCAACAGTTGTAACATACACCTCGGCACCGAGTGCTTTAAAATCATCTTCGCAAAAGACCTCGTCCTTTGTATTAAAGCCGAGTATTACCTTTATCTTTTTACCGTCGGCAATAAGCTTTTTTGCAAGCAGGTACATCGGCGGAACACCGACACCTCCGCCGATGAGCACGGGGATATCACCCGATTTTGAAAGGTCGTAGCCGTTACCAAGACCTGTAAGCACGTCAAGTGTATCACCAATCTGCATTTTGCTCATCTGCTCTGTGCCGCGACCGACAACCTTATAGATAATGGTGACAGCGGCACTGTCACAGTCATAAACCGAGATGGGACGGCGAAGATAAAGACTGTCAAGCTTGATGTTTACAAACTGTCCTGATGCTGTTATATCTGATGTGTCGCCTTCAAGACGCATTTTATAAACGGTCTGTGTAAGCGCAGTATTTTGTGTTATTTTAAAAATGCTTTGTTTCATTTTTTTACCCTATGCATCTATAGTTGATACTGTAAGTGTTGTTTCTTCAAGCACGTCAACAACTACACGGGCAGTATCGAGTGCAGTAAAGAGAGTTACATTGTTTTCGGTACAGAGACGACGAATCTGGAAGCCATCCGATGTACCGCTCTTTGAGCCCTCGTCGCTTGTATTGATAACGTATGCGATATGACCCTGACGGAGTGCCGAAGGAATTTCGACATCGTTCTCGTCGATCTTTTTGATAGCGTGTGTACGGATGCCGTGTTTTTTAAGAAAAGCGGCTGTTCCGTGCGTTGCAACAATGTTAAAGCCAAGGTTATAAAGACGACGGATAAGTTCGAGCGCCTCTTCCTTATCTTTATCTGCAACGGTTGCAAGAACAGTACCGTAGTTTTGCAGGTGCATACCCGAAGCCTGAAGTGCTTTATAAAGTGCGCGGTTAAGCTTGTCGTCATAGCCAATAGCCTCACCTGTCGACTTCATTTCAGGTGAAAGGTAAGCATCAAGACCGCGGATTTTGTTAAACGAAAATACAGGTACCTTTACATAGTGGCGTTCCTTTTCTTTTGGATAGATATCGAAAATTCCCTGCTCTTTAAGGGACTTACCCATAATAACTTCGGTTGCGATATCCGCAAGGCTGTAGCCAGTCGCTTTTGAAAGGAAAGGTACCGTTCTTGATGAACGCGGATTAACCTCGATAATAAATACATTTTCATCCTTATCAACGATAAACTGAATGTTGTAAAGACCGACAATGCCGATGCCAAGACCGAGTTTTTTAGCATACTGAAGGATAATACCCTTTACCTTATCTGAAATTGAGAAGGTGGGGTAAACACTGATAGAGTCACCGCTGTGGACACCGGTACGCTCAACAAGCTCCATGATACCGGGGACGAATACGTTTCTTCCGTCACAGATAGCGTCAACCTCTACCTCTTTACCCTGAATATATTTATCA
>JAZQDN010000110.1:0-9261 GCA_045546815.1 Eubacteriales bacterium
ATTTCAAAAATCCCTTTATTTTGGAAATTTTCTGTTCACAAATTGTGAATTATATCTAAAACTAAAACGAAAATCACAAAAATATTGGTGATAAATTGAAGGTAATTGAATTTTGTGCAATGTGTACAAAATAAAAAGCAAATCATATTATTTTTGGTTGACAAGTGGAAATGTGAGGATTATAATGGATATGCCTATTATTATATTTTTAATATGGAATAAATTTTTTAAAAGGAGAATTTTTATGAGCAAGACCGCAAATCGCGTGTTGGCGATGGTTCTGACAGCAATTATGTTGCTTTCGATGCTTCCTGCTATTGCATTGGCAGCGTCACCATTTTCAACCGCATACAACGGTACTGTGATTTCAAAGGCAGCTCTGCTTGTCGATATGACAATCACAGAATCCAATGGCGCGACTATCACGCGTAAATGGGACGGCACAGACTACACTTTTGTTGTAGGTACAAATGCGTTTAATACTCTTAACGCAGCTTATACTTATGCAAAGTCAAAGTCGATGTCAAAGCCCGACATTATCGTTACCGGTTGGACAGCAGGCACTGACCTTACGGTTGAAATGAATTCAAACGTATATGCTGTTAACTGGAACACTGCTCCTATGAATGAAATGAAGGATAGCTTTAAGGCTGTTACTTCAAACGGCGCAGCATGGACAGAAAATGAAACCTACACAACCAACGCAATCGCAATTGGTTCGCTTAAAGCAGCCGCTACTGTTACAGGCGATATCACTATCAGTGGTTTCACTGTGAACGGTGCAATTGACGTTGCTTCATCACGTACGACAAGCTCGGCTACTGTTAATTTCTTGATTAAGAATACACGTCTTAATGCTAGTGGCAAAGTTCTTTCGAATATTTCGAGCAAACAGTCAAACGTGATCAGAATGAACAAAAACACAAGTGCAACTGCTACAGATACACTTACGTTTAAAAACTTCTGGCTTGACAAGGTTGCAAGCGGTGATACATCACGTGCACGTGTTTTTGGTGACGGTAACTTCTATTGGCCTAACGTAGTTTTTGATACTATGTATGCTGACCTTTCAGCTATGGAAATGAAGGGCTCAACAAACGACCATATGAAAACGTACGCTAAAAAGTCAAGCGTAGTTTTCAAAAACTCAAACCTTCGTAACGCAACATCTAGTATCTACTGGCAGATGAACCAGTGTATTGGTGCTTCAAGCACAACGGACTATACCAGAACCATTACGTTTGACAACAACATAATGTATAACTTTAATAACGCATCAGGCTACGTTATTAATAATATCGGTAACATCGCAGATAATGCTAATCATTATTACGGTGTTCCTAACGTAATTAATGTTACAAACAACTTGGTTTGGAATACAACTGCAGCAAAGCTTGCAGTTGAAAGCGGTAAGCTTTCGGCTAAAGCATCAACAACCGAAACAATTAAATTTACCATTTCAGGCAACAGCCTTTTGGGTGTGACTTCACAGACATATTCAAGCGCTACAATTGCTAACAACTACTACTGTGCAACTGCTAACACATCTCTCTCAGCTTACAACACTGTTAAGGGTGTAGCATATGCAGGTTCAGCTACATACTGCTATGACCGTATGGCACAGTTGTCTAATCAGGCAGTAACAGCAACAAGCCTTACAGGTGCAAGCATTTCACACGATTACAAAACAATCACTGTATTTACAAATGCAGCTCCTTCAGAAAAGGTTAGCCTTTCAAGCTTTACAATTCCCAACGCAGCTCTGACAAAAGAACTTTATTCTGATCCTCAGTGCACAACACCCATTACAGAGTATGCTCTCTCGTCAGTTCCTGCAACAAGCTACGGCATTACAACCGTATATTTAAAGGTATACTATTCTGCTACAAGCAATATCTATTCTGTTTACAGAATTCAGCTTGTTAACCCCAGCGCAACATCCTTTAACGACTTGCTTAAAAAGGGTATCTCAATCAAAGGCTATTACTTTACCGCAGCAGACACAGCAGTATATCTTCCTAAGGGCGACTATGCTACAAAAGACGGTTATGTATATGCGAAGTTTGCTCCGCACGGTTTGAAATTCAAGGTTGATAACGTAAACGTTTTTGCAAACAACGGTGCAGACCTTTCAAAGCTTTCAAACTTTAAAAACATCATTCTTCCCGCAGGTGAATATGGCGATCTTAACATCACTTTCCCTGCAAACTTCTACGGTTCAAACGGTAATACGAACCCCAATGATAAATCCATTGCAACAGCAGAGAATGATTTTGATTGGGGTCTTAATCCGAGCTGGGATTCGGGTAACAGCACAAAAGTCGGCGTTGTAAAAATCGGCGCTTCTGTTACCGGTTCTGTAGTGCTTGACGGCTTTACCGTTACCGGAAAAGTTGTTGATCAGGATCGTGACAGCCTTACACTCGGTTCTCTTGCCCTTACACTTAAAAATATGGTAATTGATGCACCGACTATAACCGGTAATGCAATTATCTTCACAAATAACGATCGTTCATATAATACAACCGACACAACAAACGCTGCAAAAAACAACGACACATTAACTGTTCAGAATTGTTATGTTGCAGCAACTTCTACAAACCAGATTTTTGAAGAAACAAACTATCCCTTTATAGAGATTGACGGACTTTATTGGAATCCTGCAGTATCGGGACAGAAGCGTTCGACACTTGCGTTCTTCAAAAACGGTACAGCAAACACTCATGCGAAGTTTGTAGCTAAAAACTCTAACCTTAGAGGTTCTACCGACGGTTATCAGACATTTATGTTCTATGACAGTCCTAACGGTATAGACATAGATATTGAAAATAATATCCTTGTAACAAATAAAACCAATGTTTTCTACACAAACAGCAGTACACGTGTATACGGTGATGTTATTGTTAACAATAATACAATCATCTCAAATGTTAGCACAGCTCTGTCAAACACTTTTGCTACACCGAGCGGCACAAAGTCTGCTAACAAAAACAGAATTATGGGTGTAAGCAGTGCTCAGGCAAATATTTGCGGTTTAACTCTTACAAACACATTCTATTCTGCTAACCCGAATGCACACGAAAGACCCACAGGTATTACCGGTGGTTACGCAACTGCTATGGGTCAGACAGACGGTAAAGACAACGCTTACTACCTTGACTACAATATGACAAAGCTTAGCACAAGCTATGATGCTGCTAAAAACTTCTCATATCTCCTCACAGGCGGTATCGTTGCAAACGGCGTTTCACTCAACAAAACAAACGCGGCTGTTTTATTGCCGCCCTACCTTGCTCCCGGCACTGACGGTTATTCGTTCCTTAACTTCAACGGAACTGTTTACAAGTTCAAGGCAGGCGACCCGAACGTATTTGCAAATGCAGGTTCATCGCTCGCATCTGTCGGCGCATATTCAAACGTAATTCTCCCCGCAGGTGATTACGGCGCACTTACCTTCTCAATCGGTCAGAACATCTACGGTTCAAGCCTTGGTAAAGACCCCAGCGACAGAACAGTTGCAAATGCTGACAACAAGCTTGACTGGGCATTCAGCAGCAAGTGGGATATCGACAACAGCACAAATATCAAGGGCATCAACCTTACATCGTCTGTTGCAGGTACAATGAAATTTGACGGTATCAAGATTTCACAGTACGTTCACGATGTTTCACGTCTTACAACAAACTCTGCTGTTAATTTCTCTATTGAAAACTCGGTAATCGATGTGCCCACCGCTTATGACTGGCATTATGTAATCAATCTTACAGGTCCGCGTACAAAGAGCGGAAACACAGTTACAAACAATGCTGATACGTTTACACTTAAAAACGTATACGTATTGGAAAACGACGCATCGCATCTCTTCCACGAGACAATCTATCCTAACACAGTAATTGACGGTCTCTACTGGAACACAGAGGTTTCAGGTCAGGATCGTGCAATGCTCGGTATCCACAAGATCTACGGCACACATTCAGGACCTACCTACACCATCAAAAACTCTAACCTCAGAGCAATTGAGGGTTCTGACGGATACGCTACGGTGAGATTTGACGCTCCCAACGGCGTAAAAATAAACTTTGATAACAACATATTCTACTTTAACCATCCGAGCCAGGGCTTGCTCAATACTAACTTTTCAAATACAGGCACCGTAAAAATCAATAACAACATTCTTATTGATGAAAACTTCGGTACAATGTTTACAGGTACCGGTGCAGGTTCTTTTGCAGCAGGTTCAGAAATGAAGGGCAACAGATTCCTCGGCTTCCCCGCAAGTAAGATGGTTACAGGTAATCTTGCTCTTACAGATACTTACTACTCACTTTCACTTTCAGGTCTTACAAAGCCCACGGCAAACACAGGTGCTTACACCGCAGCTATGGGTACAAACGCTTACTACCTTGACTACTACATGACAAAGCTCAGCAGCGGCGTTGGCGATTCGTTCAATGACTTGCTCGCAGCAGGTATCACAATAGGCGATAAGACTCTTACCACTGAAAACACAGCTGTTTACCTTTCTACAACAGGTGACGGCGAAGGTAAGGCAGCTCTTAACTTCCTTGGCGAGACTTACACGTTCGTAATCGATAACGTAAACGTATTCGCAAACGCAGGTTCAGACCTTACAGCAGTTTCAGGCTTTGAAAACATCATCCTTCCGTCAGGTGACTACGGTCAGCTCGTTATTACGAAAACTGCTAATATCTACGGTTCAAACGCAGGCATCAACCCCAGCATTAAAGATAACGCAACCGCAGAAAATAACTACGATTGGGAATTCAATCCTGCTTGGGATAAAGAAAACTCAACACTTGTTCACTTCAAAGTGGATGCAGGTGTTACAGGCGGCGAGCTTGTAATCGACGGTGTTGCTCTCAGAGAGTACCGTGATAATTACCGTACACTTGCTTCAGCTGCTCTTAATGCAACTGTTGTAAACAGCGTATTTGACGATAACGCAGGCTTCAATTATCACGCTATTTTCTACACAGGTAACGCTCGTTCAGCTAACTCAACAAATGAGACTGTTGCTGCAGCAAACAAAGACACACTTCTTATTAAAGACTGCTACGCACTTTCAATCTCATCAAACCAGATCCTCGACGAGATCAACGTTCCCCACGTTATCCTTGACGGCGTTTATATCGATGCTCAGGCTTCGGGTAAAAAGCGTTCGATCATCTCGTTCTTTAAAACATCAATTCTTACTGATTGTACAATCACAATCAAAAACTCAAACCTCAGAAACGGTACCAACGCTAACGGCTTGTTCACAATCGGTGGTTCAAAGATCGACGGTATCGGCTCTGACGGTAAAGATACAGGTGTAGACGTTTACCCTGTAGACGCAAAGGGTTCACTCCACGTTTATATCGATAACAACATCGTTTACAACCCGCACGGCACATCGGGCGGTCCTGTATTCAACCCCTACGTAAACGCTATTTCAAGCTACAACGTAACAAACAACACAATTATCAATACAAAGGGTTCAGCTTATCTGTTCCTTGCAACTGTAGGTGCTACAGCACTTGATGCAAACAATCAGGCAGTAACTCCCGTTGCTTCACAAACAAAGCTCTTTGGCAACTTCAGGTTTGATAACAACAGAGTAGCCGGCTTTACAAACCTTGAGATTGATCCCGCTTACGGTGTTGTAACCAACTCGTTCCTTTCAACAGACGGTTCAGCTCCTTCGAAGCCCGACGCAGTTCTCGGTAAGTATATTGCCGCTATGGGCACAAACGCTTACTACCTTGACTACAATATGAAACAGCTCAGCGGTCAGGGCGGTCAGACAATCAATTCATTCAACGATGTAATTAAAAAAGGCTTGACAATCAACGGCACTGTATTTACATCAGATAACACTGCAGTTTATCTGCCGCAGGGCTCACTTGATGACACCAAGTCAACCTACGGCGTATTCGCAGGCGAAATCTACAAGTTTACAGTAGACGCTCTTAACGTATTTGAAAACAAGGGCACAGATCTTTCAGAGGTTGTTGCCAGCGGTAAGACAAACGTTATTCTTCCCGCAGGTACTTACGGTGAACTCATAGTAACCGGTGCTCTTAACTTCTACGGTTCAAACTTCGGTATCTCACCTAACGACAAATCTGTTGCAACAGGTGAAAACGGCTTTGACTGGGCGTTCAATTCCGATTGGGATTATAACAACTCTTCGGTTGTAACAAACTTCCGTGTTGTTACAACATCTTCTATCGGTGCTATCTCAATTGACGGTGTTACCCTTGCAATGTACATTGATAACACCCGTGAGGAAGCAGTTTCGGTAGGTAATGTAACAATCAAAAACTCTGTATTTGAAAATGCAGGTGACGGTAACGCCGTAATCCATACAAACAACAAGCGTTCAATGTCAGCAACTGTTGGTGGCTCTGACAAGCTTGTAATTCAGGATTGCTACGTTAAGTCAATGAAATCAAATCAGTTCTTACATGAGTGGAACGTTCCTGTTGTTGAAATTAACGGCTTGTACCTCGACGGTCAGGCTGCAGGTAAAAACCGTCCGATACTCTCGTTCTTTAAAACACAGTATGGCGGCCGTGCTACCATTACAATTAAAAACAGTAACTTAAGAAACGGTGGTACAGCAAACGGTACAAACGGTCTGTTTACTGTTACAGGTGCTGTTAACAGAACAGCTTCCGGTGATATTTATTCTAACAAGTCAGTTTCAACCAGCACCTATGTACAGGTTACTATTGAGAATAACATCGTTTACAACGGTAACGGTGATGCAACAACACCGCTCTTCTATCTCTACGCAGACTCGATTAGATATTGTACTATAAAAGGAAACACCATTATTGATACAAAGGGCAACTCTTTGATTGAACTCGGTAAGGGCGGCATTACAGACGTTAAGGGTTCGATGATTGATAATGCAAGTGGTATTAAGTTTGAGAACAACTCAATTGTCGGTATTGATTCTGGTAGATTGAACTTCAATCTTGGCCTTAACAATAACCCTGTTCTTAAGTCATCATACTACTCACCGTCAATTGCAGGTCTTAGCGACATTTATGCAAACACAGGTATGAAGCATAAGGCAATGGGCACACAGAACTACTATGCTGACGTTGCAAGAACACAGTGGACAAATAGCTTTACTCCGGTTGTAGGAACAACTGTTGTTAAGATCGGAAATACAGGCTACGAAACAATTGAGGAAGCTCTTGAAAAGGCAACTTCAGGTCAGACAGTAACGCTTGTTTCAAACGTTGACGCGGCTGAAGTTATCATCGCTCCCGGTGTTAAGGTTGAGCTTAATGGCTTTGCTCTTACATCTGATTACGTAAACGGCTTTAACGGTAGTGACATCGTTGATACCAGCGCAGAAAAAACAGGTAGACTTGTTGCAGAACAGGGCACTGTTAAACACGCTAAAGATAACGATCAGTTATCTGTTTACGACGCTGAAAACGGATACTATGTATTCACAACAATTCAGATGGCAGGCGATACAATCGGTACACGTTATGACTATGAAGCTAACAACGTAGCTCGTAGATACAGATTCTTCCCGTTCCTTTATGAGCAGGGCAATCTTACTGAAAGAGAGCTCGTTCATGGAATACTTAAAGAGCAGTATGCAAACTCGGGTGTAAGCCTCGGTGTAAGACTTACATACGAAGCTACAAATAACTATACTGCACATCAGGACTATATGTTTGTAACAGAATATGCTACACAGTACGTTACAACATCTGATGAACAGTATGTTATCCAGAACGGTAAAGAAGTTTACGGTAAGCTTTATGTTATCTTCTCACAGCCGTTACTTGAACAGGGCGAAAATACCCGCATATGCGGTTTTGTACAGTCTGATACAGGTATTGAAATTACCAGTGCAGCAACTGTAGTAGGTTAAAAACAATATATTTAAATATTGTGTTATAAAATCCACTGGCGAAAGGAGAATTAGAAATGAAAGAATATCAAAAACCCGAAGTGGAAATAATTGATCTCAAAATAGAGGAAGTTATTACAGCTAGCGCTGGATTTGAAGAAGATTGGGGCTAAACCTCAAAAAATAGTATATCGTACTCTATTAAGTTCCAGATAGGCGTGGGGGCAATCGCCCCCGACGCCGAGTGGGATACATTAAATTAACTTCTTGTTCCGTTTTAAACGGTTAATAATAGCGTGATTTTTAAATCACTCATTCGTATTTATAAAAAGAGGAGAAAACTATGAAAAATAGAATTTTATCAATAATCCTCACGCTCATAATGGTTATATCAGCAGTGTCTGTATTCAGCATCCCCGCTGCTGCTGCAACCGGTTTTGCCGTAGACCCCTTTGTTTTGATAGGCGGTGACGGCATGTATAACATTGTATGGAAGAGCAGCTCTGCTACTACCGGCTATGTAACATATACATACGGCGGCAAAACATACACTGTTTATGATGAGGAAGGCGGAGTTACCCGCGCTGCTGATTATATGCACAGCGTTCGTATTCCGCAGGCACACCTTGATTCCGGCCGTAATTACACAGTTCACAACGGCAGCTATACTTATGCAGTAACCAACTTTAACGGTTATATGAATCAGTCAACAATTGACATTGGCTTTATCTCTGATGTTCACTTTGAGTCTACAGCTACAGCTTCTGCTGCAAGCTGGGCAAACGTTTCAGCTTCCGTAGGAACGGTTTTAAAAAGCCATATGAACTCGCCCGAAATAAGAGCGCTGGTTGGTGACATTGTTGACTCAATGGATAATGCAAATAACCGCGACTACCTTCTTAAGCTTCTTTCTATTGCAAGCCAGGACGGTAGCGGCAAATCGGGTCAGTTCCCTGTTCTTTACCTTGTTGGTAACCATGAAAAGCGCGGTAAATATCTTCACGATGTAAATGAATTTTTAAGCTTTACAACAGGTGAAATGTACGGTCACTTCGATTGGGGCCCCATGTCAGTTTTTGTAACCGATATCGGTGAGGATAAGCTCGACTCTAATTCGTCTTATACCGCTTCGGCAACAGACCCTATCGGTACAATCGATATGGAACGCTACCACAGAGAGCAGTATCAGTACTTTGAGTCACATAAGGGCTATAACCCCAACGCTACTTATACATTTACAATAGGTCATGCTCCCCACTACGTTGGTTATAGCTATTCAGGTGCTACTGCATCGAGCTTTATCAACCTGTTTAACAGATATGGCACCGACCTTCACATTTT
Organism: Eubacteriales bacterium; assembly: GCA_045546815.1. Classification (GTDB taxonomy): domain Bacteria; phylum Bacillota; class Clostridia; order Oscillospirales; family QAKW01; genus RGIG9041. Next base: position 9,224 of record JAZQDN010000110.1, read on the forward strand.
CGGACATATTCATAACCAGACCTTCTATAATGAAGACG
>JAZQDN010000111.1:0-7052 GCA_045546815.1 Eubacteriales bacterium
CATTCCTCCATATATAAATTATTGACACAACAAAGATATTTACCCGTGTGTCAAAATAAAAAAGAAATTTATATTATATAAAGAGGTGAAATGAATGACATATAATACTTACATTGCAGCAAATACATTTAAAGGATTTACATCATACTTTGACGAGTTAATTCGTGATGAAACAATTAACCATGTTTATCTTATTAAAGGCGGCCCGGGATGTGGAAAAAGTACATTGATGAAAAAAATTTCCGATTTTTTTGAAAAGCAAAGTTTTACAGTAGAAAAAATATACTGTTCAAGCGACCCCGATAGCCTTGACGGAGTGAAGATAATCGAAAAAAACATTGTTATAATTGATGCAACCTCTCCCCATTCATACGATATGAAATATCCCGGTATTAAAGATAATATTATTGACATAAGCCGATTCTGGGATAAAAATACTCTTATTAAGAATAAAGATAACATCAAAGATTTATTTGATGTTATCTCCACAAAATACAAATCAGTATACTCAATACTGCGGTCTGCGGGAATTATGTATACACAACAGATAGTTGAAAGTGAGAATAACTGTGACAAACAAAAGGTATCAGAATTTGTAAAAAAATATATAAAACAGAATGCATTTATACCACAGTGCACCGAAGCAAAAATCAACAACAGATTTTTATCTGCAATAAGCTGTAACGGTTCAGCATTACAAGAAAAAACAATTACTGATATATGCAAAAACGGGATTATTCTTGAAGACGAGCTAAACCTCTCATCATACATTATTTCTAAATTTATAGCATACTTTAAACGGTCGGGATATGAAATGTTCTTATTTCACAATCCTCTTTGCCCAGAATACAAAATTGACCACATAATAATACCAAAAATTAATTTTGGTATTATTACATCACAACCCATATTCACAACTGAAATTCATAATGAAAAATTCAAAATTATTAACACAAAAAAATTCATCAGCAAAAGCTATACATCAGAAAACAAAAACAAATTATCACTCAGAAAAAAAATAATTCCTCAGCTTATAAGCAGTGCCACAGAAGAACTGAAAGAAATCAAAAGTCTACATGACGATCTGGAAAAATACTATATCAAATCAATCGATTACAAATCGTTAAATGAGTACAGCGACGTAATAATACAACAACTTTGTTCATATTAATTTTTAATTAATATAGTTGATTTATAAGGTATTAAATGCTATAATACAAAATATTGCAAAGACTTTTAAACATAAACAGGAGAAAAATAATGAAACTTATTTCTTTTACGGTTCCATGTTATAATTCGGAAAAATACATGGAAAAATGTATCGATTCGCTCCTTACAGGCGGCGATGATGTTGAAATAATTATTGTCAATGACGGTTCTACAGACAAAACAGCTGAAATTGCTGACAGATATAAAGAACAATACCCCGATATTGTAAAAGTAATCCATAAAGAAAACGGCGGTCACGGTTCGGGTGTTAACGCAGGGCTTAAAAATGCTACCGGCGAATACTTTAAAGTAATTGATTCGGACGATTGGGTAAATGAAACAGCTCTTCAAGCTGTAATCACAACACTGAAATTATTATCAAATTCTGATAATAAATTAGATTTACTTGTAACCAATTATGTTTATGAGCATGTCGAAGACAATACACAGAATGTTATTGATTACGTTGGTATTTTTCCAGAAAACAAAATATGCGGTTGGGATGATATGATAAAGCTTGACCCGGTAAAGTATATAATTATGCATTCTTTGACATACAGAACACAGATTTTAAGAGATGCCGGGCTTGTGCTTCCCGAGCACACTTTTTATGTTGATAATCTTGTAGTATACATTCCATTACCGCTAGTCAAAACAATCTTTTATCTTAACACGGATTTTTACAGATATTACATCGGTCGCGTTGACCAATCTGTAAACGAAAAAGTTATGATTAAGCGTATTGATCAGCAAATCAGAGTAACTGAAATTATGCTGCATGCACATAACATTGATAAAATCAAATTGCAAAACAAAAACCTTGCGAAATATCTTGTTTATTATCTTTCGATTATGTATACAATTACAACTACTCTGCTTGCAATCGACAACTCGAAAGAATCAGACGATAAACGAGTTAAGCTTTGGCAGGACCTCAAGAAAACTAATATCAAAGTTTATAAACGAATACGGTATTTTTCAAAGGCGTTCTTTATGTCTCTGCCAGGACAGCCGGGTAAAAAGATATCAAAGGGGCTTTACAGAATAGCAAGAAGGGTTTATAAGTTTAACTAAAATGACATTTAAAACGCTTTTTAAAAAGTATTGGCATATTCTCTATCTAATATACTTTTTACTTTATATGCCATATTTTAATTTCTTGAACATATACACACCGACACGCGAAAATATAACATATATGTACTGCAAGTTGGATGATTTGATTCCCTTTTGCGAGTTGTTTGTTATTCCGTATTTTTTATGGTTTGCATATATCGCTGTCGGATACTGTTTCTTTTTTATTGTATCACGGAAAGAATTTACAAGGCTTTGTATATTCCTTTATGCAGGAATGACAATTTGTCTTATAATTTACACCATATTCCCTAACGGTCAAAACCTGCGAATCAATTACGAAGAACTTGGTAGAGATAATATTTTAATCGATGCAATACGAGCGCTTCAAGGATATGATTCGTCATATGATGTTTTTCCAAGTATACACTGTTTAAATTCAATAGCAATGCACATTGCTATCCATAAATCAAAACATATTACAAAATACAGAAAAACAATCGTAATAAGTTCTTTTATCTTATCGTTGTCAATTGTATTGTCAACAGTGTTTACAAAACAACACTCGGTTTTAGATGTATTCGGAGCAATTATTCTTTCGGTATTTTTATATTTGATAGCATATTTACCAAAATACAAATGTATAAAAGATTAAAAAGCAGGAGAAAATCTCCTGCTTTTTTTATTTAAAAACGTTTTTTTGTTCTGTGGAATATTGACGGGTCTGTGCTTTCGTGCTTATCAATATAATCAAGAGATTTACCTGTTCCGATAGCAACACACGAAACGGCATCTTCTGCGACATAGGTTTTTATGCCAATTTTGCTTTCGATAAGTTTATCAAATCCCTTTATAAGTGCACCGCCACCTGTCATAACAATGCCATTCTGATATATATCACCAACAAGTTCAGGCGGGGTTTTTTCAAGCACACTATGGAGTGCCTCAATTATACTAAAAGCGCACTCCTGAAGCGGTTGCATAATTTCACTGGAATTAATCTCAATCGATTTAGGAAGACCTGTCAAAAGACATCTGCCTTTTATCGTCATCTTTTCTACAGAAGTTTCTTTATAAACACAACCGATTTCCTGTTTTATATTTTCTGCTGTACGTTCTCCAATCAGAATGTTGTACGCTTTTTTGATGTATTTCACAATTGATTCATCAAACTTATCGCCTGCCATTTTAATCGAATCAGAAATTACAACCTCGCCAAGCGACAAAACTGCAATATCCGACGTACCGCCACCTATATCAACAACAATATTACCGTTAGGCTTTACAATATCTATGCCTGCACCGATAGCAGCAGCTTTAGGCTCCTCAATGAGAGCAACGTATTTTGCGCCTGCATTTCTTGCGGCCTCCTCTACTGCCATTTCCTCAACCTCAGTAACGCCTGAAGGAACACAAATAATAACACGTGGTTTAAAGAAAGATGATTTGATTACTTTGTTTAAAAAGTATTTGATCATTTTTTCTGTTGTTTCATAGTCAGAAATAACACCGTCGCGAAGGGGTCTTATTGCAACAATATTGCTCGGAGTTCTGCCGACCATTCGCCGCGCTTCTTCACCAACTGCCAAAACTTTATTATTGCTCTTGTCAATTGCGACAACACTCGGCTCTTTTAAAACAATTCCTTTGCCCTTAACATATACCAAGACAGTGGCTGTGCCTAAATCAATTCCTACATCCTGTCCTATCATTTAATATCTCCTTATTTTTTCCTTTTTTATTTTCTAATTATATAATATAAAAATGCATTTATCAATTATTTTTTATAAGTTATTGCAAAAGTAGCGGTATAAACGTGTAAAGCTCCTGCCCTTTTCAGCATCAAAGAACACTCACTAAGCGTAGTTCCTGTTGTAAAAACATCGTCAATAAGCAATATTTTCTTATTTTCACAATCGGTTATCGCTTTAAACTGTCCCTTGATTCCCTTTATTCTCTCTTTGGCAGTTTTGTACTTTTGATCTTTGAATGAAAACTTTTTATAAAGAGTATTTTTTACAGGAATGCCAAGTCTTCTACCAACTTGTTTTGCAAGCAACTGTGACTGATTAAATCCTCGTTTTATAAGTTTAAACCGATTCATAGGGACATAGGTAATAAAATCAAAATCAATATCATCAAAATAAAAATTCAGAGTTCTTGCTATTTCATCACCCATAAAGCGTGTAAGTTGAGGCTTTTTACCAAACTTCATGCGCTTTACAATTGCCGCTCCCGGACCATCATACTTTAAAACAGAAATATTCCTCACAAAAGCATAATCGCCAAGCTTACAAAAGCAAGCTGTTCTCTCCCTGCCGCAATATTTGCATACTTCGCCTTTTATTACAGGAAGACTTCTTGCGCAGTTTTTACAAATTGGAACGGGGCTTTTGGGGAGTATATCACCGCAATAAATACATCTTTCAGGAAACAGTAGCGAAAGCATTTAACTCACCAAAAAATATTTATTCAACAAATGCTTAAGGCCGGAATATCTGTTAGTTCTCTTATTATTATTGACCATATTGTTTACAACCTGCTCATTTCCCACAATTATTAATAGCTGTTTTGCCCGAGTAACTGCAGTATACAGTAAATTTCTGTATTGCAAAAGAGGCGTCATATCCGAAACAACCAATAGAATAACATCAAATTCAGAGCCCTGACTTTTATGTACAGTTATAGCATACGCAAGCTCAAGCTCCTCAACATCGTTAAAATCATAATAAGCAATTCTATCCTCAAAATCAATAAGAACCTGTCTGTTCTTTTGGTCAATTGATGATATTATGCCAATATCTCCGTTGAAGACACCGGTTTCATAAACACCGTTATTTCTTTTACAGGTAATATCATAGTTGTTTTTTGTCTGCATAACCTTATCGCCAACACGATATAGTTTATTTTTAATGGTTGCTTCTGATTTTGATTGGTCAGCTTTATTAATATGCTCTCTTAAGAGTGAATTTATTGCTTGCGTTCCTGTCGGACTCTTCTTCGTGGGAATTATAACCTGTAAACCCGATATAACGGTTTTATTATACTTTTTAGGGATTCTATCGGTGACTAGTGCCAAAACAGCATCGCACACACTCTCTATAGATGATTTTTTTATAAAGAAAAAATCATCGCTATTTGAAAGATCTGGCTGCTCACCGCGATTTATCTTATGAGCATTGGTGATAATTTTGCTCATAGAAGCTTGCCTGAATATTTCGTTTAAAAATACAGTGTGGATTTTACCGCTTTTTATTATGTCTAAAAAAACATTGCCTGCGCCAACGCTTGGTAACTGATCAGCATCACCAACCAAAATCAATCTGGTATTAGGAGTAATTGCGCGAAGAAGCGACTCGAAAAGCCTGATATCGACCATTGACATTTCATCAACAATAACTATATCAGTCTTTATCGGATTGGATTCGTTTTTACAAAAAGTAATATCCTTTCCCATCTCTACCTCTAGAAGTCGATGGATTGTTTTAGCTTCTTTACCGCAAACATCACCAAGTCGCTTTGCAGCCCTTCCGGTAGGTGCACATAAAGTTACTGTTAATCCCAAGCCTTCATAAAGTTTAATTATACCTTTAAGGGTTGTTGTTTTACCGGTACCGGGACCTCCTGTAAGCACCATCACCTTGTTTTCAAGAGATGCGATAATTGCCTGTTTTTGATTATCGGCATATTTTATATTCAATTGCTTTTCAAGAAAATCAATGTGCTTATCAATATTGTTAATTGCATCTGATTTACATTTTGATATTTCAAAAAGCTTTGAAGCTACATAATTTTCAGCTGTAAAATAAGCAGGAAGATATATAGCGCGGATATTATTTATATTTAACTCAAACAGTTTACTTTGATTTATTTGCTTATTCACCGCATTCTGTGCATCTTCTAAAGAAACTCCCACATTTGCCGCCGCAAGCTCTACAAGCTTCGTATCAGGCAAAAACGAATGTCCGTTTGATAAGTTGTGCGATAAAATATACTTTATAAAATAACCAAGTCTCAATTCGCTATCGGGTAATATTCCGTTTTCCAAAGCAATACTGTCTGCAGACTGAAAAGAAAAATCTTCAATTTCCTCCCATAGCTTATATGGGTCTGTATTGATTATATCAAGAGAAAACCCACCGAATTTATTATAAATTTTCACAGCCATATTCGGAGAAATCCTATACTGCGAAAGCTGCATCATAATATCTCGAACACCAAGCGTGGACTTAAAAGAAGCGGACATGGCATCAGCTTTTTCTGCAGAGATTCCGCGAATCTGAACAAGTCTATCGGGTTCATTTTCAATTATATAAAAGCTATCTTCTCTGAAAGTATCAATAATTTTCTGTGCAGTTGACGGACCAATGCCTTTCACAGCACCACTTGACAAAAATTTAAGCATACCGTCAAGCTCATAAGGAAAAGTTTTTTCAATCTCATCACATACAAACTGACGACCATATGCAGAGTGATTTTTCCACTCACCCGATGCCGTAATTGATTCACCTGCAAAAAGCTGCGGACAGGTTGCAACCGCAGTGTGCAAAACACCATCACAATTTACTGAAAAAACAACATATCCGTTCTCTTCATTCTCATATATGATTTCTTCGACAACACCGTCTATTACATTATCATCATCGTAAATCGACAATAATATCACCGCCTAAAATTAAATGCGTATTGAAATATCAATACGCATTTAATTTTATCATATATTGTGTCACTTTTCCACAAAAATATTTTTATTTGTCAAACAAAAATCA
>JAZQDN010000112.1:0-9370 GCA_045546815.1 Eubacteriales bacterium
CCCCTTGTAAAGGGGGCTGGATTTTTGCAAAGCAAAAAGGCTGGGGGATTGTTAAACGCATAGACCTACAATCCCTCCGTCAAAAATCAAAGATTTTTGCCACCTCCCTTTACAAGAGAGGCTTTTTTATTTTGTCTTACACCGTAACAAGCAGGACATTTGGCTGCCCAATGTCACTTGTTAGGAGAACCCAAAACCCTTTTATAAATATCATCTATTCGATAAATTGGAATTTATTTCAAACCGCATTCTTTATACAGTTCTTCGATGCACGGTGATTTATACTCTATGTATCCGTCTATATCATTTGGGAACAATTCAGCGGCTTCTTCTTTTATCAAGCTATACTTTTTAACTGCTTCGGGATCGTTTCGGAGAAAATCTCTGAATGCAATATGACGATGCAATTCCTCAGAATACTGCGGGCATACATACAAGTGATGCATTTGCAGATGCTCTTTGCCCGAATACTTAAATGCCTCTCTATCCTTTATGCCAAGATCACCCTCGTGAATATATCCAATTGATTTCAAACTGTCAACCACCGCAGGAAATGCGGAGTAATTCTTAATAATCACATCAATATCAATGCAAGGCTTGGCAGACATTCCTTCGACAGAGGTACTGCCGACGTGTTCAATGCCGATGATTAAATCGCCAATGGCTTCTTCAATCTCGCCCTTTATTTTTTCAAAAGCTGATTGCCATGCCACATCGTATGGCAGTACAATAACCTTATTTGTTCTCATATAGTTCACCTACAAATTCTTATTTATCGGTTAGTTGTATTATAGCATAACTCAACCAACAAATAAAGAGAATATTAAAAACACCCGTAGTTTAAAAAAACACGGGTGTTTTCGTATCTTTTTTACTGCCCTTTAGAGTACACCGCCTATCCATCTGCTTTTTATTGTATGCCTGCCGGTTTTTCGACAGGGTGAAGGAGCGTTTTGGCGAAGCTGCCGTTACTTAATATCGGGTCGGTAGACCTGCTCGATTACCTGCAACGAGCGCAAAGCCTCCGAAATTGTGCAAACGATCTCTTTTTTGCCCAAAATCGCGTCTAAAAATTCGGCATCTTCGTCGCGGAACATATCGTTGCGGCGTGTGGGGTAGGTATCGGTCTGCCAGCGGCGAGTGTCGGTGTTGTAGTACGACAGCGTTGCCTCATCCCACGAGGCAAACTCTACGATAATGGTGCCATTTGTGCCCATAAGCTCCATCTGACGTCGGCGTGGGTGCTGATAAAAATCCAAATGCACCGTGGCGGCCATACGGTCTTTTAACCGCAGCAGCAGTTCAATCGAGTCGGGGGACTGCATACCCATATCGCTGAAAGGACCGTATACGGCATACACGTCCTCTACTGGCTGACCTGCAAACCATAGCGCCAGATCTAAATCGTGCACCAGCTCAAAGGCACCCGAGTATTTAGAGTAGTACATATTTAAGTAGTTGGGCTGAATCTCTGCAAATGGCTCGCCCATAAATGCGCGCACGTTAATCAAGCGTCCAATTGTGCCCTGTGCCAACAGCTGTTTGGCTTTTAAAAGCACCTCGTGGTAGCGGAAGCAAAATCCCACCATTACTTTAAGACCCTTTTGCTTGGCAAGGTCGCTTAATGCATCCACGCCTTCGCTCGAGTTTGCCAGAGGCTTTTCAATAAACACGTGGCAGCCGGCGTTTAATGCGTCGGTAGCCATAGCCAGATGCATACCTGTGGGGGTAAAGATAAATACGGCATCGTAGCCGCCGCTTTGCAGCTCGGCTTTGTAATCCTCGGCTACCCTAATTTGCGGGAACAGGCTTTGTAATTTTTCGCGTTGTGTCGGTGACGGGTCACAAACGGTAAGATTTACAGCACCCAGCCCCAAAAGCACTTCGGTATGGCGGATGCCGATAGAGCCGCCGCCTATCAACAATAATTTTAAGTCGGCATAATTTTTTACTTGCATACCGAGAATCCTCCGTCTACTACGATATTCTGACCTGTAACATAGCTTGATGCGTCGCTTGAAAGATATAAAACAGTGCCGAGAAGATCGCTGTACATCTGCCCCATACGCTTCATTGGCGTGCGCTCTGAATAAGCGTCAATAAAGCTCTGTGCAAGCTCGCCCTTGTCAAAGCCACCGGGGGAAATGCTGTTTACACACACTCCGTAAGGCGCCATAAATGCCGCAAGGTCTCTTGTAAATGAAATGACACCGCCTTTTGCTGCCGCGTATTCAACGGGCTGCTCCATTTTGTTTACTTTGCGGTACATATCTCTGTCGCGGCCTACAATACCTGCGATTGAACCTAGGTTGATTATCTTACCGCTTTTCTGCTCTGCCATATATTTACAGGCGGCTTTTGCACAATAGAGTGCACCTGTGAGGTTGGTTTCTATCATGTTACGGATGTTTTCGGGGTCTCTTAAAAGAAAGTTGCACTCGCCTGCGCCGCTTCCGCCGCCTGCGTTATTGATAAGAATATCGATTTTACCAAATGATTTTACAGTAAAATCCATAAGCGCTTCGCAACTGCTGTAATCTCTCTGGTCAAGAGAAAAGCCTACGATGTTTGCCCCTGTCAGCTCTGACAGTTCTTTTGCAGCAGCGGTTGCTTTGTTTTCATCGCGTGAGGTTATTACAACGGTACATCCGCTTTCGCCAAGCAGACGCGCCATGTCGCGTCCAAGACCGGTCGCAGAGCCTGTTACAATTGCTACTTTGTTGGCTACATTAAAGATTTTTTCTGTAATTTTCATGATAATATCTCCTTAATAATTGACTTTTGCTTTATTATAGCATATCATTTTACCAATGATAATTGTTAAAATCGAAAAAACATTGTTTTTTATGCAAAAAATGGAGCATTTATGAATCGTTTTATTTACAGGCTTGATACGGGGGAGATCGATTTTCGCTATGCCGAAGGGATTATTGACAAGCCCGAAAAGGAATTTCACAGCGAAAACGAGATATATTTTATATGGGACGGCGACGTCGAGCTGATATCGGAGTTCGGCAGAAAACAGATTTTGCATGAGACTGCTGTTATCATACCAAAGGAAAATTTTCATCAGTTTCAGTTTGTCGGTAAACAAAATACGAACTATATAAGGTGTAATCTGAAATTTGACGACGTGCAAGGGTTAAACGAATTGGTGCGTGAAAAAATACAGTGTGTTTTTACCGTCCGTGATAAAAGGATAACCGAGGTTTTTTGCCGATTGCAAGAGCTGAAATTGCAAAACATAAGCGATACCGAAAAGAAGATTCTTACAAAGGCGTATCTTGCCGAGCTTTTGGTGGCACTGCCCAGCGGAATATCGGATAATTCAAAGGATTTTTCTTTTATATCGCCTGTGACAAGACTTGTTATAAGTTATATTCACGAGAACATTTCAGAAAATATCGGTATTGACGAAATTGCGGAGGCGTTAAATCAGTCCTCGTCGCATATCAGCCATTTATTTAAACAGGATATGAAGATTTCTGTTCACAAGTATATCCTCAACAAAAGACTTGTTCAGGCAAATATTAAAATAAGAAACGGTGTAAAGCCGATGGTTGCCGCCGAGAAATGTGGATTTTGGGACTATTCCAACTTTTATAATCAGTATAAAAAGCGGTTTGGCCACCCGCCGTCAAAGGAGAATACTACCCATACCCACCCAAGCGATATAGACAGTAAATAAAAAGCAGATGGAAAAAACCATCTGCTTTTTTTCTGTAGGGGAGGGTCTGTGTGCCCTACCGTTTATTTTTTATCGTACGCAGGATTTATCGCATAGAAGTTATTGCTGTCTAAGCGGTCTGTTACGTTGCGCAGCGCTTCGCCGAAATTACGGGTTCAAAAAAACCGTAACTCCGCTTGAATACTGTGGTTACAGGCATTTGTAAATGACAATTAAATTTTAATATATCTTTGATTTCTGCTGTTTGGTTTGTCGGGAATTGTCATTTTTACTAGTCCCATTTCAATCGCAGGATGAATATAGTTTTTACGGAACGTTTCTTTGGATTTTAGTCCCAAAAGCTCCATTATACCTGTTGCTGTATAGGGTATATCATATTCCATAACCGCAAGCAATTTTTTCACGTATTCGGATATATTATCGGTATAATTTATATCATCTAAAACAGAACTTATCTGCTCTAACATAAACTCAATAAATACTGTGCTCTCACCGTCTTTATGACACTGTGCAATCGAATTATAATATCCGTCCTGAAACTTTGCAATCTGGCTTTCAATAGGAATAAACTCAAATATCGGCTTCCACTCTGATAAAATCGCTGTATGCCACAGTCTTGCCATTCTACCGTTGCCGTCGGTAAACGGATGAATAAATACAAACTCATAATGGAAAACTGAAGAAAGTATAAGCGGATGTACACTGTTTTTGTTTTGTTTCATCCACACAAAAAGCTCACTAATTTGCGACTCGACAAACTTTGCAGGCGGTGCCATAAAGATACACCTATCTCCGTTAAATACACCTTCTTCGCCCTTGCGAAAAGCACCGCTTTCGTCTACCGTGTATTTTGTCATAATGCCGTGCAGATGTTTAAGGTTTTCAATATTATAAATATCAAACTTGCCTATTTCTTCATAAGCGGCATAAGCATTTTTTACTTCCTGAATTTCTTTTTGCTCACCTATTACCGTGCGTCCGTTGATTACGTCACGTACCTGCTCCAAAGACAGCGAATTTGCCTCAATAGCAAGAGATGAATGAATTGACTTGATTTTTGAATTTTTACGCAGATGCGGTTTTGAATTTAAGTTTGTCCGTCCCGTAATATTACCAATTTTTTCGGATATATCTGCAACTAAAGACAAAATTTTATCTGTTATATGATATGGCGGTGTGTATGACATAAGTTTCTCCTTATCTTGCGTGTTATCTTACTTATTATCTTACCACATTTTTGGGGGAATATCAATATAATTACAGTATTTCTATTTCATAGATATCTTCGGACACAATTTCATAATAGCCTCTGTTGGTTTTTATAATAATACTTTCTACTCCCGATTCATTATCTTCGGGATAAATGTAATCATCAACAATACCGACAAAACGCTCTCCATTATTTCCATGGACAACAACTGCTTTATTATAATAACCTATAAGTGACATATATACCTCATTTAGTAAAAAATGTTTTTTCAAGGTCAATATCAAGTCCAAATTCACTTAAATTCTGTTCTTGGACAATTAACTCGCTTTTTATGGTGTCTAACATTTCATAGTATGCCAATTTACGACCTTTATTAAAATCGTCGTATGGATTTATTTTAATTTCTTTAAATGCCTCGTAGGCATTTTTTATTAGTCTTTGAATAATAAAGTCATAATTATTGTTCATTTTATCACCCATATTAATATTATCATAATAAAATTTCTTTGTAAACAAAAAAGCAGATGGAAAAAACCATCTGCTTTTTTCTGTAGGGGAGGGTCTGTGTGCCCTCCCGTTTATTTTTTATCGTATGCGGGGTTGATTGCGTAGAAATTATTGCTGTCAAGGCGGTCTGTCACGTTGCGTAACGCTTCACCGAAGCGTTGGAAGTGGACGATCTCGCGCTCGCGCAGAAATCTGATTGCATCCTTTACGTCGGGGTTATCGACAAGTCTTAAGATATTATCATACGTCGTGCGAGCCTTTTGCTCGGCGCCCATATTTTCGGTAAGGTCGGTTATCGGGTCGCCCTTTGATTGAAAATATCTTGCCGAGAAATCAAGCCCACCTGCCGATTGCGGCCAAAGACCGATTGTGTGGTCGACAAAGTAGGGCGCAAGTCCTGCTTTTTCAATCTCTGTTGTAGACAGGTCTTTTGTGAGCATCTGCACCATTGCACACACCATTTCCATATGCGCAAGCTCTTCGGTGCCGATGTCTGTGAGCAGAGTTGCAACATCGTTGTACGGCATTGCATATCTTTGCGAAAGATATCTTTGAGATGCGGCAAGCTCGCCGTCGGGTCCACCAAACTGAGTTATAATGATTTTAGCCGCGTTGCCGTCGGGCTTTTTAATTTTCAAAGGGTACTGCAGGCGACGTTCATACTTCCACATTACATTCACCCTCCCAAGGCATACAGTCGGTAGCCCATGTCCAGCCGTTTTGACCCGATACCTGACCCATATCGAGCGGGCCGTAGTTCTGCACATAGTGTGCGACTGCGTCGTTGTACATTTTTAAGGTCTCTTTATAATACTGCAAAGCTTGCGCATCGTGCGGGTGAGTGTCAAGAAACAATGCAGTTTCATACAGTGCAAAGCCATAGGTCTGCACGCGCATTAATGCTTTTTTTCTGTCATTCATCTGCCTGACCCCCTGAACGGTTTATCAAGCTGACAAAACAGCGTGCCGCGCATCAGCGCTTTGTCGCGCTCATAAATTTCACGCCACGATTGCATTTGTACATATGACATAGCAAGCGGAAGCTCTGCGCAGTCTATATTGTGTTTATGATCTGTGTTTTTTATATTCATCGATTGCTCCGCACGCATAAAACCGGGCGGATAATACGGATATCGTTCCAAAAAATCATTCCTTTAAAGTGGTATCACTCTATATTACGCAGGGCTTGTTCATTTTGTTAAAAAAATAAAAAAAAGAGTCCTATGACTCTTTTTTTATTTCAAAAGCTCTGCTATCTGGTCCTTTGTGACTGTGTCAGAGTCTTTGAGTGCTTGCGCCTTATTGAAAACCTCAAGTGTTTTTTGTGCGGTTTTTGCAATGTGCTCATCGCTCGGTGTGTACTCAAATTCAAACGCGTCGCTGTAAAAAGCGGTGTTTGAATTTTTTTGGTTCATTTCAAGAAAAATATTATAATATCTTTCCGCAACCGCCTTTAAGTCAGCAAAGCCTTCGATTCTGTCGCAGACGTTGTTGTATGCATTTTGATACTCGGTGCGGTATTCGTCGAGCGAGCAGACATCGAGCGCCTGCGTTTCGCCGGTGGCTATCGTCACCGCGTTTGCAATGTCAACCTTGGGGAATGATTCGCTGTAGGGTGCAAGCAGATATACAATCTCATCGCCGTAGACCCACACCTCGCAGTCGAGTATGTAGCTTTCGTTCTTTTCAATAGGCAGACGTGTGGGAAACTCATCGTCTGTGCCGAGCCAGTATACCTTGGCGTTTCCTGTCGGTGTGTAGCCGTCAAAGCTCTCGGTTATTGTAACGTTAAAAAGTGTGTAAGACGAGATGTCTACGTTATACTTTGTAAAAACGGCGTCAACCGTTTCAACGCTGTTGATTTTTGCTAAAAACAGACATTTTTGCAACTCGATAATGTTTTCGATTTTGGGTATTACTTTGTTGTCTGTGCCTGTTATTTCAACGTTCTTTTGCGTTGCACAGCCGCAGCACAAAAGCATTACTGTTATTAACAAAAGTGCAGTTATTTTTTTAAACATCTGATAAATCCTTTATACAATCGGTATTCCTTCGGGCACCTGCATATCGTCGCTGTCATCGGGGATGACAGGCACTCCGTCAGGCACCTGCTCGTCGTTTCCCTCTTCGGCAGGCGGATCGGGCTCAGGTGTGGGCTCGGGTGTAGGTATCGGGTCGGGAACAGGTGTTACGTCAGGTGTCGGAGTTGGTGTCGGAATCGGTGTTACCTCAGGTGCGGGAAGCGGATCGGGTGTCGGTGTCACTTCGGTCTGAGGCGGCTGCTGCTCACCCGGTTGTTCGTTTTGCTCGGGAAGCGGCTGCTCGTTTTCGACAGGTTGTTCGTCTTCAGGCACGTCTGGCTGTTCGGGAACAGTCGGTGTCTGCGGGACAGTCGGCTTTGTTACAGGTACGGTTTCTGTATCGTTAATGCCGATGCTCTTTTGATAAATTTCCACCATTGTTGCAAAAAATGTGTCCTGACGCTCAAAAAAGCTCTGGAGCGTGTAGTACATATTATCTATGCGCTTGCCGAAGGCAAAGCCGTTTTTGTCGGCAAGTGCCTTTTTTTGCGCATCCGAAATACAAAATGATGAGGTGAGGTCAATGTCGATGCCGCCGTCTATAAGATTTTTGTAAAAGACGGGCGTTGAGTAGGTGGAGGTCAGCATAGTGTCCGAAATTCGTGCAATCTCAAGGCGCTCGTTGTAGTCGGTGTCAACATAAAATCTTATAAATCGCGGTGACCACGAATCGTAAGGATTGTCGGCAATAAGCTTTATGTTGCTGATATCAAATACCGTCATACCGTCAGGCATCTCAAGACGGAAAGCCGACGTTGAACCGAGCTCAAAGTCATCAGTACCCAGCGTGTCGAGCGGATAACGCTTTGTATAATTGCCGTCTTTAAGTCGGGTGTAGAAGGTTATGTCAAGATACAGCATACCGTCGTAGTCGAGCGAGTCGTTGTCCGGAATTTCAACACCCTTTGTGTCATAGGTCAGAATGTTATTCTGTACCTCAATGTTTACCGTTTCGATGTTGACATTCAAAACAGTGCCCGCATTAAGTCCTATGGCTGTCAGCGTGTCGGTTTTAAGCGTTATGAGGTCTGCATCTGTAATCTGTGCCTGCTTTAATTTTAAAAAGTAATTGTAAAGCGTCGATGCGCGTGTATACCGCGTGGTATTTTCGCTTACAATATCAAGTGCCGACTGCTTTATCGCGCTGTCGCCATCGCCGAACACCGCAACGGTATCCCAGCTCTCTTTTGCAAGCATAACGGGCTCGCTGCCGAGTAAAAAGTAAACGCGCGCCCAGCGGCAGTGCCAGTTGTCAAACTTATTATTTATATCGGGTACTGCGACAATGCGGTACTCGGTTATATCAAACGGGGTTTTGTCATACGGCAAAATGACGGTAAACGTATCAGTCATTCCCGCTTCAAAATTGTCGTAGTTTGCGTTGTTTAAGCTGTACTCGGTGGTGTCACCGTTTGAAAAGGTGAGCTGAAGATTTATGTTACCGCGGTCAAGTCCTGTGCCGCGGGTGCCGAAACGGTTTTCATCATCGGTTTTAAGCGTTACCTGTATTCTGTTTGATGAGCCGAGCATATCAAGCGTTGACAGCAGGGGAGATGCCGTGTTGTACTCGGTGAGCGAAAGCCGCCTTAAGATCTTTTCGTCACTGTCAAAATACGGACAGGCAAATTTTGCAAAAATCACCGAGCCCACCGCAAGTGCTGTCAGCATAAACGCAGATACGTAGCAGATGATTGCGGGCGTGCAGGTGACGGCGTGCCTGAATTTTTCGCTTTTAAAAAAGCGGACTGTAAGCCGAAATGCGTATTTTATATTAACCGTAAACCATTTTAACAGACGCTTTCTGTAAACAAGGTCACGTATTCTGTCTATAAACTTTTTCAAAATACTTATCCTTTCATAGTTATACATCATAAGTATATCATA
>JAZQDN010000113.1:0-3870 GCA_045546815.1 Eubacteriales bacterium
GTCAATTTATAGAATATAATAATGTACGTTTAATGTCGGTGCCTACACGTCACATAGGTAAAACAGATATTGTGCATTCAAGCTTTGCTGTGTGCGGTGACAAATGTGTCTGGTTTATGGGTGATGCATCTCCTGTATGCCTTGAAGCTATGCGTGATTGTCCGCAGCCTTACGTTCTTGTTGTGCCTTATGCCTATGCTTTGACGCCGTCCGCCTGGCAAAAAACAAAGTCGGTCGGCGCAAAATATGTTGTGCTTTTGCACCTTCCGCTCCCGCAAAACGACTCTCTCGGTCTTTGGGATGCGGTCAAGACTGTTACCAAAACCGACTGTAGCCTTTATATTCCGAAAATTGATGAAACCCTTATCTTTTAAAATGGAGGAAATAAAGATGATTCATCCCAGAATTTTAGTTGCAAAAACTGCAGATGATGCAGGTAAGCTTGCAGCAAACGAGTTCCAGGCAGCAATCGCACAGAAACCCGCTTGCGTAATCGGTCTTGCTACAGGTTCAACACCCCTGCCGCTTTACCGTGAGCTTATCGCTCTTGAAAAAGCAGGCAAAATCGACTTCTCACGCGTTCGTTCAGCAAACCTTGACGAGTACGTAGGTCTCGAGCCCACACACGATCAGAGCTACCGCAAATTTATGCAGGATAACCTCTTTGACCATATCGGCATCAAGCCTGAGAACACAATCGTTCCCGACGGTCTTGCAGAGGACGGCGATGCAATGTGCAAAGCTTATGAAGAAAAAATCGAAGAGTGGGGCGGCGTTGACGTTCAGCTTCTCGGTATCGGTCACGACGGTCACATCGGCTTTAACGAGCCCGGCGACCATTTCCCGATTATGACACATAAAGAAAAACTCACAGATATGACAATCGACGCTAACAAGCGTTTCTTTGCTTCAGCTGACGATGTTCCGAAGTACGCATTTTCAATGGGTATCGGTACAATTATGGCTGCTAAAAAGATTGTTATGGTTGTAACAGGCGCAGACAAGAAAGAAATTCTTAAAAAGTGCCTCTTTGGACCTGTAACCCCCGAGGTTCCCGGTTCAATCCTTCAGTTCCATCAGAACGTAACAGTTATCTGTGACGAAGCAGCAAACCCCTTTAACTAAGCTACATACTAAAAAGCCGTGATTAACACGGCTTTTTTTATTGACTGTTTTTGTGTATGGTGCTACAATAAAAATGAGGTGATAATTTATGAATACAACAAAATTTGATAATAAATCTACTAAGGTAGTGGCTCACAGAGGCCTCAGCGGAATTGAGCGCGAAAACACTAACGCTGCATTTATTGCCGCAGGTAACCGTAGCTATTTTGGTATCGAAACCGATGTTCACGTGTCAAAGGACGGACAGTTCATTATTGCGCACGACAGCTCAATGACTCGTGTGTCGGGCAGCTCACTTGTTATTGAGGACTCTACCCTTGCACAGCTTCGTTCTATAACCCTGTATGAAAAAAACAATGAAACCAAGGATAGATACGATCTTCACGTTTCAACAATCACCGAGTATGTACGTATCTGTAAAACATACGAAAAAATATGTGTTCTTGAGCTCAAGGGCTACTTCGGTCAAGAAAACCTTAAAAGACTTGTTGAAGCAATCAAAGCTGAGGACTATTTAGAAAGCATCATATTTATCGCGTTTGATTGGAAAAATCTTACTGACCTTAAGGCAGTGTATCCCGAGGCAACAATGCAGTTTTTGTGCAGTGAAATCTCGCTTGATACTCTTCCCGAACTTGTAAAGAACAATTTCAGCCTTGATATCAATTACAAGGGGGTTACACAAGAAATAATTGACTATATGCACAAAAACAATCTTGTGGTAAACGTATGGACCGTTGACGGTAAGGAAGATGCAGAAAGACTTGCTGCTATGGGGGTTGACCAGATTACAACCAACATTTGCGAGGGAATTAACTGATGAATTATTGGACACAGAGCAAGGATAATATCTGGGTCGCCGCTCACCGTGGCTTTTCAAGTGATTATCCCGAAAACACGATGTCTGCTTTTAAAGCGGCACTTGATGTCGGCGTAGATCAGATCGAAACCGACGTTCGTGTGACAAAAGACGGCGAGCTTGTGCTTATTCACGATGGAAAGGTTAATAGAACTACCAACAGCACCGGCAAGGTGCGCGACTTTACACTTGCCGAACTAAAACAGCTTGATGCAGGAAAAGGCGAGAAGATACCTACCTTTACTGAGCTTATGGAGCTTGTAAAGGACCATCCCACAATTACGCTTGATATCGAGCTTAAAGAGTATCCGAGCGATGTGGGGGAGACACTTGCATTTAGCGTTTGTGACAGGGTTCTAAAAATCGTCGATGACTACGGCTTTGCCGACCGCGTTGTGCTCAACACCTTCAGTGGTGAGTTGCATGAGTACATTAACGATAAATACGCCAATAAGTATAAACAGCACGTATATTTCCCTGCAAGATATTTGGGAAAGCTTACCCGCAACCCGTATGAATATGCATACTGTGCGTGTATGTTTCAGACCTTTTACAGTGATGTAAATATGGCAGACAAATCCGACTTTGAAAAAATGCAAAGCCTCGGTGTTGAAGCGTGGGCGGGCGCGTGTGTAAAGGACGAAAGAACGGTCGATATGGCGATCGAGCGCGGTGCTACGCTTATTACCTGTAATAACGTTGACACTGTTTTAAATTTACTCCGCCAAAAAGGAAAACATAAATAAAGAGTAACTGTAAAACAGTTACTCTTTTTTAAATTATAAAATCTTTTTAATATCATCCAATTCTTTTTTTATAAAATCTATCTTTTGACAAATATCTTTATTTGATGAAATTTTACTGTCAATCCTTCCAACAAGATAGTCAATGCTAACGTTAAAAAAATCTGCGAGTTTTATTAACGAATAACTGTCAGGATTAGTTTTTCCGGTTTCATAATTTGACAATGTTTTTTGATCAATGCCTGTAGCGTTGGCAACATCAATCTGTCTGAGCTCTAAATTTTCTCTTAATTCTCTTATCCTATTCATTATCCAGATCTCTCCTTTGCATAATTATCATACTATATTTTTCCTACAATCTATTGACATACTAAATATCCGTATGTATAATAATTTTGTACTAATTTTTTTCTACAATTAAGGAGATATAGGATGTTTTGCAAAAAATGTGGTCAGGCTATTTCTGAAGACTCGAAATTTTGTTCCCACTGTGGAGCAGATTTAACCGAAACAAACACAGCAGTAAATAACAGCATGTTGGATAAAGAAGCCTTGAAGAGAAAAATAAGTAGGCTTATTGATAAATATAACATATATCCGGATGTTTCTGCAGTTGACAGATATGTTGCGGAGCATCAATTTGATGGTACATATGCGGATAATTTTGACCCGTTTTATCGGTTAAATAATTTAAAAACAGCAATCAATGATTGTTTGCTTGAAACAACAGAATATAAATATGACATAAAAGAATTTGAGGATGTAATCAATGATACATATTTTAAAAGAGAAATCGAATTAAAAGAAAAAATCAGGGATTTTATTTTTGAAAACTATTGTAATAGAGAATCTGACTTTAAATCTATATATGATGATATATTTGATTTGAGGAAAGATGAATTTACTGTATATTTTTTCGCTCGTCTTATGGCAAGGGCATGTCATGATATAAAAGACCCTAAAGGTTTAATTAAAGCGCGTATTATACTAAAGAGATTAGATGAGTTTTATTGTGAAAAAAATACTGATGCATATTATAAAATATACTCAAGTGGGCATATGCTTTCACTTAATCAGTTTAGCAGAGATAAAAATATATATGACAGTTTTATGAAATATATTGAAAATGCGGCAATTGAAATA
>JAZQDN010000114.1:0-2261 GCA_045546815.1 Eubacteriales bacterium
ACAGGCAACGGCGGTGCAATTTACGTAAATCAGGGTAATATTTACATCGGTAAGCAAGAGTGTGACGGTTCATCGGATGCAACTCATAACACTTTAGAGCCTACGGCAAGTGCGTGCGGACATCCGATTGTTGCAAACAACAGCGCTGTAAACGGCGGTGCGCTGTATTCGGTAGCGGGTACGACCACCTTCTACTGCGGCGAGATGACAGCAAATACCGCTTCAACTAACGGTGGCGGTATGTATATTGAAAACGGTAGTGTTTCTGTTGTAAACGGTAAGATTACAAGCAATACATCAGCCAACAAGGGCGGCGGTATGTATGTTTCGGGCGGTAACGTAACCATCACAAACGGTACGGTTACAGGCAACAGCGCAAACAAAGAAACATACGGTGATGCACTCTATATGACAGGCGGTACCGTAAACTATACAAACAGCAATACGTTTGAAAACAAGAACGCTACATCAACGGGTGTTGTTGTAGCAGGCGGTACACTTAATAAAACAGATACTACAAAGGTTGTTTCGGTTTACTTTAAGGACCGCGAAAGCGAACAGGTCGTTAAGGGCTTTGACGTACCGATTGGTACAGAAATCGTCCTTCCCGAAGGTGTTGATATCTTCCCGAATTATACGGGCCACACCTTTATAGGCTGGCAGTATCCCGGTGCTGCTGATTTTGTAAGAGATGACAGCGAATGCGTAGCACAGGGTACTGAAATCACTGTAATCAATAACACGGGAACAGATGCTTCACCCAAGATGACAATCTACGGCGTGTGGGCAAACGATGCAAACACCATCACTTACTATAAGACAAACACCGAGACCGAAACCTATACGGGCGTCGGTTATACAACAAGCTATAACTACCAGACAGCTAATAACAATATTATTAAATTGCCTACACCGGTACTTGACGGTTATACCTTTAAGGGTTGGGCACTGCATCAGGGCATCAGTGATACACAGAATTGCAACGCAAACTGGAGCATTCCCGCTGACCTTGCTGCGACTTACAGCAGTCTTTACCCTGCGGGCACAGAGTTTAATACAAAGAGCAAGTATGGTAACGTACATTTTGTTGCAAACTGGTCGACAACCATAACATATCAGGCTATCGGCGGCGGTAAGGTAGACGGTGCACTTCAGACGACAGAAGCAATTACTGTTGGCAGCACAACAACAGCTGCACAGGGTGCTACAGCTGCTCCTGATCTCAATTATGTGTTTATGGGCTGGTACACCGATATAAATTGCACGGGTGACCCGATTTCAACTGAAGAAACCTATGTTCCGCAGTTGACAAACGGTTATTATTCAATCCTTAATTTATACGCAAAGTTTGAGCTTGACGTAGCTTCTCTCACAATCAAAACCACGGGTGCTGACGCAAATCAGACCTTTGTGTTCACGGTTGAGGGCAAAGCAGATCACGGCGGCGAACAAATTAATATGCAGGTGTTCGTATTCAGCGGTGCAGACGGTAACGGCTCTGTTACAATCGAGCATATCCCCGCAGGCACCTACACAGTTTACGAAAACAATATTGAAAAGGCTCATCAGGGTGATAAATGGACCTGGAGATACACCGACACCGGCGAAGTTCAGTCGGTTGTAAACACCAAAAAAGACGGTGCTGAAACAGATGTTGATACCGTAACCTATAGTTACAGTAACAACAAGGGCATTTCAAACTGGTTGAGCGGTCTTTCAACAAAACTTTACAGATTATTGGCAGGTAACTAAATGCAAAAGAATAAAACTTCAAAACTGAATATATGGGGTAGAAAGCGCAACGTTTTTATTGTTGCGCTCACTACCGTAATTGTTTTACTCGCGACAGTGGGAACCACGGTTGCATTTTTGACAATGCGCACACAGTCGATAAAGAACGTGTTTGAACCTGTTAAAATCTCGTGTGAGGTTTCTGACACATACGCCGTTCAAAATACAGGTACATACAGCGCGTATATCCGTGCCGCAGTAACAGTAAACTATGTCAAAGATGGTACAACCTCGACAAACGGTGCTGCAGTATTCGGAATGCCGCCCAAGGCTTCTGACTATACGATTCAGTTTGATACAACAAACTGGGTTGCGGGTACTGACGGGTTCTATTATTACAAATATCCCGTTGCAGTCGGTGCTACCACCGCGACAAACCTTATAACAAGCTTTACACCTGTAGAAGCTTCTAAAACAGTCAGCACAAATGACGGTACATACACACTGCAACCGCAGATGATTGCCGAGGC
>JAZQDN010000115.1:0-15892 GCA_045546815.1 Eubacteriales bacterium
GATCATTTGGCATTGATACGGAAAAGCCTGATTTATCAGCGATAAAAAACTGCTTCAGGGTTATTAAAGATAACAAAATTCTTGCAATTTTCCCCGAAGGAACTCGTGTTATAAAGGGTAGGGTATCTAATCCTATGCCGGGTGCGATAATGATTGCTCATAAGACAAAAGCTCCTATTTTTTATGTTAAAATCCGTCCGAGAAAAAAATATTTCAAGCTTTTTGTAACAACGGATATTTTTGTTGGTGAAAAGGTAACGGTTGATCAACTCGGTGTTACTGACGGTAAGGGCGACCAGTATAAGAAAGCGTCTGAAGCGCTTGTTGAAAAAATCTATTCTTTAGGTGAATAATGTCAGTAGAGATAATAAAAAACGCAGGCTTTTGCTTTGGTGTTTCAAGAGCAATAAAACTGCTGTATGAACAAATTGAAACTAATAATACAAACCTATATACTCTCGGTGAAATAATTCATAATCCGGATATAATATCAGAAATCAAAACACTTGGAGTTAAAATTGCTCAAAGGGCAGATGATTTACCTGACGGGTGTACCGTTGTTGTTCGCGCCCATGGAATAACAAAGCAGGAAAGTGAGCTGCTGAAAGAAAAGCATGTTAATGTTATTGATGCAACTTGTCCGTTTGTTTCCAAAATCCATAATATCGTAAAAAAGCAGAGTGAGCTCGGTGACACCGTTTTGGTTGCGGGCGATAAAAATCATCCCGAGGTTCGCGGCATCGTCAGTTATGCAAAAGATGTGCGCATTTTCGAAAACTATGATGAACTTGTAAAAATCGTCGAAAATGAGCCCGGTATATTGGTTAAATCGACTACTTTTGCCTGGCAAACGACGTTTAAATTGACAGAATATTATAAATGCAATAAATTTATAAAAAAAATATTTGAAAATTCAAAAGTATATGATACAATATGTAATGCAACTGAATTAAGACAACAACAAACACAGCAGCTTGCAAGTAAATCTGATGCTATGATTGTTGTCGGAGGAAAACACAGTTCAAATACAACTAAACTGTATAATGTTGCAAAAACATTCTGTGAAAATACTTTTTTCGTAGAAAATGCTGATGAGATACCAATTAAACTTTTATATAATTTCAAAAATATTGGTATTACGGCCGGTGCTTCTACCCCGGACCGTATAATTGAGGAGGTAAAACAAATTATGTCTGAACTGACAAACAACACAACGGTTAATGAGGAAATGACCTTCGAGGAAATGCTTGAGAATTCCTTAAAAAAAGTAATTACTACAGGAGATAGAGTTAAGGGCATCGTAGTTGGTGTTAACCCTGCTGAAGTCAAGGTCGACCTCGGAACAAAGCAGTCCGGATTTATTACTAAAGACAACTTTTCAGCTGATCCCACAATTGACCTTATGACAGCTGTTAATATAGGCGATGAAATTGATTGCGTGGCTCTTCGTGTAAACGACATTGAGGGTACAATTGCTCTTTCAAAGAAGAGAATTGATGCTCTTCGCGGTTATGAAACGATAGAAAAAGCATTTGAAGAAAAAAGTGTTCTTGAAGGAAGCGTTAAAGAAGTTAGCGATGGCGGAGTTTCGGTATTCGTTGATAACGTAAGAATTTTTATTCCTAAATCACTTACCGGTAAGCCCCAGTCATTTGATCTTAACACTCTTAAAGGCGAAACTGTTCAATTTAATGTTATTGAGTTTTCTCAGGTTCGTAACAGAAAGAAAATCATCGGTTCGATGAAAGCAATTGAAAATGAGAAGAGAAAGGCTGCACGTAAAGAGTTTTGGGAAAACGTTGCAGTTGGCGACAGATTTGATGGTGTTGTTAAATCACTTACAACTTTTGGTGCTTTTGTTGATCTTGGCTATGTTGACGGTCTTCTTCATATCACAGAGCTCTCGTGGAAAAAAATCGGTCATCCCAGTGAAGTTGTAAACGTTGGCGATACAATTTCTGTATATGTTAAAGCTATTGATGCTGAAACTAAAAAGATCTCTCTCGGTTATAAAGATCCTGATGCTGATCCCTTTGTTCTTTTTACAAATAACAACAATGTCGGTGATGTAGTTAAGGTTACAATTGTAAGCCTTATGCCTTTTGGTGCTTTTGCAAAAATAACAGACGGTGTTGATGGTCTTATTCATATTTCACAGCTTTCAGATAAGAGAATCAATAAACCTGCTGATGTTGTATCTGTAGGTGATGAGGTTGAAACAAAGATTGTTGATATTAATGTTGAAACAAGAAAGATCGGTCTTTCAATAAGAGCTCTTATCGAGACTGCAGAGGTTGAAGAATCTGCTGAAGCAACAGAAGAAGTTGCTGAATAATTTTACTTAAGAAAGCAAGGATTTTTATCCTTGCTTTTTTTATTTTCTATTTACTTTATATTATATTAGTGATATAATAAGTATTATTTATATTGAGGTAATATGCATTGGGCGAACTTAATTATAATAATTACATTGAACTCATAAAACAAATTAATGATAACAGCAAGACTGTGCAAACAGCGTGTGTTGTAACATATGGTTGCCAGCAAAATGTCAGCGACAGCGAAATAATCAGCGGTATGCTTGAGCAGATGGGATATGTTTTGTGCGATACTCCTGCAGAATCCGATGTGGTTGTTTTTAACACCTGTGCTGTGCGTGAACATGCCGAGCTTAAGGTTTATGGAAATATCGGTGCTCTCAAACCTATTAAAAGAAAAAAACCTAATATGCGGATTGCTGTCTGCGGTTGTATGATGCAGCAACAATCGGTTCAGCAGCAAATCAAGCAGAAATATAATCATGTTAATATTGTTTTTGGTCCGTCGCTTATTTATAAATTCCCTGAAATGCTTTTTAATTCTTTGTCAGAGGGTAAAAAGACTTTTGACAGAACCGAGAATAAGACTATATTTGAAAACTTACCGATAAAGCGTTCTGAAAATGGTAAGGCATGGGTTACTGTAATGTATGGTTGCAACAATTTTTGCACATATTGTATAGTACCTTATCTTCGAGGCAGAGAACGAAGTCGTCAACCTCAAAACATTATTAACGAGGTAAAGGAACTTGTTGAGTCGGGGTTTAAAGATATAACGCTGTTAGGCCAAAATGTCAATTCATACGGCAATGACCTTGAAGGTGATTTTGACTTTGCTGACCTTCTTACGGAACTCAATAAAATTGAAGGTGATTTTTGGATAAGATTTATGACAAGTCATCCAAAGGACTGCAGCATTAAACTGCTTGATACGATGGCTGCCTGTGAAAAAGTATGTAATCAGCTTCACCTTCCATTCCAGGCAGGAAATGATCGTGTGCTTGATGTTATGAATCGCAGATATACTTCGGAAAAGTATATAAATCTCATTGACTATGCCAAAAAGGTTATGCCCGATATCACTTTGACTAGTGATGTTATAGTTGGTTTTCCGGGAGAAACATTTGACGAATTTCTTGATACTGTGGAACTTTTAAAAAGGGTTGAATTTGACAATCTTTTTACTTTTATATATTCACGTCGTAGTGGTACTCCTGCAGCGACAATGGCGGAACAAATTCCCGATGAAGAAAAATCGAGAAGATTTAATATTTTGTTAAACGAGCTTCATCCGATTTCGAAGAAGAAAAACGATCTGCTCTTCGGTAAAACGATGAAGGTATTTGTCGAAGGCTACAGTAAAACTGATAAAACTGTTCTTACCGGCAGAACTGAAGGCGGAAAAACGGTGGATTTTAAAGGTGGAGATGATCTTATCGGCAACTTTGCAAATGTCGAGATTGTCGAAAGTAAAACTTGGTCATTAATTGGAAAGTTAATATAAAGGAGCAAAAAAATGTCACAAATTGCAGAAGCAGAAATAATTGAAAAAGCAAAGGAACTCGGTGTTCTTTTGAAAGACAGCGAAATAGTTAAAGAATATATTGCTGCTAAAACAGCATATGAGCAAGACAGACAGATCCAGGAGCTTATGGGTCAGTTCAATCTTCATAAAATGTCAATGTCTATGCTCGCAAAGCAGGAGCATCCTGATGAAGAAAGGATAGCTGATCACGAAAAACAACTTGAAGAGGTTTATAACAAAATAATGGAAACTGAGCTTATGGCTGATTTTCAGCAAAAAAGCCAGCGTGTGGATGCTATAATCAGTAATATTAACAGCATTATTAATTTATATATTTCAGGTAATCCTACCGGTGTCTGTACCGGTTCGTGCTCAACCTGCGGTGGTTGCGGCAACTAATTTAAAGAGGAAGATTAAAAATGGCAAAAATTTCTCCGATGATGGAGCAGTATTTTGAAATTAAAAATCAATATCCTGATCACATTTTGTTATATAGAGTCGGCGACTTTTATGAGATGTTCTATGATGATGCGGTAATGGTATCGGCAGAGCTTGATATGACGCTTACAGGTAAAGATTGCGGTCAGGCCGAGCGAGCACCGATGTGCGGTATGCCGTATCATTCATGCGACAGCTATATTGCACGTCTTGTTGCAAACGGTCATAAGGTGTGTATCTGCGAACAGGTTGAAGATCCAAAGGCTGCGAAGGGGATTGTAAAACGGGATGTTGTAAAGATTATCACTCCCGGCACAGTAACTGACAGCAATATGCTTGATTCGTCAAAGAACAATTTCTTGTGCTCAATTGTCGCTTCCGATAATTGTGCTTCACTTTGTTTTGCCGATGTGTCAACAGGTGAAATATTTCTGACAACTGTCGAAAATTTTGTTGAGCAGGATATTATTAACGAACTCAGCCGCTTTACTCCCAAAGAAATTCTTTGTTCCTCTAAGATTG
Organism: Eubacteriales bacterium; assembly: GCA_045546815.1. GTDB lineage: Bacteria > Bacillota > Clostridia > Oscillospirales > QAKW01 > RGIG9041. The sequence goes on from JAZQDN010000115.1 coordinate 4,804, forward strand.
TGCAATTAAAGGATTTTTCTTTTTACTGTAAAGAGCGTATAAACGCGCTCGTTTCATCGACTGAATTTGATTATTCTATTGCCGATATTGCAAAAAAAGTATTGTCACATTTTAGTGTCACTTCGCTTACTGACCTTAATATCGAAAGTGAAACAGCTCTGTGTGCATTGAATGCAATTCTTGATTATGCACAGCAAACTCAAAGATGTGATATTTCTTTTCTTAATAAACTTGAAGTATACTCCAAAAATCAGTTTATGGAGCTTGATATTAGTACAAGAAGAAATCTTGAAATAACCGAGAGCATGCGTCACGGCACCAAGCAGGGTTCTCTAATTTCTGTTCTTGACAAAACAAGAACGTCTATGGGCAGCAGAAAACTGCGCACCCTGCTGGAGCGACCACTTTTAAAGGTGGCTGATATTGAAAAAAGACTTACTGCCGTTGAACAGATTAAAGGCAATTCACTTTTGCGGGATAAGCTGATTGACTTGTTGAAAAATATTCACGATCTTGAACGCTTGATGACGCGTTTGATGCTTGGCTCGGGAAATGCAAAAGATCTTATTGCATTTAGAAATGCTTTTGCTGTTTTGCCGGAAATCAAAAGTATTTTGTCAACATTTAATTCAAAGTTGCTTTCAGATCTCAACAATAAGATTACTGCGCAGAATGATCTTTGCGGCTTAATTACTGCTGCTATAAAAGAGAATCCGCCGTTTACAGTAAAAGAGGGTGGAATAATTAATGATGGCTTTGATACCGACGTTGACGAAAACCGTCATTTGATGAAAGATGCAAAGAGTCTTGTAATAGAACTTGAACAGTCTGAAAAAGAGCGTACAGGTATAAAGAATCTTAAAATCGGATATAATCGTGTTTTTGGGTATTATATTGAGGTCACAAGAATGTATTATGACCTTATACCTGAAAACTACATAAGAAAACAAACTCTTGCCAACTGTGAGCGATTCATTACAGAAGAACTGAAAGATATGGAAACAAAAATACTTTATGCGTCTGAAAGAGTGCAGGCGCGTGAGTATGAACTGTTTTGCGGAATAAGAGATATGGTTAAATCACAGTTCACAGCAATCAAACAGACTAGTGAAGCGCTTGCTATGCTTGATGTTATCATTTCTCTCGCTGTCGTTGCAAAGCAAAATAATTATGTCAGACCTGCTATTGATACAGGTGATGAAATCAGAATCATCGAAGGAAGGCACCCTGTTGTAGAAAGTGTTTTAAAAGATTCGCTTTTTGTGCCAAATGATATGCATCTTGATTGCCAAAGTAATCGTATGATGATTTTGACGGGCCCCAATATGTCGGGTAAATCAACTTATATGCGTCAGAATGCAATGATTATTCTTATGGCGCAGATCGGTTCGTTTGTCCCTGCTAAAAGTGCTCATATTGGCGTTGTTGACAAAATCTTTACTCGTGTCGGTGCATCTGACGATCTGGCTTCAGGTCAGTCAACCTTTATGCTTGAAATGCTTGAGGTTGCAAATATTATTAATAATGCTACTTCCAAAAGCTTTCTTGTCTTTGACGAAATCGGTCGTGGTACATCGACCTATGACGGCATGAGTATTGCAAAAGCAGTTGTGGAATATGTTGCAAATAAGAAAAAACTCGGAGCAAAGACACTTTTTGCAACACACTATCATGAATTGTGTGAACTGGAAAATACAACCGATGGAGTTGTCAACTTTAATGTATCTGTAAAAAAACGCGGTGACGATATAGTATTTTTGAAAAAGATTGTTCCCGGTGGTACAGATGACAGCTTCGGTATTGAGGTTGCAGCTCTTGCGGGGGTTGATAACTGGATTGTTAAGCGTGCGAAGGAAATATTAAAGGAGCTTGAATCTGACGGCAGAATCAAGATTGTAACTCGTATTGAAAGCGACAATTCCAATCAACTGTCAATTGCTGACTTTGGGAATGCTGAGATTATAGACAAGCTTAAATCGATAGATGTCAGCACCATTACACCGATAGAGGCTATGTCAATTCTATATGAACTATCAAATAAAGCTAAACAATAACGGAGAAACAGATGTTAGGTTCTGAAGTAAAATTACTTGATAAAAATTTAGCAAATATGATTGCAGCAGGTGAGGTTGTTGAACGTCCTGCAAGCGTTGTAAAAGAGCTTGTGGAAAACGCTTTTGATGCTGCATCAACCGAGGTTACCGTTGAAATTAAAAAGGGCGGAAAAACCTATATTCGTGTTACAGATAACGGTATTGGTATGACAATGAGCAATGCAAGACGTGCTTTCCTTCGTCACGCCACAAGTAAAATAAGTACACAGGATGACTTGTTCAGAATTGGTACAATGGGATTCAGAGGTGAAGCACTTGCTGCTATTTCCGCTGTTTCAAAAGTGGAACTTTTGTCCGCGACTGTCGATGATACATATGGTAGCCGTGTTGTTATAGAAGGTGGAGATGAGATAATTCATGAAGAGGTTGGACTTGCTAAAGGAACAACTGTTATTGTTACTGATTTGTTTTACAATACCCCGGCACGTTATAATTTTCTAAAAAAAGATTCTACAGAATCTGCTAATATTGTTTCGTTGGTTCAAAAGCTTGCTATAAGCAGATCTGATATTGCCGTAAAGCTTATAGTTGACAATAAAATTGTTTTTTCTACAGACGGTAATTCTGATGATATTGATGTAATATATTCGGTTTTTGGAAAAGATATTGCAGATAATCTTCTCGAAACTTACCGATGTAATGCACGAATCAAAATCACCGGATTTGTCGGAAGACCTCGTTGCAGCCGTTCTAACAGAAATTATCAGTTTTTGTTTGTAAACAGCAGATATGTAAAAAGTAAAACTGTTACTGCCGCAGTAGACAAGGCGTATCATAATCTTCTTATGAACGGTAAGCATGCAGTTTTTGCTTTGTTTATTGATATTGCTCCCGAATATATCGATGTTAACGTACATCCTACAAAAATGGAAATCAAGTTTTCTGATGAATCATTTGTTTTTGAAATGATTTATAAGGCTGTAAAAGAAGCACTTGAAAAAGAAAGTATACTTAGCAATCGTGCTCAGCAAAAAACAGAAAAAGAAGTCGACTATAACGGTATTCTGACAGAATTTTTCAGTAAAATATCAAATGAAGATAAAAAAGAATACGGTATTCAGGAACCGTATAAGTATTTGTCGGTAGAAGATTTGAATAAAGCAAGTGAAACGGATGTCTCTCCTGATAGTTCTTCATCAGACGATTATTACGTATCCGCACCACCCAAAACAGAATATATCGATTATTCACCGCGTATGGCTTCCAAGCTTGCTGAAAGCGGATATCTTTCACGACAGACGAAGCTTGATATAAGTGAGCTTTCTGAAATTTACTCTCCTGATAAATATGATGATTCATATTTTTTCTCGACCGATGTTCAGTATAAATATGTTGGTGAGTTATTTAAGACTTATATAATTATTGAAAGCGGTTCGTACTACTATTTTGTTGATAAGCATGCAGCTCATGAACGAATTGTTTTCAATAAGATTTATGAAGAATATAAAAACGGCGAAAAATACCGTCAGTCACTTATCCAACCGATTCCTGTGTCACTTTCCCCTGAAGAAGCTGATGTAGCGCATCGGTATAAAGATCTTATCGAGGGCTATGGATATACGTTTACTGAATTTGGTGACGACGATGTTTTGATAAGAACTGTTCCGTTTGCAATCTCTCTTGGCGATGCTGTTTCGTCATTTACGGAACTTATTCAGATTATATCTGAAACAGGTGACGTTGATATTGGTGAAACTGACAACCGTACGATGAAGATGCTTGCGTGTAAGGCTGCTATAAAGGCGGGATTTGACAGTTCTGATATGGAACTTGAACGCTTTATCAAGCTTTTGATTATTGAAGGAAATATCAATTATTGTCCTCATGGTAGACCTATTATCTGCGAGTACAGAAGGTCTGATCTTGAAAAAGACTTTAAGCGCAAGCTGTAGGGTGAGGCGATGAACAAAATTATTGTAATTTGCGGACCTACCGCTTCTGGCAAAACCTCACTTTCAATTAATCTTGCAAATTTTTTTGATGCAGAGGTCGTATCTGCTGATTCGATGCAGATATATAAAGAAATGACTATTGGTACTGCAAAGCCCGATGAAGGTGAACGATGCGGTGTGCCGCATCATATGATGGATGTTGTTTCCGTGACAGAGGAGTACAACGTTTCTCGTTATGTGAACGAGGCATCTGCTTGTATTGACAATATTTTATCACGTGGAAAAAATGTTTTTTTGGTCGGCGGTACCGGGCTTTATATTGATAACCTTATAAATAACACTAATTTTTTTGAGTTTGATAATGACGAAAAATACAGAGCCGAACTTACAGATATTGCGCAAAAATATGGTGGGCAGGCTCTTTTGGATATGCTTGATAAGATTGACCCTGACAGTGCCGACAGATTGCATTGTAACGATATTAAGCGCTTGATAAGAGCGCTTGAGGTTTATAAAGTGACAGGCAAAACTCTTACTGAACTTCATATTGAAAGTAAGCGTAGCAGAAAATATCAACCGATTTTTTTAGGGATAAACTATCTTGATAGAGATGCTTTGTATGATCGCATCAACAAAAGGGTTGACATTATGATTAAAAGCGGATTTGTTGATGAGGCGAAAGGTTTGTTAGATTTGAACTTATCGTCAACTGCACGCGCTGCAATTGGGTATAGTGATATTTTCGATTATCTTAATAATCAACAGTCTTTGGAGCAGGCTGTAGAAAATATTAAAAAGAAAACAAGAAATTATGCCAAACGTCAACTGACCTGGTTCAGAAGAAATAAGGAGATTTTCTGGCTTTATCCGGACAGTTATGATGGCATTTCAAGGATATATCTTGATTCGTCAAATTATATTAGAAAAAAATTGAGGTAAATATTTTGAAATTTAATTTTATCAAATTTTTATTAACTGTTTTTTCTGTTTTTTTAGTTGTAATAGTTGTATATCAGTTTTATATTCAGATTTACAAAGCGGCTGCAACTGAATTTGCTGTTGAAATATCCTGCGAAGAAACTGAAGATACTATTGGCTATTTTTTGAGAGATGAGCAGGTTATTTATTCGGGAAACTCCAAGTATTTTGACATTATCATTGCCAACGGCGGTAAGGTTTCGAAAAACGGTACTATTGCAAATGTTTATTCTACTGAGAGTGCAGCTAAAATTCAATCACAGATAAGAGAACTGCAGTTAAAGATTGATGAATACGAATCGGTCGCCTCTGCCGGAAGCGGTGTTAACGATTCGTCATCTTATATTTCTAATGTCAGAAATGATGCAATTGAAATATCTGACAATATAGCGAACACTAATCCTTCTTTGGCTTTTGAAAGTGCTTCTGACTATGTTGTCAGTATTATAAAGCATAAAATTGCCGGCGGTGAAATAACCGATTATTCTACAACTGTTGACGAACTTGAGCGTCAGATGGACTCTCTTAAACAGCAGAGCTCTTCTGTGACAAAGTATTTATCATCGCCTGTATCGGGGTACTTTACTTACAAAGCTGATGGTCTTGAAACTGAACTGTCTATGGATATGACAGAAAACTTTGATTCAGCGGTATATGACAATATTAAGTCTATTTGTGAAAAGACATCAACTGTAAGTAATTCAATCGGAAAGGTTGTAAAAGGAAGCGACTGGAGAATTTGTTTTAAATCATCAGCCGATAAATTTGAAAAAGTTTCTGTCGGTTCAACACTGTATATTCGCATACCTTCTCTTACTGATAGTAAAATCAAGTGTACAGTAGTAGAACTTAAAGAAGAAGGTAAAGATATTTATATTGTTTTGCAGTCTAATGTTGTGACGGGCGATATATTATCTCAAAGAATGTGTGAAATCGAAGTTATTATTAATTCGTATGACGGACTACGCATCGATAAAAACGCAATTAGAAAAATTGACGGTGTGGAAGGTGTTTTTGTCAAGAGTAACGGCATTCTCCGATATCGTAAAGTTGATATATTGTATATGGGTTCTACATATGCCGTAATCAAATATGATTCGATTGATAAGTCAAGCGTCCAGGCGTATGATGAAGTTGTTATCAAGGGCTCCGGCTTATATGACGGGAAGGTGATATCGTGATGAATGAATTATCAGAAACTGTTAAAAGCTTAATGCAAGAAACCGTCTCAAAAGGTGTAAAGCTTATCGCGGTTACAAAAACTGTTCCTGTTGAAACCATTAACTGTGCTATAGATTACGGAATAACAGATATTGGCGAAAACAAAGTTCAGGAGCTTTTGGAAAAATTTGATTATTTAAAAAAAGATAATTTAAATATTCATTTTATCGGTAAACTGCAGACAAACAAAGTCAAATATATTATTGATAAGGTTTGCCTTATTCATTCTGTTGATAGTCTAAAGCTTGCAAAAACAATTGATAAATATGCAAATAGCATTGACAAAATACAGGATATTCTTGTTCAGGTAAATATATCCGGTGAAGAGAGCAAGGGTGGGATTTCTGTAAGTGAGGTCGAAACTTTCTTAAAAGAAATCTCACAATTTACAAACTTAAATGTTCGTGGTCTTATGTGTATTCCCGCTCCTGAAACTTTTTATGGAGAGAATGCTCCTCATTTTACCGCTATGCATAAAATGCTTGTTGACATTAATAGTAAAAAGTTAGATAATATATCTATGGACGTTTTATCAATGGGTATGTCTAATGATTATAAAACAGCTATCGATTGCGGTTCCACTATGGTTCGTGTCGGTACAAAAATTTTTGGAAAAAGAAATTATACGGAGGTACAGTCATGAGTTTAATTGACCAATTGAAAAAATTTGCAGGTGTTGCAGGAGAAGAAGACGGCGAGGAAATGAGCTACGAGCCGATTGATATCAAAAAAGAGGACGAGCCCGTTAAACCTGCTCCTTCTGCTAAAAAAGATAAGAATTATATGAACATCAACACCACTGCTCAGCTTCAGGTTATTCTCGTAAAACCCGAGGAGTTTGAAGATGCGCAGGAAATAGCTGATAATCTTATGTCAAAAAGAACAGTATTACTAAACATTGAAAATCTTAACAAAGAGCTTTCAAGACGTCTTATTGACTTTTTAAGCGGTGTTGCATATGCACAGGGCGGAAATATTAAGCGTGTTGCAAACAGAACATATATCATCACTCCGTATAATGTTGATATACTTGGTGATGTACTTGATGGTTTCAATCCTGACAATTTTGAATTTTAATTATGCATATCTTTTTTGCCATAGTTGGCGCTATCATTGAAGCGTTTAATATCGTTCTTTTAGTTTATTGCGTGTCGAGTTGGTTTATAAGAGACCCTTTTAACAAATTTATGCGTATTCTTTCTGCAATTGTTGATCCTGTCCTTGATCCTATTCGGGCAATTTTGAGTCATATACCTTTTATTAGCGATGTCCCAATTGATTTTTCACCGCTTATTGCGTTTTTTATACTTGATTTTGTTTTGATGCTGATATGGTAAACGAAGATAAAATTTTGGTTTCGCATTTAAGTGATTTAATTGATTCGGTAAAAAAAGGCAGAAAATATGCTTTCAGTTCGTTTTTGAATGTGGAACAATTATCGGTTGTATACGATTTTTTGCGTTCTGCTGATGTGAAATATTCTGTATTTGGCGGCTTTGAAGATGCTGAAAGGTGTATTGTAGGATTTGGCTCCGATGAAATGCCGGAAGAATATGTTTTTCCTATTTCTGTAATAGGATTTTCAATAAGGCAAAACAAGCAGATTAATCACAGAAATGTTTTGGGATCGCTTATGTCGCTTGGCATTAAGCGAGAGTGTCTTGGAGATATTATTTTCAAAAATGATATGTGTTATGTTTTTGCGGAAGCAAAGATTGCTGATTTTTTGCTTTTGAATTTCACTTCTGTTTCGTCTATGAGAATCGAACCTGTTATCATTGACGAACAGATCGAATTTGAAAGAGAATTTGAAAAAATCAGCGTTACAGTGTCTTCAATGCGTCTTGATTGTGTTGTCAGCGAACTTGTTAATAAATCTCGCTCTGTATCATCAGAACTTATTACAAGCGGACTTGTTTACTTAAACAGCATTCAGTGTCAGAAAAAAGACAGAATTATAGCCTCTGATGATATTATTTCTGTCAGAAGAATTGGAAAATTCAAAATAGACGGTATACAGGGATACACAAAAAAGAACAGAGTAAAACTTGATATTTTAAAGTATATTTAGGGGAGAAATAAGAATGTTAAAACCGGAAGAGATAAGAAATGAACAGTTTGAGTTGAGCGTGCTTGGCGGATACAAGCGTGAACAGGTTGATGCTTTTTTTGCTTCTGTCTTGTCAGATTATGAAAAGCTTTATTCAGAAAATGCGGAGCTTGTTCAAAAATTAAAGCTTTGTGTTGAAAAAATTGAAGAGTATCAAAAAGATGAGCAGTTTTTGAAATCGGCTATTATCAATGCTGAAAAACTTAATGAAACATCTTTAAGAAATATTGAGGCTAAAGAAAAAGAAATCGAACTTGCTGCCCGCGAGAAAGCGGAAAGCATAATTGAAAAGGCTCAGCTTGAGGCGGAAAATATCGAAAAAACCGCAAAGCTTAAGGCTGCTGATTCGATTAAACAGTGTGAAATTGAAACTGCTGCTAAAATTTCTGAATTAAAAAGCGCTCAAGAGGGCGAGGAACGTCATCTTAATGATTTGAAAAAAGAAGTATCCGATTTCAAAGATATGATATTAAAACTTTATGAAAAACATCTTAGCTCACTTTCAAAATTACCCTCTTATGAGCTTAAAGTAAAAGAGCAACCCAAGCCTGTTGAGCCTGTTGTTGAAGATAAGGCTGAAGAAACAGTGGAACAACCTGTGGTTGAAACGATTTCTGAAACCGATCTTTCTGATGAACCGCAAAAAACAGAACTTGAGGTGACTGAAGAACAGCCGCCTGTTGCAGAACAACCTCATGGTTCAACTGAAAAAACTGCTGAATTTGTTTTGGAAAAATCAACTCAAAACAAATCAACCGACAATGATGACTTTGAACGTAATTTTAAATTTCAGGGTTTGAAATTCGGTACAGATTTTGATATTAAAAAGGAAAAATGATTTGATGGAAATCAACATTAAACAGTATGTATCAACTAAAAAAGATATTATAAGACATCTCATTTTGATAGTTTCAGTTGCGTTTATAGTTTTTTTGGATCAGATCACCAAGGGCCTTGTTGTCAAAAATATGGAGTTACATGACGAAATTATCGTGATTAAGAACTTTTTTAATCTTTATTATGTCAGAAACAAGGGTGCAGGTCTTGGCATATTATCAAATGCAAGATGGGTCTTTATGATAATGACTAGCTTGATAATTGTGTTAGCTCTTGGCTTGCTTTTTATCAGATTTTTCAAGCATTGGCTTGCAGATGTTTCTATTGTTTTTATCTTGGCCGGTGGCATAGGAAATATGATTGATAGAATTGCTTTGGGAGAAGTTGTTGACTTTTTCCAGTTTCAAATTAAATTCTTTGATTTTATTTTTAATGTAGCTGACGTTTTTGTATCTGTTGGTACGGTTTTATTTGTTATTTATTTTATTTTTGTTTATGATAAAAAGAAAGATAAAAGTTTAAATGAAGAACAAGAATAGTCAGATTCAAATTATTGTTGATGAACAAAGCAACTTAGCGCGCATAGATAAGTTGCTTTGTTTGCATATGGCGGATTTTACGCGAAGCAGGATTGTTTTACTTATCGAAGAAGAAAATGTTACAGTAAATTCAAACGCTGTTGCTAAAAACTATAAAGTGAAAACCGGTGATGTGATTTGTGTTGATATTCCTGAACTCAGTGAATATGTAGCTGAACCGCAGAATATACCAATAGATATTGTTTACGAGGATGACGATATTGTTGTTGTAAACAAAGCCAAAGGTATGGTTGTTCATCCTGCTCACGGAAATCTGGACGGAACCCTTGTTAATGCTTTGCTTTACCATTGTAAAGGTACCTTGTCTGGTATTAACGGCGTGATGCGACCCGGTATTGTACATAGAATTGACAAAGATACCAGCGGACTTTTGGTTGTTGCGAAAAACGATTATGCACATAACTGTCTTGCAGAGCAGTTCAAGGAACACTCTTGTGAACGTGAGTACCAAACAATTGTGTATGGCTGTCCCCGAGAAGAGTGCGGAACAATAAATATGCCAATCGGTCGTCATAAAACGCAGCGCAAGCTTATGTCTTGCAACACTGACCGAGGCAAAGACGCAGTTACCCACTATGAAACCATTGACAAGTATAATGGCTTTACACATGTTAAATGCAGGCTTGAAACGGGACGTACTCATCAAATTCGTGTACATATGGCGAGTATCGGTCATTTTGTGTTGGGGGATCATGTATACGGCAGACAGGTTGACAAAATAAAACTTAATTTTGAAGGACAGTGTCTTCATGCAAAAACTCTTGGCTTTATTCATCCGCGCACTCATGAATTTATGCGTTTTGACAGCGATTTGCCACAGTATTTTGTTGATACACTGAAAAAATTAAAATCAATTAGTTTGTAAATTTCTTATTTACTATTTACAAACTGTGCGTTTTTTTATATTATATTATTAATAATTATAGATTGGAGAATCATCATGAGTGATAATCTTGTTTACAAAAGAATACTCTTAAAACTCAGCGGTGAGGCCTTATCGGGACAAAAAGGGTTTGGTATAGATTTTGATTATGTCCTTAAGGTTTCTTCCACAATAAAAAAGTGTGTTGAGCTTGGCGCAGAAATTTCTATCGTTGTCGGTGGCGGCAACTTCTGGCGCGGACGCAGTAATCAACATATGGATCGCACAAGAGCGGATCATATCGGTATGCTTGCAACTGCAATGAACGCTCTTACATTACTTGACGGTCTTTCGCAGGTGGGTGTTGATGCAAGGGTTCAAACTGCAATTGAGATGCGTCAGATCGCAGAGCCGTACATAAGAAACAGAGCAACACGTCATCTTGAAAAGGGAAGGGTTGTTATTTTTGGCTGCGG
>JAZQDN010000116.1:0-3527 GCA_045546815.1 Eubacteriales bacterium
CTTAACACCAAGAGCGACTACTGCCAGGTGTGCGGCTATGACGGCGAGATACAGATTGTTGAAGAGGACGGTAAGCTTGTGTGGGAGTGCCCGCACTGCAAAAACCGCGACCAGAGCAAAATGAATGTTGCCCGCCGTACCTGCGGTTATATCGGTACGCAGTATTGGAATCAGGGCAGAACGCAGGAAATCCGCGAAAGAGTGTTGCATCTGTAATGAACTACGGCGAAATTAAAAAAACAGATATTGCAAACGGCGCGGGCGTACGTGTGTCGCTCTTTGTGTCGGGGTGCAGACACCACTGTCCCGACTGCTTTAACGCGTGCACGTGGGATTTTGGCTACGGCACACCGTTTACAAGTGATACCGAAGATATGATAATGAAATATCTGTCGCCCGACTATATTTCGGGTCTTACGCTTATCGGCGGCGAGCCGTTTGAGCCGGAAAACCAAAAACAGCTTCTCAGCTTGACCTTGCGGGTCAAAAAAGAACTGCCTAAAAAAGATATCTGGTGCTACAGCGGCTTTACCTTTGAAGAAATTCTGGACGGCAGCCGTGCCGCGACCGAGTACTCGCGTGCGCTTTTGGAAAATATCGACGTGCTTGTTGACGGCAGGTTTGAAAAAGGCAAAAAGGACATTCGTCTAAAATTCCGCGGCAGTGCAAACCAGCGCATAATCGACGTAAAGCAAAGCCTTTTGCAAAACAAAATAATAAGAGTAGAGTTATAAAACTCTACTCTTTTATTATTTATTGCCGTCGCCTTGTTTTAGCGCCGTTTTTCTGTAACAGTCATCGCTGTCATCATTCAGCTCAGCATCCCATTTTGCCTTCATTTTGTTGTAAACTTCATCGGGAATGTCAGGTGTGCCGCCAAAGCGGGTGGGGATAAGCATATCGCCTGCGACCTCGGGGTCGGTACAGGCTACATCATTTCTCCACTTTTCACGCTCGGCTTTATCGCGAAGATTGGGGATCTGCATAGGAATACCGCCCGCAAGAACGGAGCGGAATGCAAAAATGCCGGGAAGCGACATATCAAGCGCTTCGTAAACGTCAATTATATCGGCATCGGGATTGCCGAGGATTTTTTCGCAAAAATGCCACATCGAATAAAAGTCGGAGTTACCGTGGCCAAAGCCCGCCGATAAATCGTCAAACTCGCGCTTGGGGTAATAAGCCTCTTCTTTAAGCGCGTATTCGCCCTCATTTTCGTCATATTTTACATAAAGCTTTTTAACATTGTGCTTGTCCTCTGTTCTGCGTGCATTTTCCATTTTGCCCTTTGAGCCGTAGATAGAGTACCAGTTACCGCCCGTATAAAGCCCACCGTGAACACTTCTTACAACCGCGCCGTTTTCGAGAGTTACCATTTCAATACCAAAGCCGCCCGCTTTTGCACCGACCCTTTCTTTGCGGTGTGTGCCAACGCCTTCGTAGCCAATAACCGAAACGGGTCTAAGCCCTGTTATGTGAATTATCGGGCCGAGCGAATGTGTGCAGTAAAAGGTTGCGTACATAAGATTACGCCAATGGTTCTTTTCGCCGTATGTAATTGCGTGCCAAATTGACTCGCAGTTGTGTATGTATTCGCCTTCGGCATATTCCACTTCGCCAATCTTGCCCTGTCTGTACAGATTTCTCATTTCATACGGTGCGGGCATATAGCAATAGTTTTCGCCGTAGGCATAAATCTTGCCGGTCTTTTCAACCGTTTCAATCAGCTCAACCGCTTCTTTAAGCGTTTGCGTGGGGAGTACTTCCGAAAAGACGTGAAGCCCCAGCTCCATTGCTTTGATTGCAAAGGGTGCGTGCTGATGCGCGTAGTTGGCAAGCACCACCGCATCCATATCGTGCTTTATAAACTCGTCAAAATTGTCATAAAATGTAATGTCAAGCCCCTGGGTTGTCTCTTTTTGTGCATCGAGCACTTCTTTGGACTTGTCGCAAATTGCAACAACCTCTGCATTGCCTGCACGTTTGCAGTAGTTAATCATACTTGTACCGCGGTAGCCGCCAAGTACACCGATTTTTACTTTTTTCAAAAAAATCACTCCTTTTTATAGAGTTTATTATATATTAAAAGTAAATTGAATAGATTTTTTCCATAAGTTTATGTAAAAAAGTCAGCACGGTGTTGGGGAGGTAAAAAAACGGATGAAATATTATTGACCTTTGGGTTTGACTGTAGTAAACTTATTAAAAATAAGTTCCGTTCTAAAAGGAGTAAAAAATGAAAAAAGTAATTACCTTCGGCGAAATTATGTTAAGACTCGCTCCTGCGGGTTACCTTCGGTTTGTTCAGGCAGACAGCTTTGGCGCGACCTATGGCGGCGGTGAGGCTAACGTTGCGGTATCTCTTGCAAACTACGGCTACGACGCGGCGTTTGTAACAAAAGTGCCTGCAAACGACATCGGTCAGTGCGCGGTAAACTCGCTGCGTAAATACGGCGTTGATACCTCAAATATGGTGCGCGGCGGCGAGCGTCTCGGTATTTACTTTTTGGAAAAGGGCGCATCCCAGCGCGCATCAAAGGTGGTTTATGACCGCGCGTATTCGTCAATCTCGATGGCAAAACGCGAGGATTTTGACTGGGACAGCATTTTTGAGGGCGTTGATTGGTTCCATTTTACAGGTATCACACCCGCGCTCGGCGGCTCCCTTCCCGAAATTTGTCTTGACGCGTGCAAGGCGGCAAAGGAGCGCGGAATAAAAATCTCCTGCGACCTCAACTACCGCAAAAAGCTGTGGTCAAAGGAAAAGGCGGGCGAGGTTATGGCAACACTTATGCCGTACATCGACGTGTGCATTGCAAACGAAGAGGACGCAAGCGACGTGTTCGGCATCAGTGCAAAAAACACCGAGATCAACGCGGGCAAGCTCGACAAAGAGGGATATATAAGTGTAGCGCGTCAGCTTAACGAACGCTTTGGCATCCCGCACGTTGCAATAACGCTGCGTACATCAATCTCTGCAAGCATTAATAACTGGGCGGGTATGCTCTACACCGACGGCAAGGCATATTTTTCACCCGAGTATACAATAAATATTGTTGACCGTGTCGGTGGCGGCGACAGCTTTGGCGGCGGTCTTATCTACTCGTTCCTTGAGCAAAAGGCACCGCAGGATATAATCAATTTCGCGGTTGCGGCTTCCTGCCTTAAGCACACGGTCGAGGGCGACTTTAACCTTATGTCAGTAGCCGAGGTCGAAACACTTGCGGCAGGTAACGCATCAGGACGCGTTCAGAGATAAAAATAAAAAGAGTCGGTTTAAGAGTCGTACTCTAAAGGTCAGTTTTAATTATTGCCCGATGTACTGCACCACAGGCTGCTATTAAAGAATCTAAGTAATCAGATTTATAAAGCAAAACTTTCCGCCCGAAGAAACTCGGGCGGATTTTCCATATCTATTGTAACAAATTCTTATTTATGATATAATAAACTTAATAGAAAAATCAAACAGGAGAATAACATGGATTATAAAAAATTATTTATTTCGGCTGATTTAGACTATTGTCACC
>JAZQDN010000117.1:0-35954 GCA_045546815.1 Eubacteriales bacterium
CCCACAAAGACTGCTACCCGTGCAGAAGCTGCTGTAATCCTCTTCAAACTTCACAGCGGTTTTATGAAATAATTCATAAACATTAATAAAAACAAGACTCCTTCGGGGGTCTTGTTTTTTTGTTTATTATGCTGTGTTTGACATAAAACGAGAATTGTTATATAATATATTATTATATAAATTAAAGGAAAAGGTTTAATGGCACGCAAAAACGATTACACTGACCAAAGCATATCATCGCTCAAGGGCGCGGACCGTGTCCGCAAGCGTCCGGGCGTTATTTTCGGCTCTGACGGACTTGAGGGCTGTAAGCACTCGGTCTTTGAAATACTGTCAAACTCGATCGATGAGGCTCGCGAGGGCTACGGCGACAAAATAATTGTTACCGCCTACCGTGACCGCTCAATTGAGGTTGAGGACTTCGGTCGCGGCTGTCCTGTCGGCTGGAACGAAAGGGAAGAGAAATATAACTGGGAGCTTGTTTACTGCGAGCTGTACGCGGGCGGTAAATATAACACAAACTCGGGCGAAAACTATGAGTATTCACTCGGTCTTAACGGCCTCGGTGCGTGTGCAACGCAGTACTCGTCCGAGTATATGGATGTAACCGTTCACCGTGACGGCAAAAAGTATTCGCTTCATTTTGAAAAGGGCAATAATATCGGCGGACTTGCCGAGGAAGAGGTTACCCGCAAAAAAACGGGTACGCTCACACGCTGGCGTCCCGATATCGAGGTATTTACCGATATAAAAATCGAGCGCGAGTATTTTGAAGACGTGCTCAAAAAACAGTCGATTGTAAACAAGGGCGTCACCTTTGTATTCAGATTTGAAACGGAAAGCGGCTTTGAAACAAGCGAGTACAGATACGAAAACGGTATTGTCGACTATGTTGCCGAAAATCTTGGCGACGATGCGTTAAGCGCACCTGTATTCTGGGAGGGCGAGCGCCGCGGACGTGACCGCGACGACAAACCCGAGTACAAGGTCAAGATCTCTGCCTGCTTTGCCTTTTCAAACCGTGTAAATCTCATTGAATATTATCATAACTCCAGCTTTCTTGAGCACGGCGGCGCTCCCGATAAGGCTTTGAGGTCGGCATTTGTCGCGGAGCTCGATGCATATTTAAAGCAGGAGGGTAAATACAACAAAAACGAGAGCAAAATCACCTTTCAGGACGTTGCAGACTGTCTCGTTTACGTTTCAAACTGCTTTTCAACGCAGACAAGCTATGAAAACCAGACAAAAAAGAGCATAACCAACAAGTTTATTCAGGAATGTACCACCGAATTTTTGCGTCAGAACCTTAAAATTTATTTGATAGAAAACAAGCTTGAGGCGGGTAAGATCGCAAATCAGGTGCTTATAAACAAGCGTGCGCGCGAAAAGAGCGAGCGCGAGCGAGTTAACATAAAGAAAACGCTGTCGGGCACGCTCGATATCACCAACCGTATACAAAAGTTTGTCGACTGCGAAACAAAGGATGTTTCAAAGCGCGAGCTGTATATCGTTGAGGGCGACTCGGCTCTCGGCTCCTGTAAGCAGGGCCGCGACTCATATTTTCAGGCGATTATGCCTGTGCGCGGTAAAATCTTAAACTGCTTAAAGGCAGAGTACGACAAAATTTTCAAAAGCGACATTATCGTTGACCTTTTAAAGATACTCGGCTGCGGCGTTGAAATTAAAACCAAAAACTCTAAAGACCTGCAGGGCTTTGACATAAACAACCTGCGTTGGAATAAAATTATCATCTGTACAGACGCCGACGTTGACGGCTTCCAGATACGGACTCTAATACTCACAATGCTGTACAGACTGACACCGACGCTTATTGACGAGGGGTATGTGTACATTGCCGAATCACCCTTGTTTGAAATTACTGTTGCGGGCAAGGAGCAGCCGCTGTTTGCCTATACCGATGCGCAAAAGGATGAAATTGTAAGCAAGCACGCGGGCAAAAAGGTGACGGTTATGCGCTCAAAGGGTCTTGGCGAAAACGAGCCCGATATGATGTGGCTTACAACAATGAGCCCCGAAACACGCAGACTTATAAAAGTGACCCCCGACGATGCGCAGGCGACTGCACAGATGTTTGATATATTGCTCGGCGATAACCTGCAGGGCAGAAAGGACTTTATATCGGACAACGGTTATAAATACCTTGACGATGTTGACTTGTCATAATGGCTAAAAAGAAAAAAGCTGAAAGAAAAGAATATGTAGAGTGCGCGCCGATACCGTGCGGTATTGTGCAGACACTCGAAACCAACTATATGCCGTATGCGATGAGCGTTATTATGTCGCGCGCCATCCCCGAGATTGACGGACTTAAGCCCGCCCACCGCAAGCTGCTTTATACTATGTACAATATGGGACTGCTTCGCGGCAGGCAAAAATCGGCGAACATTGTAGGCGCGACAATGCGTCTTAACCCCCACGGAGACCAGGCAATTTATGAAACGATGGTGCGCCTTACCCGCGGTTATGAGGCAATGCCGCACCCGTTTGTAAACTCAAAGGGTAACTTTGGTAAATACTACTCGCGCGATATGGCGTTTGCCGCCTCGCGTTATACAGAGGCTGGGCTTATGCCCATCTGCCACGAGTTGTTTGACGATATTGACAAGGAGACTGTCGATTTTGTACCAAACTACGATAACTCGACGACCGAGCCGACCCTGCTTCCCGTAACATTCCCAACGGTGCTGACAACACCTAACCAGGGTATTGCTGTCGGCATGGCATCAAACATCTGCTCTTTTAACTTGGGCGAGGTGTGTGACACCGTTATCGAGTACCTTGCAAACCCCGACCACAACTTTATGTCGACAATGCCCGCGCCCGACTTTTCAACAGGCGGACAGATACTTATGAACTCGTCTGCCATTGAAGAGGTGTACAGGACGGGCCGTGGCAGCATCCGCATCCGCGCAAAATGGTCGGTTGACGAAAAATCGGGCAGCATAATTGTTACAGAAATTCCGTACACCACTACGCTTGAAGCAATAATCGACAAGATCGTCGACCTTGTGAAGAGCGGTAAGCTCCGCGAGGTGTCGGATGTAAAGGATATGTCTGACCTGTCCGGTCTTAAAATCCGCATTGAAACAAAGCGCGGCACCGACCCCGACAAGCTGATGGCAAAGCTGTATAAAGCGACACCGCTTGAGGACAGCTTTGGCTGTAACTTTAACCTGCTTATTGCGGGCAGCCCGAGGGTTATGGGTGTTAAAGAGATTATCGACGAGTGGCTTGCTTTCCGCGTTGAGTGTATAAAGCGCAGAACCTATTTTTCTCTCGGCAAGGCAAAAGAAAAGCTGCATCTGCTTATGGGTCTTAAACTCATTTTGCTCGATATTGACAAGGCGATAAAAATTGTCCGTGAGACCGAGCATGATGACGAGGTTGTACCCAACCTTATGATCGGTTTTGGTGTGGATGAAACGCAGGCGGAATATATCGCCAACATAAAGCTGCGCCACTTAAACCGCGAGTATATCTTGAAGCGTTTGGAGGATATTGAAAATCTGCAAAAGGAGATTGCAGACCTCGAGGCGATCTTGTCGAGCAAGGCAAAGCAAAACCGCATAATCGTAAACGACTTGAAGCGCATCAAAAAGCAGTATCCGAGTGAGCGTAAAAGCGAGCTTGTTTATGAAAACGAGGTTGAAATCGTATCAAATGACGAGCATATCGAGGACTATGCAGTTACGGTATTTTTGTCAAAAGAGGGCTATTTCAAAAAGATTACACCGCAGTCTTTGCGTATGAATGCTGTACAAAAAGTAAAAGATGGCGACAAAATTACGCAGAGTATAGAGTGTTCTAACAAATTCGAGATAATTTTCTTTACAAACAAGCAAAACGCGTATAAGTGTCACGTGTACGATTTTGACGATTCAAAGGCGAGCGTGCTTGGTGATTATATCCCGTCGGCGCTTTCAATGGAGCAGGACGAGGCGGTAGTTTGTATGGCGGTAACAGAGAACTATGCCGGTCATATGGTGTTTGTTTTTGACAACGGACGTATGTCACGCGTGCCGTTGTCGGCATATAAAACGGTCAACAACCGAAAGCGTCTTATCAACGCTTATTGCGATAAATTTTCGCTTGTGCGCGGCGTGTTTGCGCACGTTGACACCGACCTTGCACTTGTTGCAACAAACGGCAAGGCGGTAGTTATCAACTCCGCGCTCATTCCCGAAAAATCGACAAAGGCGTCGCAGGGCGTGATCGCGTTTACTCAAAAGGGCAAAAACAAGGTCGAAAGCGTGTGCACGCTCGACGAATCCGATATCGCAAACGTCGACTACTATCGCACCAAAAACGTGCCCGCGGTGGGACACTTTTTACGTGATGGCGACCTTAAAAATACAACACAACAGAGCTTTGAATAATGGAAATTAAAAAAATATTTTTAACAACCTATGCCGAGAAAAAGTGGCTTGAGGAGCAGGCAAAAAACGGATATGCGCTCAAAAAGCACCACGGCATTACATATGTTTTTGAAAAAAGCGACAGTCCTGTTTTTTACCGCTATATCTTTTTGAAAAAGGGCAGAAAGTCGTTTTTGGAGCTTGACTATAAAAACCGTGACCCCAAGTGTGAGTTTATCTACGGCAACGGTTTTGTTGCGCTTTTTTCGCGAAAGGATGCGTACCCCGGGATATTGTCGGGCAATGATTTAAAGCTCAACTATCTAAAGCACAGGCAGTCAAGACAGACGGCGGCACTTTGCTATATTATGGGCTGCTGTATATTTGCACTCGCCACGCGTGTGCTGTCACCGCTGTGTATCGTGTCGGTGCTGTTTGCCGTTTTGGGCGTGCTGTATGTGATTGACGCGAGAAAAACCGATAAAATGATAAAAGAGGAATTATGAAAAAACTTTTAGCAGGTATTTTAATAATAGTTTTGCTTTTCGGCACCGTTTCGTGTGCAAAAAGTAAAAAGGATGAAGTCTTAAAAATCGTCACAACTAATTTTGCGGCATACGACTGGACAAGAAACGTGATTTCTGATGCATTTACCGACTATGAGCTTACACTCATCGGCGGCGGTGCCGACCTTCACAGCTTTTCGCCGTCAGCCGCAGATATTATGAAGATTGCCGATGCAGATATATTTATTTATGTCGGCGGAGAATCGGACAAGTGGGTGCGCGACGTTGAGCTGAAAGAGGGCGCCAAGTCAATAAGTCTTATAGACTCGCTTGACAGCTCTCGACTTATTTATAACCACGACGTTGTTGACGAGCACGTGTGGCTGTCGCCGTATAATGCACAAATTTTATGTAAAGAAATTGAAAAGGCGATCGTAGAGCTTCGTCCCGAACACCAGGTAAAGCTCGCCGACACACTTGAAGCTTATGCACTTAAGCTTTTAGAGCTTGAGCGCGAAAATCTTGCATTAACCGAAGGGCTTAAGTATCCCACGATGATTGTCGCTGACAGATTCCCGTTTGCATATCTTGCATACGATTACGGGATTAGGTATTATGCCGTTTTTGACGTGTGCGGTACAGATTCCGAGGCAAGCTTTGAGCAGACAATGAAGTTTACAAGACTTCTCGATAAACACCCTGTTGAAAATGTAATTGTTACCGAGAGCTCCGATAAAAAGCTTGCAAACACCATTATTGAAAACTCGCAAAACAAAGAGTGTGGCATAGTGGTTGTCGATTCTATGCAATCAAGTACAGATGGTGACTATATTGAGATTTCAAAAAACAATCTTTTGGCATTAAAGGCTGCGATTTTTGAGGGTGACAGGTGAACTGTATAAATTGTAAAAACTTAACAGTCGGCTACAATAAACGCCCCGCTGCGCAAAACATCAGCTTTGCGCTGGAGCAGGGCGATTTTTTGGCAGTGCTCGGCGAAAACGGCACGGGCAAGTCTACTCTTATAAAAACGCTTGTCGGGCTCATACCCGAAATTTCGGGCGAATTTGAGTTTGACAAAAAGAGTGTCGGTTATCTGTCGCAGAGCACCGACGTCGCGTCTGATTTTCCCGCAACGGTGGGGGAGGTCGTGCTGTCGGGCTGCAGACTCGGGCTGCGCCCCTTTTACAGCAAGGCGCAAAAAAACGAGGCGCACAAGTTTATGTGCTTTCTCGGTATCGACGCGCTCGCTAAAAAAAGCTTTTCAAAGCTGTCGGGCGGTCAACGCCAGCGTGTGCTGCTTGCACGTGCGCTTTGTGCCGCTACAAAAACGCTTGTTCTTGACGAGCCCGCGGCGGCGCTTGATATCAATGCGTCAACCGATATGTACGCGCTGATAAGCCACCTTAACCGAAACCAAAAGCTGACCGTTATTATGGTATCGCACGATATAGACAGCGCGCTCAAGTGCGCAACACACGTTCTGTATCTTGGGGAAAATAACTTTTTCGGTACTGTAAATCAGTTTAAAGAGAGCGGAATAGCTGTTGAAAACGGAGGTGAGTGCAGGTGAGTCAATTGATTGATGCGCTGACCTACCCGTTTGTACAGCGCGCGCTGATTGTCGGCGTAATGGTTGCGCTGTGCTCTGCTCTTGTCGGTGTAACGCTTGTATTAAAACGCTTTTCGTTTATCGGCGACGGACTGTCACACGTGGCATTCGGTGCAACCGCGGTCGCGGCTGTCGTGGGACTTGTCGGCAATATGCTTGTCGTGCTTTTGTTTACCGTGATTGCGGCAGTGCTTATGCTTCGCACCGAGACTCGCGGTAAAACGCGCGGCGACGCTATGATCGCGATGATGTCAGTCGGTGCGCTTGCTATCGGGTATCTGATACTGAACGTGTTTTCCACCTCGTCAAACATCGCGGGGGACGTGTGCGCAACGCTTTTCGGTGCAACGTCGATACTGACGCTTGGCAGCGGTGAGGTGTGGCTGTCGGTTATCCTTGCGGCACTGACGGTTGTAGTATTTATCGTGATTTACAACAGAATCTTTTCGGTTACCTTTGATAGCGGCTTTTCAAAGGCGACGGGAATGGGTGCTGACGGCTATAATATTGTGATTGCGATAATGAGTGCGGTTATAATCGTTGTGTCAATGAAGCTTGTCGGCTCACTTCTCATATCCGCGCTTATCGTATTTCCGACACTGTCGGCGATGGCGCTGTTTAAAAGCTTTAAGTCGGTGACGATTGCGGCGGCTGTTATGTCGGTCGTTTGCACACTGCTCGGTATGTTTGCCGCAATACTTTTTGAGACCCCCGTCGGTCCGTCGATTGTCGCCGCCGACATCTTACTTTTTATAATTTGCAAAATAATAAGACCTACCTCGCGGTAGGTCTTACTTTTCTTATAATCAAAATCATCGGCATAATTAAAAAGCCGAGCAGCAGGTTTGAAATGCAGTGGATAATGTCAAAGGGTAGCCCTGCTATTATCCACGATACCATACCCTTCAAATCAAGCCCGAAAATAAGTGCGTGCGTCGGCGCATAAAGCGTACCGAACAGCAGCCCGTGCAGCGCAGATGCGCCGATATATAAGGGACACTTGACTTTGTCGGACAGTTTTTTTGGTATAAGCATTGTGAATGCCCACAAAACCGTCCAGATATAGAGGTAGGGGAGCCACCACGTTGAAAACCCCGAAAAAAGTCCGTCTATCATAACGTACAGATAAATGGGTATCAACGCGTACCATCTGTAAACTGCGGTGATTGCCACAATAAACATACCGAGCAGATGCACGTTTGGTACAAGCTCCATAACCTTTTTGCTTGCAAACATCATGGCGCCAAGCATTGCAAAAATTGCAATATCTACTGCCTTAAGCTTCATTATTTTTCTACTCTGAACTCATAGGTCGTGCCTGCGACAACGGTTGTCTGATCAACACCCTTTGCGGCATATGCACCGTTTTCATAAAATGCCCAGTAGGTGCCGTCGATGTCGTAGTCGGCTGTGATTCCGTTTACCTTTTTAACATAAAGACCGAAATCGCCCTCATCACCCTCGATAAGCCCGTTATCGATAAGTGCCTCGCCAACAACCGTCTTGTCGGTATTTATAACGTACTTTGTAACGTTGCCCTCGCCGTCAACCACGTTGAAGTTGAACTGCAAAGCACCGGTGCCGAGTTCGGTTACGGCACCCGTGTCGGTGTCGGGGGTTTCGGTTACGTCTGCTTTGTTATTGCATCCTACTGTGCAAAGGCTCATTGCCGCGATAAGCACTACACATACAAGGCGCAAAACAACTGTGTTAAATCTTGTTTTGTTCATTGCTTTTTTCTCCTGAATATTTTATTTTGTCTTTTTTCGCTGTCGGCGCTCGCAACATATGTGAAAAAATATTGTACGCACGTATTTCGACTGCGATGCGACCCTTGTCACCTTCTCAAAGCCTATGCTTCAATGGTCTGTCCCCTTTATGTGCGGCAAAAAGGGTAGACAACGGCTGTTTTACATCTCACGGCGGCGTGCCCGTCCGGGATTTACACCCGGTTCCGTTAACGTACTCTCAAATTATATACCATTTTTTTCTGTTATTCAACATTTTATGTAAAATTGCTTTGTACATGTTGCACATATCAACGTCTTGATTTTTTACAAAACAAATAAACAGGCAAATATTTGTATAAGTTGCACAAACGATTTTGTATTGACAAACGGTTTTATGTATGATATCATAAAACCATAAAAGAAGTTAACAATGTACTCACAATCCTTTTTATTCTCTTTTCTCTTTTCAAAAGACAGCTTCCGACCGTTCGGAAGCTGTTTTTCTGTTATTTACTCTTGATTATTGACATATTGTATGGTAAAATGACAAGTGGCAGTTTTTAATAATTGAAAGGAGTATTTCTATGAACTATTCGCTCGAAGTACAGAATATGTGCTGCATCGCAAAAGGCCCGCATCACGGTCCTGCTCCCATTCCGGAAGAAGGCAAGTGGGTACAGGCTAAAGAAATTAAAGATATTTCCGCTTACACACACGGTGTAGGCTGGTGTGCACCCCAGCAGGGTGCCTGCAAGCTTTCGCTTAATGTTAAAGAAGGCATCATTGAGGAAGCTTTGGTTGAGACCATCGGTTGCTCGGGTATGACACACTCTGCTGCTATGGCGGCTGAGATCCTTCCCGGCAAAACTCTTCTTGAGGCACTTAATACTGACCTCGTTTGTGACGCTATCAACACTGCTATGAGAGAGCTTTTCTTACAGATCGTTTACGGTCGTTCACAGTCTGCTTTTTCAGAGGACGGTCTTGTAATCGGCGCAGGTATGGAAGACCTCGGTAAAGGTGAGCGTTCAATGGTTGGTACTATGTACGGTACCAAGGCAAAGGGTGTTCGTTACCTCGAAATGACAGAGGGCTACTGCACACGCATGGCTCTTGACGAAAACAACGAAGTTATCGGCTACGAGTTCGTATCACTCGGCAAAATGACCGACTTTATCAAAAAGGGTATGGAGCCGAATGAAGCATACGAAAAATCAAAGGGCACTTACGGTCGCTTTAATGATGCCGTTAAGTACATCGACCCGAGAAAAGAATAATTAAGGAGGAATTACGAATATGGCTAAGTTTGAAGGTTACGAGAGACGCGAGGCCAAGATCCTTGCCGCTCTTAAAGAATACGGTATTTCCTCTATTGATGAATGTAAGGAAATCTGTGACGCAAAGGGCATCGACCCCTATAAAATCGTTGAAGAAACACAGCCTATCGCATTTGAAAATGCTAAATGGGCTTATACAGTAGGTTGCGCTATCGCAATCAAAAAGGGCTGCACAAAGGCTGCTGACGCTGCTGCCGCTATCGGTATCGGTCTTCAGTCATTCTGTATCCCCGGTTCAGTTGCCGAAAACCGTAAGGTTGGTCTCGGCCACGGTAACCTCGGAAAAATGCTTCTTTCAGAAGAGACAGAGTGCTTCTGCTTCCTCGCAGGTCACGAGTCTTTCGCTGCTGCTGAAGGTGCTATCAAAATCGCTCTTAACGCTAATAAGGTTCGCGTAAAGCCCCTTCGCGTTATCCTTAACGGTCTTGGTAAGGACGCAGCTTATATCATTTCAAGAATCAACGGCTTCACATACGTTGAGACCGAGTTTGACCCCTACACAGAAGAGGTTAAGGTTATCAGCGAAAAGGCTTTCTCAAACGGTCCCAGAGCTGATGTTAAATGCTACGGTTCAGATAACGTTCCCGAAGGCGTAGCTATTATGCAGCTTGAAAAGGTTGGCGTTTCTATCACAGGTAACTCAACCAACCCCACAAGATTCCAGCACCCCGTTGCAGGCACCTACAAAAAGTGGTGTAACGAAAACGGCGTTGGTTACTTCTCAGTTGCTTCAGGCGGCGGCACAGGACGTACACTCCATCCTGATAATATGGCTGCAGGCCCCGCTTCATACGGTATGACAGATACAATGGGCCGTATGCACGGCGACGCTCAGTTTGCAGGTTCATCATCAGTTCCCGCTCACGTTGAGATGATGGGACTTATCGGTGCAGGTAATAACCCCATGGTTGGTATGACCGTTGCTTGCGCAGTTGCTGTTGAAGAAGCAAGCAAATAAGATATTACAATCTAATATTGTAAGGAAGGGGTCACCCCTCCTGTAATAAAAATCACTCGTATCATAAATTGGTACGAGTGGTTTTTATTCTGTAAATTTCACTATATCATTAGGCTCACAACCTATGATTTTGCATAGCTTTTCGAGAGTTAACATAGTGATATTTCTATTGTTTTTAAGAGAATCAAGTGTTCTGTTATCAATCCCTGATTTAAGCAGTTTATACTGCGTTATTCCGTTTTTCTCCATAGTTTGCCATAATGGGCTGTAGTCAATTATAATATCACCCTCTTTTTTGTTCTTGATATTATAATAGGCAGAAAAAGTAAAAAACACAAGTGTTTTTAATCAATCCATTGAAAAAATGAAAAAAGTATAGTAAACTAAATATACCACACTACAATTTTATGCTTGATAAATGTTTTTATCCACATTGGGAGATAATACCTTGGTAAAAGGTGTTCTCTCTTTTCTCCCTTGTGGAAATTTATCGGTGTAGTGTGGTAACGAAACCGAGGGAAACACTTTTTCGGCACACCTTCGGGTGTGCTTTTTTATTTTGCGGAGGGTAATATGGAACTATATAAAGAAATACTAATTAATGCTTTGGAAAAACAAAGAGCGGAGGTCTATTTTCCCGATTTGAAGATTAGTGCTAATGAAATAGTGGAACTCACATGCTATAAAGCTTTAAAACAAATCAAAGAGGTCTTACAAGATGACAGTCTTGACGATGCCGAATGCTTTGAAAAAATAGAAGAAATAGTTTGTATATTTGAAAAAAACTGTGGTGGCATAGCTTATCGCCACGATTTTTAAAATAATAATTGGACACATCATTTTGAGGTTTTAACCTATGATGTGTCCAATTTATTTTATTTCACATTAAAGTGAGCACTGACGACTTTGGAGTAACCTCATAATTGATAAAATTTCCGCATTTTTCGTATATTTTTACGTCGCAACCCGTCCATTCGGACAATGGCTTGTCGGTGCTTATATAAAAAACAGAACCAAGCCCCTCGGCCTGCGGAACGTTTGTTAAGTCTATAATACATTTATCATTATTAAATGACAGTTTTGAATACTTTTGATAAAGTGTCTGAGTCGAGCAAAATGCAATATCACGTGAAAGAATAATTCCAAAGGTGTTTTGGCAACGTCTGAAATAATTTATCCATGAATCTATAAGTGAAACGTTTTCCTGAGGATTTTTGTGGCACACGTTAGCCCAATGACATCCGAAAATTCCGCTTACAACAGGCAAATTATCAAGTTTTGATTCCATTTCGTTCCACGGTATCAAGTTGTTATTCCTCTCAACAACGATAATTCCGTTATCAACAGCAACTCTTTGCGTATAGTCTTGGTGAGATATTTTTCTAAACGTGGTTGAAGCGTAAATAATATTATAATCCCTCAAAATCCTGGTAAGATGATTTGGAATATAAGTAAAATTGGGAGGGATAAAGCTATTGATTGATTTTTCAAATCCGTGATACTCAATTAAATCAAAATAAGCATCCAAGCGCATTCTTATTTCATTTTCGGGGACGGCAAACAATTGATCATTCTTAGTGTAATAATAATCGGTATTGTTATATTTGCAATCGGGGAGGTAGTACGTATGATGTAAGCCGTGCACGGCAACATCAATATATTCAGATGAGTTTATTACATCAACGCATCTTTTAGCTTCTTCACTATCAAAAGTAAGAGCATTATTCCAATTTGAACCACGAGGCGAAAGGCAAGGAATAGTTTTCAATCGGTTATCAGGGTCCCATTCGCCCATAATGAACGCACAGTTGATTTTCATACCGAGACGTCTGCCTATCTCGTTTACAACCTTGTAATCCTCGGCAACATGTCTTCTGGTAACACCCGAGCGTGCAGGCTCCAATTCTTTTCTGCCGTCAGTACCGCAAAACCATCCAAGGTCATCCATAGTGATTTGTAGCGGTGACGGAATAACAATATTTTTCATATCATACCTCACAAATGTAAAAATTATTTTTGAAACGTATACTACAGCGTATGAGCAAAGTTGACAATCAACCCAAATTTAACAGCAAAATTGCCATAGCGCCAAACCCCAAAATTAAAATTTCTTTTTTTGAAATCCGTTCACGGAATATAAGTGCACCGCTTAGTAAAGACAGTAAAATTACGCCGATATTGAGCGTCGGAAAAAATATTGCACTGTCAAGCATTCCTGCAAGCGTGGTGTTGAGTAAATTGCAACTTCCAAAAAACAGACCCACGCAGGATGCAGCCGCAATGTTGCGCGGTTGTATAGCAGAAGACTTAGTATTTTTGCCTAAAAAAGTAAAGACAATGGAAATGCCTGAGGCAAGTAAAAATGCGATAAATAAAAAGAGAGATTTCTGTTCGGCAAATGCTGATTTTTGCTGTAGCTTTTGCACTATTCCAAGTCCGCCCGAGGCGAGCATGGCGATGACGAGCGGTATAAAGTAGTGTGCATTGCTTTTTTGCTCGTTTTTACCCAACTTTAAACCCGATGTGACAACTGCTGCTATGGCGAATATAACTCCAAACAAGTCGCCTATTGAAAACGATTCTGCCCACAAAATTGCGCCGGAAAGCGTGGGCAAGACGAATCCGAGCGAATAGACTGTTGAGCATAGCCCTGTGTTGCCTTTTGTAAGCGCGCCCGTGTAAAACCATTGCGCAAGTATCAGCAAAAGTCCATAAACTATGGCGTATACGCAGGTGACAGTGGCGGGAGGCTCAAACCTTATACCGCCAAACATTAAAATTGCAATGCCACCACAAAACATCAGTATACTCTGATATAAGAAAAACACTCTTGTACCAAAAGTGACGGCGGATAATCTTTTTGAAAAAAGATTGCGCCCCGTGGATAATGCTATGCTGCACATTAACAGAAAATAAGCCACTTTATACCTCTCCGAGTATTATTTTATGCAGTTTTTCGCTCAAAATTTTACGGTTGTCATCATCGACAAGGCTAAATCTATTGCCGTCATTGGGTGTGCTTAAATAGTTCCAGACGCAGTAAGGTATGTCCCACTCATTAAGGATTGTAATCATATCGCGCATCCAGTTTTCACGCCATTCGAGCTTTGCGTGTCGGATTGTTCCAAACTCACCGCACCAAAGAATTTTATCGGGGTGATTTTCAATGAACTCCTTAACGGGCGCAAGATAGTCGCGCATATACTTTATATCCATGCGTGTGTAGTCCTCGTAAGCATTTTGATTTAATACAACTCGGTGATAATCGCGGTAATGCTCGATATTTTCGCAAGGATATGGCATTTTTCGGTTGTAATACATCTCTTTATGTTTTAAAACACCCTGCTGATGTGTAAATTCATGCGGAGCGTAACAATGAAAGGTGTATATGATGTTTTCATCATCATAAATTTTAACGTAGGGGAGTGCAGGCGGGTTATTCCACTCCACGCCACCGACAATGATAAGCCTTTTGCTGTTTTTGGCACGTATTGCATCAATCGTTTTTTGTGCAAGTGCGTTCCATTCTTCGGGTGTTGCGTTTACAACCTCATTCAGTAACTCAAAAACAACGTCGTTTTGACCCGAAAATTTGTCCTCAAGCATCTGCCACACGGCAATAAAACGGTTTTGTAACTCAGCATCCTGCATCAGTCCGCATTCATCTAAAATATCACAGTAGTTGCCAATTGCTTTGTGCATATTAAGAACGGGTCGCAAACCGTATTTACGGCACCAACCCACAAAATCACAAAGTAAACCAACAATGTTTTCGCGGTATACGTATGGATGTTCCTCCACTACGAGTTGATCAAAGCCGAGGCGAATGTGGTCGAGTCCGAGTGATGCTATATACGCAACGTCCGATTCGGTGATATAGCTTTCAAAATGCTCCATATCGCCGATGGTAATATGTAATCTGCGTTCGGGAGGGAGTACGTGGAAACGCTTGTAATTTGTAAGCCAACCGCCTATGCCCATCCCTCTTTGTAAGCCTTCTATTTTTTTCATAACGTACTCCTTTTTGTAATATATATTGAAATTATATCACGTTAAAACAAGTAATCAGTATGATTATTTACGGCAAAACTTGTACAAAAGATAGATTTGTGTTATGATAACATAAATGGGGTGAGGTTATGAAACTAAAAATTAATCGTACGCGTGATGGGGTGATAAGCTACCCGATGCATACGCATAAAAATTATGAAATTATGCTGTATCTTGAGGGCGACGGGTATATGCGTACTGAGATAGGTGACGTGCCGTTTGGAAAGGGTACTATCATAATCGTTCCGCCCGATATAAAGCACGGGTCGGTTTCGGAAAACGGGTTTAAAAATATTTCTGTCAGCGGGGAGTTTGAGGGGTATTTTCATTTTGATACAGTTAAGGCGCTTGAGGATAACGATAGCGAAGAGGGGAGTATGCTTGCCCGTATGATATATAATAATCGCTACGGTAACGATGCGTATCTTTCGTCACTTTGCACGGCGTATATTTGTTTTATTATGCAACTGTTTAAGGCGTGCGGCTCGCTTCAAAAGGCTGTCGAGAAAATAGTTGTTGAAATTTCACAGTATGCATTTGATTCGCAGATAGACCTTGCTCGACTTTTGCAAAAAAGCGGATACTCGGAGGATTATATACGTAGCTGTTTTAAACAGTTTACGGGCAAAACGCCAAATGACTTTTTGACCGATATCAGAATACGTCACGCATGTTTTTTAATAGACGTTTATCGCGATGAGTTGTCGCTTAATCAGATTTCGGGACAATGCGGCTATCTTGACTACGTGTATTTTTCAAAAAAATTCAGGTCGGTTATGGGCATATCTCCAAGAGAATACCGCAACCGCTGACCGATATTATCATCACGAAAAATCTGATTGAAAAATAGTTGTGAGAACTTTATAATTGAATTATAAAGTAAAAGGTGGCGATTGTATGACAATGGAAATAGCGGCAAAGGATACCGTAGCGGTTTTTTCTGCAGAGGAAGAAATTAAGGTATCCTTCACCCTGCAGGCTGAGCAGGAAGGGGTTGCAATTTATAAAATTGCTTTTGATTGGGATACAGAAAAAATTCCAGCTCCCGTTAAAATAAAGCTGTCCCACCCCTGCACCGATCTGCACAGCCATTGGAATCCTGTTTGGCGCAGACAGCGGTTTATTCCGTGGGGCAGTACCAAGACATATGAATCTCGCCTTGGGCAATGGATGCCGCTGGAACAGTTTTGCTCAAAGTCCGGAGAAAACCGACTGACCATTGCGCTTGCCGACGTAAAAACACCTATTCAGATCGTCAGTGGGGTTGGAATGCCCGGATTTGATATGACAACGGAATTTACCTTTTTCACAGGCACGGTGGCTCCGCTTTGTCATTATGAAACGACTGTACGTATTGACCGTCGCGCGATAGAGCGGTGTGAGGCGACGCGCAGCGCGATGGATTGGTATGGTTCTATGGGCTATCGCAACTCGTCAGTTCCCGAGGCGGCATACGACGCAGTTTATTCCACCTGGTATTCGTATATGCAGGATATAAAGGCGCGAGATATTCTTAAGGAATGCCGTCTTGCCAAAAAGATGGGAATGGATACGCTGATTGTGGATGACGGTTGGCAGAACAGGGACATAGTGCGGGATTACGCCACTTGCGGAGATTGGCAGCCTGCACCTAACCGCTTTGCCGATATGCGACGGTTTGTGGATGAGGTTCACAAGCTCGGTATGCGGGTGATGCTTTGGTTTTCGGTTCCCTTTGTTGGCTGGAAATCGGACAATTATAAGCGGTTTGAGGGGAAATACTTATATGCACTTGAACACGTACAGACCGAAATTTTAGACCCACGTTATCCCGAGGTCCGTCGGTTTTTGGTCGACACCTACGCTGACGCCGTAGAAAAATGGAATCTTGACGGGTTAAAGCTTGATTTTATTGATCGGTTTAAGTCCAACGGCATCGTCACTGCCGAAATGGATCATTCCTCGGTGGAGGATGCGGTGGAAACGCTGCTGCGTGAAATTACCGACACGCTGAAAAAGCTCCGAAGCGACATCCTTATTGAGTTCCGTCAGCCGTATATGTGTCCTGTGATATCTACCTACGGTAATATGATTCGCGTCTGGGACTGTCCCGAGGATGCCCTGACTAACCGTTTGTCCATCGCTGATCTGCGACTTTTGTGCGGCGGCAGTGCCGTTCATTCGGATATGGTTGTGTGGCAAAAGGACGAGCCGATTCAATCGGTGGCGACGCATCTTTATTCAACCTTGTTTGCGGTACCGCAGATATCGGTGAGAATGGCGGAGCTTTCCGTGGAGCATCGGCAGGTTTTAAAGCGGTTTCTTTCCTTCCGCAATCAGCATCGCGACATACTGATGAAGGGTATATTCACCGCGCGTGGAATCGAAAATAATGCGTCGTGTACCGAGGCGGTGCTGGGGGATAAACGTATCGCAGTCTTTACCTCCGCTCCGATTGTGCGGATGAATGAGCAATTTAAGGAGGAGTACGTTATCAATCTTTCGGGCGTCGACGAGGTGATGGTTGCAAAGACGGGGGCGGCTCGCTATGAAATATTTGATTGCACCGGTAAGCGACTTTGCCGATTGAGAAAATTACGCAAAAACGACCGTGTGCTTACCGTTCCACATGCAGGAATGATTCACATTATACGATGAAAAAAGCTCTTTGAGGAACACCTCAAAGAGCTTTTTTGTATTCTGCTTATTTTTCGGTTGGGTAGATTCATTTAGGGTATCTTTCTTTTGTGTCGGTAAGCCCCAAAAGATAATCAACACTTGTATTATAGAATTTTGCAAGTTGAATTAACATATCAATTGGTATTTGCCGCTGTCCGTTTTCATATTGTGAATATGTGTTTTGTTTGATGTGCAAATAATCAGCTATTTCTTTTTGTTTTATATCGGAATCTTCTCGTATTTCTTTTAATCGCATAATATATTCTCCTTGTCAGATATATTATGCATAATCACATAATGAGATGTTGACAATTATCTCATTATGTGATATTATCAAAAACAAAAAGGATACAATTATGGAACTGTATAAAGAAATACTAATTAATACTTTGGAAAAACAAAGGGCGGAAGTTTATTTTCCCGATTTGAAGATTAGTGCCAAAGAGATAGTAGAATTAAATTGTTATAAAACCTTAAAACAAATCAAGGCGGTTTTGGAGGATAGCAGTCTTGAAGATACCGATTGCTTTGAAAAAATAGAACAAATAGTTTGTATATTTGAAAAAAACTGCGGCGGTGTTACTTTCCGCCACGATTAATAAATAATTGGACACATCTACGATGTGTCCAATTATTTATTTATAGGTATTATGAGTGATTTTATTTGTTTCGAGAGTGAAGATGAGGTCGCCGTCAGAAAGATAATGAGCTTTGCCGATTTTTTCACAAAGCTCGACGGTCTGCGGTGTGGCACGCTCGCGGCTTACTGTAAAGACAAAGTCTGTTGCCTTTGACACCTCGATAAGATACGGTGGATAGTTGTTCTCGCCGTGATGCGTGAGCTTGAGCACGTTACAACAAAAATGCTCCTCACCGTAATAGCGTATCATACTGTTCAGCATTTCATCGGTTGGACGCTGGTCGCCTGTTATAAGAATGGTATTTTCGCCGTGTGTGATTTTTACCCAAAGTGAATTGCCGTTGAGCACTCCGTTTGTTATTCCTTTGTCGCGGTCTTCGTATGAGGGCGGGACGGTATTTATCAAATGTCTGATACCCTCGCTGTCACTCGGTCTGTCCTCTGACCAGTCAAACGGCGGAGTGTACAGCTTTATGTCAAAGCGGTCACTATTTGTTTTGACGGAATGAATTTTGCCGTAGGGGAGATACTGAATATCCAGCTTTAAAACTTCTGCGATGGCGGCAAGGGCATTTTCGTCATTGATAAGATGTCCGATTGCCCCCGGGACATCCTTGCTCAAATAGCTTCTTTCCGGCGCAACAATGGATAATACCTTAAAGCGAGAGTCTTTTACAATTTCAGGTAAGGCACCGATATGGTCACCGTGTGCGTGGCTTACGATAATTTTAAATTCAAGCTTTGCGTTTTTGTCGCAATCAGGTGCGTTTTTGAGCCACTTTTCACGAAGTGCTAAAAGGAACTTATGCATTCCGTCGTCACAATCAAAGCCTGCGTCAATGACAAAAACCTCACCGTTGCAAATAGCGCAAAAGCCGTCTGACTTGTAATCTAAAAACCTTTTAAAATATACGTAAACCTTGTCATCCTTCGGTGCAAATATATTGACACAAATATGGTTTTCTCTCAAAATAATCCCTCCGTTTTTACTAAAAATATATCATTTTTTTGATAATAATTCAATATAAAAATCGGACACACCGCTTCGGTGTGTCCGATTTGATTTAAACTATTCTGTAACTACAGGAGCTGCAGTTATTGTCGGAAGATTGTCCTCACCGTAAAGTGCCACGAGTGAAGCGTAGAAGGTTGTGCCCTCAAGCTCTGCTTCAGTACAGTTTACGCTGAAGGTTGCGTTCGGGAATACCGAAGCTGCGTCTGCCGATGCAGGAATTGTGAGCACGGTGTCAGCTTCAACAAGGAATTTTACACCTGCAGGGAAAGTGTTTGGCATAACATTAAGATTGATTGCGGGAACTGTTACCTCTGTAACACCTGCCCACATAACCTCTGTCGCGCCTTCAACGCCGACCTGCTCTATCGGTCCTTTGTTTGTGCCGTCGCTGTATTCACCCGAAGGAACGAGCGGTGTTGTTCCCTGAGCAGGCTCAACCATCAGCGGAGAACCGTCAGGATTTGTGATGAGATTACCGAACTGGTCCTTTGCCTGGAAGGGAATTGCGATGTACTGTCCTACCGCCCAGCCTGTACCTGTCCAGCTAAATCCTCTGTAACCGCCTGTGCCGAGTACCATAATATTAGGTGTTGAAGGCGGCTCGTTGCCTTCGCCCTCACCTTCGCCTTCACCTTCACCCTCGCTGCCACCTGTACCTGAATTATCAGTTTCATCGAGGTAGGTCGCGTCTGCGTCGTATGTATTATCGTAGTAGTCCGCTTCAACTGTTGCCTGGGTTGCAAGAACCTTGATGTCGAATGAAACGGCACCGTTCTGGTACTCGTTGCCTGCCTCTTCAAGCATATGGATTGCGAGTGCAAAGAAGTGTGACTGATCTTTGTCAAGAACAATGTCTTCTGTGTCGACATTTGTACCCTCAACAACACTCTTGCCTTCAAGTGTGTTCCACTTGCCGATGGTTGTGCCGAGCTGTGCATCGGGAACGATGGCGTATTCCATTACTTCAAAAAGGTCATTTGCATCGTTTCTGACTTCGATTGCTACCTTGTACTTAAGAGCAAGGCTGCCGTTGTTTTTGATTTCAAGGTAAGCTGCCTGGGTTTTGCCGGGCTCCCAGAGTGTGTCGGCATTTTCGTTTTTGGCAATAACTGAATTTTCATTGCCAAAAATGGGGTCTGACTCGTTTGTGATTTCAACTGACTGAGCAACATCGTTTTCATCATAGTAGTGATAAATGAGCTGAACGTCGAGGTTTCCTGCAACAATTTTGTTGTTAGCGGAAACAACGCTGTCAGTGAACCACGCAAATGTTGTACCGACAAGCATTGTGATGCACATAACGAGTGCAATAACGCTTGTAAGTAACGCGCGTTTTGTTGCTTTGGACTTCATAAAAATCCTCCTTTACTATTAATATTAACTAATTAAATTGTACTGCCGGAAAAAACAATTGTCAATAGCACAAGAACATTTTTAAACCTTGCACACAAAATGGATATATGCTACAATAAAAGTAAAATAAAAATGGGGAGTTTGTTATGAAAAGAGTACTTTCTTTTATTTGTATGTTTATTATAATGGTTTCGTTGTTTTCGGCATTTGAGGTTTCGACAAGTGCAGTCGAAACTGTTATGCCTGATGATGTAGAGTACTTTGGCGGCAATGCGTATAAGATTTATATTGGTTCGGCGAAGTGGGATCAAGCAAGGGAATATTGTGAATCTTTGGGCGGACATCTGGTTACAATATCAGATTGGCTTGAGTGGGAGTTTGTTAAATACCTTGAAGAGATTTATAGTAATAAAAGTGGATATTTATGGATAGGCGGAGAAAAAAAGGGCAATTCATTTGACTGGGTAACAAATGAAGAATTTGATTTTTGCATATGGGATGAAAATGAACCTAATGAATCGAGCGATTATAACGCAATAGCTTTTAAGCGAAAAAGCGGACTGTGGAAAACGG
Source organism: Eubacteriales bacterium (assembly GCA_045546815.1). Lineage (GTDB taxonomy): Bacteria > Bacillota > Clostridia > Oscillospirales > QAKW01 > RGIG9041. Next base: position 20,809 of record JAZQDN010000117.1, read on the forward strand.
CAAACAAAACCACTGACACCTTTGGGTTTATTTGTGAGTGGGAAGATGTAACTCCTACATTTGAGCATTACAAATTCGGAGATAATTTGTATATGATGTATCACGACGTAGTTGATACGTGGGAAGAAGCAAAGGCTTTTTGTGAAGAAATGGGCGGACATCTTGTAACGATTTCATCAAAAGAAGAAAATGACGCTGTATTTTCATATTTGAAGTCTACAGGAATGCGAAATGCTTATATTGGACTTTCAGATACCGAAACCTTGGGTGAGTATAAATGGGTTACAGGTGAGTCGGTTGATTTTATCAATTGGAATAACGGTGATCCTAATCATCTTAACGAAAAAGAGAGATATGCTCAATTCTTCATACACCATGATAGTAGATGGGTGGATAACGATTTTTGTACCACTCACAAAGAATCCGTAGGCGATAGTAAAACTTTTATTTGCGAATGGGACGACGTGGCTTCAAATACATATGATTATAACAAGGACAGATATGAGTTTAGAAACTATTGTGATATAATTTCCGAAAAATATTTTACTACTATTTACGAGACGGCGGCCGGCAAAACACTTCGAAAAAAGATAACAAATCCGGGTGGTCATGGATTGTGTTTTGGTATGGCTACTACAGAAGCGGCCATATATAATGGCTATCCTAATTGCTCGAGTTTTGTTACCTTTGATTCTAATTCTAATGAATACAAAAAGTGCGGCAAAATCAGAGATATTACAAACGCTGGATATGTCGATTATATGAGAAAATACGTTGCTTCTAATTATATGCAAGGACAGATCGTTAATTCATCGACTTTTGAAGTGGGTGGAAATACTATTTCAATCGATGATTATATAAAATATGCACACGTCTATCAGTGGAGCAGTGAAGCGGCATGGGATATGGAAAGAACAGAGGGGGATATCCAAGGACTGGTTAGTGCTGTTAAGAGTAGAACGGCTCTTAATCAGGCAGGTGTGACAATAAGGGTGGAGCATAATAAAGGAGGCGCACACCTTATGTTCGCTGTGGGCTACGATGGAAATGATATATTAATTGATGATAATAATATTACTCGTGGAGAGCCCGAACGATTAACAATTAATAATGATGGAACATGGGAGCACAGTTACTCTTGGACGGGTGATGGTATTAATAATAAAAATAGTAAAATTCATTATTTTACAAGTTATTATAGACCATATCAGATTCTTTCGACCGGAAAACACACAACAGTAGGTATGAATACCCGAGAAACCAATTCCAACACAGAGACATATGTTGAAGGTATGGATAGGCTTGATGCGGATTCGACGCTTGCATATATTAATTGTGATAACATTTCAAGTCTTCCTGCTAATACCGTAAAAATTCAAAGTGAAACCGGCGGTGAAACTGATAATTTGGAGACAGGTTCGCTTTATTGGTTGAAGTCCACAGACAGTTTTGAAGTATCAAGTATCACAGGTGAAAATAACGAGATAACTCTTGCAAACGACGATAAAATTTTGATGGTTTTGGTTGATAATGCAACAGACTTTGCTGCAACTGTAGGAAACGAAAACACAAACGTTAAGTTTAATGGTGAGTCGGGCAAGGAATGCGAAATTTCATATACAACTGTCAAAGATGATGGCGATGTTGAACTGAGAATAAAAGGAGAAATATCCGAAAAAGAAATCAGCATAGAACAAACGATAGACGGTGTGGCTGTAAAAGGAATTTCGAAAGGTACTGCAACACTTACAAACGGTGAAACCAAGGTTGAGTTTGACAGTTTTGAAGACAGCGACAGTGAATTTAGCATTGCATACGATGAAACAGGCATAAGCAATGACCTTTCTGTTTCGGCGGATATAATTAACCATAGCTTTAGCGAGTACAAATATAATAATGACGCTACTTGCTGTAAGAATGGAACAGAAACTGCAAAATGCGATAATTGTGATGAGACGGATACCCGTGAAAAAATAGATACTTCGCTTGGACATACTGACACAACAAAAGTATTTGAAGATGTTATAGAAGGAAGATGGTATAACAAAGCAATTGACTATAATTATACTCATGAATTTATATCTGGATTAAGTAAAACGGAGTTTGGGATTGACAACAAAGTAACACGCGGAATGTTTATTACTATTCTTGCTCGCATTGCCGGAATTGATACAGGTAAGCAAGCAAACAAGATTACAACAAAATTTACTGATGTAAAGTCGGGTAAGTATTACACAGCTGCTATCAAGTGGGCAAACGATAATGGAATTGTATCGGGTACAAGCACCACAACCTTTGGCCCCGAGAATAATATCAGCCGGCAGGACATTTGTGTTATGATTTTAAATTTTGCAAAGTTTATGGATATTGAGCTAACTAAAAAAGAGTCAGAGATTTTATTTGATGATGCAGAATCAATTGCCAAATATGCTAAGAACGCTGTCAAGATATGTCAGATGGCGGACATCGTAAACGGGTATTCAAATACAATTGGATATGAGTTCAAACCGATTAAAACAGCAACTCGTGCAGAGGCTGCACAGATTCTTTATGTATTTCATAATAATTTTATAGCAGAGAATTAAAACCTAATAAAAAAATGACCTCATTTGAGGTCATTTTTTTGTGAGTTAAAATTGTAATGCGTTTTCGGAGATCGGTTTATATTCTTCGAGAACTATATTGAACGTTTGCTCTCTGCCGTTTCGTGACACAACAAACGTGAGCGTTTCGCCGATCTTGTGTGAGTCGATTATTTTGGTGTATGCCTCTTCCGTTGTAACCTCCTCGCCGTTAATGCTCTTTATAAGATCGCCTGCGCGCATACCCGCCTTTGCGGCGTTGGTGTTATCCTTTACGCTGTAAACATAGAGACCGACCGACTGCACGCGGTAGTACATTGCGGTCTGGAAGTCAGATATCTCAATAACCTCGAAGCCCGTTTCCACCCTGCCTGTTACATATCCGTGCTCGATAAGGTCGGATATTACCTCAGTCGCAAGGTTTATCGGTATTGCAAAGCCGAGACCCTCGATGCCCTCGCCCGATGACTTTGCGTTTACAATGCCTATAAGCTGACCGCTTGTGTTGAACAGTCCGCCGCCCGAGTTGCCGGGATTTATGGCGGTGTTGGTCTGCATAAGGTTCATAATTTTTCCGTCAATGGTAACATCGCGGTCAAGCGCCGAAATAATGCCGTCGGTCACGGTGCCGCCGAGCTCACCGAGGGGGTTGCCGATTGCGACAACGGTGTCGCCCACAGCGCAGTCCTCGTAACTGCCCGTGACTGCCGCCGACAGATCCTTTGCATCAATTTTGATGACCGCAAGGTCGGTCTTTTCGTCAGAGCCGACAAGCGTTGCTTTATAGCTTGTTCCGTCGGCTGTACGCACCGATATCGACGTTGCATTTTGTATAACGTGGTGGTTGGTTGCGATAAAACCGTCATTTGTGATAATAACACCCGAGCCTGCACCCTCTGTAACGTACTGCATCATAAAGCTGCCCGTTGCAACCGCCTCTGTCGTGATCTCAACAACAGAGGGGGATGCAAGACTTGCCACCTCGCCCACCGACATTGTATTTTCAATGTCGTTTCCGTCTTTGTCCTTAAGTGTTGCGGCGGTGTAAATGACGGTCGTGCCGCCGCCCGAGTTGCCTGTGACCTTGTTTACTGTTTTAACGCTTACAAGCCCGCCGAAAAGTCCCGCGATGAGCGAAACGACCGCACATATTGCGATCACCGCACCGCCCGACATCTGCTTTTTTGGCGGCTTTGGCGGCGGGGTGTAGCCGGTATAGCCCGAATATGAAAAATTGTTGTCGTTGTTGTATGTCATGGTATGCTCCTCCCTGCTTATACAATAAGTATACTCGGCAAATTTGGCAAAAATATGAATAAAATTAATCTATTTTACAAAATAAATCGGAATATTATTTGAAATCGCGTATTTTACTGTGTATGCCGCGCCGCCCGAATCTTTTATACAGTACGCAATGCAGGCGGTTGACATATCCGCCATTTTTCTGTTGCGCGTGTGCATACATCCGCGCACGTAGTGCTCATACAGCGTCTCTACACTGTCTGCGCGTAGCAGTATCTCGTCGTAAACCGCCTTTTGTGCATACGAAAACGTTTTGCTCTGGTCAGCGCAGGGCAAAACAAGGTGAAGCTTTATATCGAGCAGTTCGCGCAGCTCGATAACCGCACGTGCCGCAAGCGTGTCGTAGCCGATGGCACCGCCGCACACAAAGTTCGTTATCCCCTCGCGGTAAAGCGACTGAATAAGTGAGACCGTCTGGTCGTATATTTCGTTGTATCGCTCACGCGGCACGTCTCTGTGCCCCGTAAAAAAGCAGGTTGTATCTCTATCCATTGAACTGCACCGTAAATGTTGTGTATTGCGACGGCACGCTGTCAACGCTGATTACGGCGCCGATGCTGTCGGCGCACTCCTTTGCGATCGCAAGCCCGAGTCCTGTGCCGCCCGTCTGTCTGTTGCGGGATTTGTCCGCGCGGTAAAACCGCTCGAATATATGCCCGATATCGTCTTTGCCAATGCCGTCGCCCGTATTTGTGACGCTGACGCATCCGTCACCTGTAACGACTGAAATCTTTCCGCCGTCGTTTGTGTATTTGACGGCATTTTCGATTATATTGGATATAATTGTTTCCGCCTTTGCAAGAACAGTGGTCACCTTACCCTTGCCTTCAAGCGAAAACTCAATGTTTTTTGATTTAATATTTATGGCGAGTGCATCCGAAAGCTTTTTGCATAAGACGTGCAGGTCGATTTCGCAGACACCGCCCTTATCCTTGCCCGCTTCAAGCTTTGACAGCTCAAGAAGCTGTGATACCGCAACCGTCATTCTGTCTACTTCACTGTCTATTATTGCCAGAAACTGCTTTTGTGTATCGTGGTCAACGTCCATTTGCTCCAGCGTCTGACTGTAGCTTTTTATAACGGTGAGCGGGGTTTTGAGCTCGTGCGATGCGTTCGCGATAAACTCGCGGCGGGTGCGCTCCTCGCGCTCAAACTCGTCATAGTCCTTTTGTATCTGTGCGCCCATATCGTTAAGCACCGTGCAAAGCCGACCCATCTCGTCGTTTGACGGCACGTTTATCGGCTCAAAGTCACCCTCTGCCATACGCGCCGCACCGCGTTCGAGTGCTCGTATTGACGCGGTAAGCCGCTTTGACAGTATCCAGCTTATAACGACAGCGAGCAAAACACCGAGCGACAGTGCCTGAATAAGCAGCCACGAAATGTTGCCTATCTGTGTATGCAGCACGCTCATTGTGTCAGCAACATAAATTATGTATCCGCCGTCGGTTGCTGTGCCGTAGTCGAGCGCGCCCGAAAACAGCTCTGCCTCGCGGCACTTTTTGCCGCCAAGCAAAAGCGACAGGTTGTCGGTCATTTTAACGCTGCCGCCCGATCTATAGCTTTTTATGATTGTTCCGTCTTTGAAAATATAGTAGTTTTTGTCGGTGTTTGAGTTGATTGACGGCCACACACGCTCAAGATATTCATTCAGTGCGTTTTCGTCACCGTCCGGCAGCTTTTCTGCATCAAGTACGGGCACGATATCGCTATAGAAATCGCGGCGGTAGTCGACGGTTATGTTGATTATCAGCACAATTCCCGCAAATGTAAGAACAAATGCCGCAAGCATAACCATTGCGGCATTGAATTTTGTACGTATCCGTTTCATATCACATAGTACCCTGCACCGCGACGGCTGAGTATCACCTTCGGCTCTGACGGTGCGTCTTCAATTTTTGCGCGCAGGCGGCCGATTGCCACATCAACGGTGTGTGTATCGCCGAGATAGCCGTTGTAGCCCCACACGTTTTCGAGAATGTCCTCGCGCGACACGATTTTGCCGCGGTTTTTGAACAGATACAGAAGTATCTGTGCCTCTTTTTTGGAAACGGCAACGTCGGCGCCGTTCTTTTTTACGGTAAGGCTGTGCGGGTCAAGAGTAATGCCGCCCGACGTGATAACGCTGTCTGCTATGCTCTTACCCTCGGTGCGCGCAAGGTTTACCTTGATTCTTGCAATCAGCTCCTTGACCGAAAACGGCTTTGTCATATAGTCGTCTGCCATAAGCGAAAGACCCTCGAGCTTGTCGTCCTCGGCATCGCGTGCGCTGAGTATTATTACGGGAATGTCTGATACCCTGCGAAGCTCGCGCAACACCTCAAAGCCGTTCATTGACGGCAGCATAACGTCGAGTATCAGCAGGTCGTAATCGCCGCTTTTTAACCGTTCAAGGCCTGCGGCACCGTCGCTTTCGCAAATCGGCTCGTAGCCTGACGCTTTTACGTTAAAGGCTATTATTGATGAGATATTTGTATCGTCTTCAAGAATAAAAATTCGTTTCATCAGTCGTCTCTTTTAACCATCATTTCCTGATATTCTGCCATTGTCATAATTACCTGACGCGGCTTTGCACCCTCGTATGGTCCGATAATGCCCTTTTCCTCCATTGTGTCAACAATACGCGCAGCCCTTGCGTAGCCCAGCTTGAACCTACGCTGTAGGTTTGAGGTCGATGCCTTACCCGTTTCGATTACAAAGGCAACTGCCTCCCAGAACATATCGTCAACACCGTCGCCGTCATTGTCAGAGGCACTCGGCTTTGCGGCGCTATCCTGCTTTGAGTAGTTTTCCATCGCCTCGTTTGCGCTCTCGTCATATGACGCGGCGCCCGAATACTCTATAATATGGTTTACAACAGCCTCAACCTCGGGGTCGCTTACAAAACAGCACTGTATACGCAGCGGCGAGCCCATTGTTCTGCCTTTAAAGAGCATATCACCCTTGCCGAGCAGTTTTTCAGCGCCCGATGCATCGAGAATAACGCGCGAGTCAATTTGTGATGTTACCGCAAACGCAATTCGCGAAGGCACGTTTGCCTTGATAAGACCTGTTACAACATTAACAGACGGACGCTGTGTTGCAATGATAAGGTAAATGCCTGCGGCACGCGCCTTCTGGCAAAGACGGACAATGTAGTCTTCCACTTCCTTTGCACATACCATCATTAAGTCTGCAAGCTCGTCCACCACAATTACTATCTGTGGCATTTTATCGTATTCGCCTGTTTTTGCGACGTGCTCGTTATAGCCCTTTATGTTGCGCACACCGTATGCCGAGAACATACTGTAGCGGCGCTCCATCTCGTTTACCGCCCACTGCAGTGCACCCGCCGCCTTTTTGGCGTTGGATACAACGGGTACGATGAGGTGTGGGATTTTATTATAAACCTCAAGCTCAACGACCTTGGGATCGATAAGAATGAGCTTTACGTCATCGGGTGACGCTTTATATAAAAGCGACATAAGGATTGTGTTGATGCACACCGATTTACCCGAGCCCGTAGCACCCGCAACAAGAAGATGCGGCATATCCGACAGGTCGCCGAACACAAGGTTACCCGAGATGTCTTTACCGAGGGCTACGGTGAGCGGGTTTTTGGCGTTTACAAACTCGTCGGAGTCGAGAAGCTCTTTTATATAAACGGTAGATTTTGTCTTGTTAGGCACCTCGATGCCGACCGCCGCCTTTCCGGGTATCGGGGCTTCGATTCTTATCGACGTTGCGGCAAGAGACAGCGCGATATCGTCAGAAAGAGAGGTGATTTTTGAAACGCGCACGCCCTTGCTCGGTGCGATCTCGTAGCGGGTAACAATAGGACCTACCGCGGCGCCGAGCGTTGTCGCCTCAATGCCGAAATCGCGCAGTGTCTGAATGAGCTTTTGCTCTGTCTGCAAAATGTCGTTGCGCGAAATGCCGCCGCCCGCCTTTGGTGTTTCAAGCAGTGATTTGGGCGGGAAGATATACATCGCCTGCTGTTCGGACTCTCTTTCCTTCTCTTTTGATTTTTTTGACGGTTTTTTGGGTGTTACCGCATCTGTTTTTATCTCAAACGGAATGTCAGCGGGCGCAAGGTCAGCCGATGTCACGTACTCATCGGCGCTTACGTCATCGTGAACAAAAACGGGAATGCTCGAAAACGGCTTGATCTCAACATCGTCGCCGTCAATGATGATTTCGGGCTCGAGTTCGGGCTCTTTTTCTTCTTCATAAACAGGCTCGTCGTCTACAAACACGTCAATTTTCTTTTTGCGCTTGCGCTCAACCACCTGCGGCTTGACAACGGGAGTTTTATCTTCGTTATCGTCAGCACCCTGCGGGATGAGGGATGTGATTTTGAGCCACACCTGAAAGAGAGTGACATCAAAAAATGTGAGTGCCGAGACGATTGCCGCCGCAATAACGACAATGGAAAATCCGATCTTTGTCATAAAGCAGATGAGCGGGAAGGCGAAAATACCGCCGAGTACACCGCCTGCACACTTAGGCATTGCGGGTATTGCTTCTTTAAAGAAGGTTGAAATCTTAAAAAACTCGCCCGGCTCAAACAGATAGCAGATGCTCGATATCGATATCGCCAGCACAAGTCCCGTTATCAGCTTTGCGCGGGTTGAAACGCGGTGCTCCTGACGCAAAAGGTTTATGCCGAGCCACAGTGTAAACGCGGGCAAAAGCCACGACGTAAAGCCAAACAGCCAGCCCAGCACCGTTTTTATAACATCGCCGAACGGACCGAGCGCATTTACATAAACGCACAGCACCAAAATGAGCGTTACAGCAAAAGATATTACTGCAATAACGCTGTCCTTTACCTCGCGGCGCATCGGCTTTCTCGGCTGGGGCTTGTACTTGCCCGTGGGCGCCTTTACGGTCTTCTTTTTAGTATTTTTCTTATTTGAAACGGTTTTATTTGCCATATTACCACCCTTAAATCCTTTGTAATAATTCATTATAACATATAATTATAATTTTTACTATACTATTTTTTATATAAATGTAAACGCGTATACTTGACACCTTTTAATTTAAGTAGTATAATTTAAAGCGGTGTAGATTTATAAATTCATTAAAAGGGAGGAAACAGCACTATGCAGTTAATTGCAATCATTATTGCTGTCGGCGCCGCCCTTGTTACCGGATTTATTGCGTTTATATTAGGCTTTTTTTACAGAAAGGCCGTTTCCGAAAAGCAGATTGGTTCTGCACAGGCTGAAGCTACAAGGATAATAAACGAGGCGATAAAAACAGCTAACACAAAGAAAAAAGAAGCAGTGCTTGAGGGAAAAGAGCAGCTCCACAAGGAAAGAACCGAGCAGGAGCAGGAACTCAAGGAACGTCGCTCAGAGGTAACAAGACAGGAAAAACGCCTGCAGCAACGCGAGGAATCGCTTGACAAAAAATACGACAATCTTGACAAAAAAGAAGAGCTTTTGAACGAAAAAATCAAAAAGCTCGACGAAACACAGGCAGAGGTTGAAGAGGTAAAGCGCACACAGCTTTCGGTTCTCGAACGCATCTCGGGCTACACGGCAGAGGCGGCAAAGGCGGAGCTTTTGCACGAGGTTGAGAGTCAGCTCACACACGACTATGCCGTTAAAATGTCAGAGTACGAGGCACGCTATAAGGAAAATGCCGACGAAAAGGCACGCAACCTTTTGTCACTCGCCATTCAGAAATGTGCGGCTGACCACGTGGTTGAGTCGACTGTTTCGGTTGTGGCACTTCCCAGTGACGAGATGAAGGGCCGTATCATCGGCCGCGAGGGCAGAAATATCCGTTCACTCGAAACTATCACGGGCGTTGACCTTATCATTGACGACACACCCGAGGCGATCACCCTTTCGAGCTTTGACCCCATCCGTCGTGAAATTGCACGTCTTACACTCGAAAAGCTTATTTCTGACGGACGTATTCATCCGTCACGCATTGAAGAGACTGTTGAAAAGGTTAAACGTGACCTTGACGTTACAATTAAAAAAGAAGGCGAGCGCGCTGTGTTTGAAGCGGGCGTTCACGGACTTCATCCTGAAATCGTCAAGCTTCTCGGCCGTCTTAAGTACAGAACAAGCTACGGTCAGAACGTTCTTAACCATTCAATCGAGGTTGCCCAGCTTTGCGGCATAATCGCAGCGGAAATGGGTGAGGATGTTGCGCTTGCAAAACGCGCAGGTCTTCTTCACGACATCGGTAAGAGTGTTGACTTTGAAATGGAAGGCTCACACATTCAGATCGGTGTTGATATTGCTAAAAAATATAAGGAATCGCACGGCGTAATTCACGCAATTGAGGCACATCACGGCGAGGTTGAGACAAAAACCAACATCGCAGCACTCGTTCAGGCTGCTGACGCAATCTCTGCGGCTCGTCCCGGTGCACGTCGCGAAAACCTTGAAAACTATATCAAGCGTCTTGAAAAGCTTGAAGAGATTGCCAACTCGTTTGACGGCGTTGAAAAAACGTTTGCAATTCAGGCGGGCCGCGAAATTCGCATTATGGTCAACCCCACCGCTGTCAATGACGACCAGATGGTGCTTTTGTCACACGATATCTGTAAAAAGATTGAAAGCGAGCTCGAGTACCCCGGTCAGATCAAGGTTCATCTTATCAGAGAAAACCGCGCGATCGAATACGCAAAATAAAATAAAAAATGACCTCGTTCGAGGTCATTTTTTATTTGGATTGATTCAGGCTCCTTCCGGGAGGGAGCTGTCAGCCGTATGGCTGACTGAGGGAGAGTGCGTTTTGACTAAGACAACTTATATTTGAAATTGCACAGTCTCCTTCCGTCTTTGCCTTGCGGCAAATCCACCTCCCTCTAAGAGGGAGGCTTTTTATTGCTTATTTTAACGGTTTCATTTCTTTTGCAAGACCTAAAATATAGTCTGCAGAAATATTATAATATTTTGCATATTTTATTAATATGTCTGACGGTATCGGTCTTATTTCATTTTCGTATCTTTCGTAAGACTTTTTTGAAATACCGCCTATTTGTGCACATTGTTCTTGTGTTAAATCGTTATCTTCTCTTAAATTTCTTAACTGTATCATATTGCTAGATCTCCGAATGATTTGTTATTGACATTATAGACCATTTAGTCTATAATGTGTTAAAAATAGACCGTACGGTCTAAAGTAGGAGGAGAATATGAATATAATTGAAGATTTATATTGTGATAACATTGCATCGCGCAAGGTTACCGATGAGGAAAAGAGGATAGTGGCACTCATTGCAAAAAACGAAGAAAATCTGACACGGGATTTTACCGAAAAGCAAAAAGAAACCTTTGAAAAATTTTGTGACTGTTTTGATGACCTTAACGAGCTTTGTCAGCGCGAAGCCTTTATACAAGGCTTTGTTATGGGTGCAGGAATAATAATTGACGTTATAAGAAATATCAATTAACATTTATTTAATTGACTTATCTTGGGACAGGATATATAATTATATATTATAATGAAAGGTATGCGCAAAAATGATATATACAGTTACCCTTAACCCCGCAATAGACAAAACTGTAGAAATTGACGGGCTGACGCTCGGCAATGTCAACAGAATCTCGGCGCTTCGTGCCGATGCGGGCGGTAAAGGCATCAACGTTTCAAAGGTTGTTGCCACACTGTCGGGAGAGAGCGTTGCCCACGGTATAATCGGCGGCAGCGGCGGACAGATGATAAAAAATTCGCTTGAGAGCGCGGGTATTCAGACCGACTTTGTTGAGGTCGAGGCTGAAACACGCGTCAATATGAAAATAATTGATACAAAAAACCATTGCAACACCGACATTAACGAGCCGGGTGCACCCGTCACGGCTGATGTTATAAAGCAGGTTGAGCAAAAGCTTTCGTCATCGCTCAAGCCGGGCGATATCGCCGTTCTTGCGGGCAGTGTGCCAAAGGGCGCGGCTGCTGACATTTACGGCAGGCTTGTGCGGCTTTGCAACGCGTGCGAAGCGCGTGCTGTACTCGATGTTGACGGCGCACTTATGGCACCGGGGCTTGCGGCAAAGCCGTATCTTATAAAGCCCAATATCGACGAGCTCTCGCGACTTTGCGGACAGCCTCTCAAAACGCCGAGGGACTGTATTGCGCCAATCAAAAAATTGCTTGCAGACGGCATTGAAAGGGTTGTTGTATCGCTCGGCGGTGACGGCGCGCTGTTTGCTGACAAAACCGCGATTTACCACGCGCATCCTGTCAAGGTAAATGTCCGCTCGACAGTCGGCGCGGGCGACTCTATGGTTGCCGCGATCTGTGTCTCGCTTGACCGTGACTCGTCAATCGAGCAGATGATGGCGCTTGCGATCGCAACCAGTGCTGCAAATGTTACCTGCAGCGGCACGCAGGCGGCTTCGTGGGATATGATCGAGCCGCTTATTAAACAAGTTTCATGGGAGAAGTTAGTATGAAAAAACGTATAGCCTGCCTTTTTATATGCCTTGTTATTTTGCTTTCACTTGGTTCGTGTAATAAAAAAGCGACGACAGATTTTGGCTTTTTTACGGGCAACTTTAACCCCTTCACAGTTATAAATAACTATGATTTTTCTGTGACTGCACTAACACAGTCGACTCTTTACACCGAGGTGCTTGAGGACTCGGAGGCGTACATCCTTTTTGACGCGGCGACGCAGGGCGTCGGCATCTGCGATATCTACCCCGTCAACAGCGAGGACAATACTTACAGAATATACGAAATTACGATTTCCGACGACGCGTACTTCAGTAACGGCGACCCCGTTACCGCAAAGGACGTTGCGTTTTCTATGTACGTTTATGCCGACCTTGAATATTATGGTTGGTCAAGAATTGGCGTGTCACGCATTGACGGTATCAAAAACTACAGATACCATAACTCGCGCGCAGAAAACGTTATTGTTACAGAAGAGCAGATTGAGTATGAACTCAATAACCCTTCTGAAAAGACAAAGCAGTACATTCGCGAAAAGGTTGTGTTGCCTGTTCTTGAAGAAGAATACGATTGGGTTTGCAGACTTTACAGCGACGATGCTTACAAGGGCACCGAGGTGGAGGAGCATATAAAGCTTTATCCCAACGCAAACGACCTGTTTGCATTCTACTATTCAACCGACGAAAATTACGTTGCGGCTAAAAATAAGGATAAGCTTATATCCGATATTGCCGATCAGATCGGCACCGACTATAAGCTGCTTTCGACAATTTACGGCAGCGACCTTACCGCTTTGTCGCAAAGACAGGCGGAGCGTGCGCTTATCGAGGAGGACCTTGCAAGCGGCGGCGGTGAGTATGTTGAGAATATCAGCGGTATAAAAATTATTGACGACAAAACTCTTGAAGTAAGGGTAAACTCTGTTTCTGATACGCATATCGAAATCGCTTTCGGTATGTTTGTTGCTCCCTTTTCGGTTTACGGCAAGGGCAGTACCTTTAACGGTGAGGGCTTCAAGATAGACACAGACACCGTTTTTGATACGAGCATAAAGCCCGTTGGTGCAGGTCCCTGCGCCTTTGACAGCTATAAGCCGGGCAAGTATGTTTCACTTTCTGAAAATAAATATTATTATAAGGAAGTTGATTTTGAAAGAAACATAAAGCTCATTGAAACCGGCAACACAAACTCTAACCCCGACGACAGCTATTTCATTATTCCGGAGAATGTCTTTCTTACACAACTTGAAAATAATTCTTGACATTTAAAATAAATGTTATATAATGTATTGTGCCTGCGTGTGTGATTTACGCGGCACGGTCGATAAATAATACTTATTGTATTATTCCTTGTCTGCAGTCCCTGCAGACCATATGTCCAGAAGGAGGTGTTAATAATGGCTGATATGCACAAGTATGAAACTATTTTCATCACAAAGCCTGATTTGACAGAGGAGGCACATACCGCTATCGTTGAAAAGTTCAAAGCTCTCATCGAAAAGAACGGTAAGGTTGAGTCTGTTGAAGACTGGGGTGTAAAGAAGCTCGCTTACGAGATCAATTACATCAGAGAAGGTCACTACGTACTTGTTAACTTTGAAGCAGCTGCTGATTTTGTTGCAGAGCTTAACAGAGTTTACAACATCACAGACGGCGTTATGCGCTCAATCGTCGTAAACAAAGACGAAAAATAATTAATTTTCAAAATTTACACACCGAAAAGGAGTAGTAACAATGCTTAATAAAGTAATTCTTACAGGCAGACTCACGGCAGTCCCCGAACTTAAAACAACAACAAGCGGTATTAATGTTACCACCTTTTCACTTGCAGTTCAGCGCAATTACAAAAACGCTGACGGCAGCTACGGCACTGATTTTATAAACTGCGTTGCCTGGAGAAATCAGGCAGACTTTATTACAAGATTTTTTGAAAAGGGTCAGCTTATTACTGTTGTCGGCTCACTTACAAGCCGTAACTATGAGGACAAAATGGGCAACAAGCGCACCGCTATCGAGGTAGTGGTTGACGAGGCTCTGTTTGCTGAATCCAAAAAGGATTCAATGGCTCGTCCTGCTCCCGAGTTTAAGGCTCCTGCTGAATCGGGCGGTAACGACCTTGATTTTGAAGAAGTCAGTGACGACGAACTGCCATTCTAAAATATTATGGAGGTAACCTACAGTGGAAAAAGAAAATAATTTCAAAGGCGCAAGAAGACCGCGCCGTAAAGTATGTTCTTTCTGCGTAGATAAGGTTGAAGCTATAGATTATAAAGATGTTGCAAAGCTCTCAAAGTACACTTCAGAGCGTGAGAAAATTCTTCCCCGCCGTGTAACAGGTACTTGCGCTAAGCATCAGAGACAGCTCACAACCGCTATCAAGCGTGCAAGAGCAATCGCTCTTATGGCTTACACAGCTGAATAATGTATTTAAAAGACCGCAAAAGCGGTCTTTTTTAATGCAAAAAAGCACATTTTGTACGTCACAAAAACACAAATGTACGTCTACAAAAAAATTAAAAAAATATTAAAAAAAGTGTTGACAAGCGGGGATGAATTTGTTAATATATTTAGGCACGCAAAAAACAGGCGTGCAATGAACCTTGAAAATTAGACAGCATCATTAAAAGGACCCGTTAATTGTTTTTTGGATAATGGACAATTAACAAATGAATGAAATAAGTCAGTGTTAAGAGTCTGGAATCAACTAGGAAAAAGAAAAAAAGATAAATTTTTTTAGAGAGTTTGATCCTGGCTCAGGACGAACGCTGGCGGCGTGCTTAACACATGCAAGTCGAACGGACTTTAGCGGTTGAAGTTTTCGGATGGAAACTGCGAAGAGTTAGTGGCGGACGGGTGA
>JAZQDN010000118.1:0-12680 GCA_045546815.1 Eubacteriales bacterium
TATGCCACAACAGAATAGCCTTTTTCCATGTAAAGCTCCTTCACTTCTTCTGCCGTTTTCTTCCCATCTGACATAACAGTATGGCAGTGAAGATTTGCTTTGTAAAAGTTTCCGCCCTCGGGTAAAAGATATTTTTTCAATATAATCACCTCGTAAAATTAATTGCAAAATAAATATACCACAATTAAGGTTTACAGTCAATAAGCTTTTCCTTTTGACAAAAGAAAAATGCTGTGGTAAAATTTATAAAAAGGAGTTGACTTTTATGAAATTAATGATTGCATCGGATATCCACGGCTCGGCATACTATCTTGAAAAACTACTCTGCCGTTTTAACGCAGAAAAGCCCGATAAGCTTATACTTTTAGGTGACATTTTATATCACGGTCCGAGAAACGACCTTCCCGAAGGCTATAACCCCAAAAAGGTAATTGAGCTTTTAAATAATATGAAGGAAAAGCTTATGTGCGTAAGGGGTAACTGTGATACTGAGGTTGATCAGATGGTACTTGATTTCCCAATTCTTTCTGACTGTGCTTATATTAGCGTTGATGGTGTAGATATTTTTGCAACACATGGACATATTTATAATGAGAATAATCCACCGAAACTTAAAAAAGGAGATATTCTTCTTCACGGTCATACACACATTCCTGTATGTAAAAGAATTGACGATTATGTTTTGATAAACCCGGGTTCTGTGTCTATTCCTAAGGAAGACAGCGCAAACGGTTATATTATTTTTGAAAATAAAACTTTTGTCTGGAAAGATTTAAATGGTAATGTCATTAGTAAGTATACAATTTAGTTTTTGAAAGGAAAGAGAAAATGAGTATTAAAATTGCGGTTGCAGGTTATGGTAACTTGGGTAGAGGTGTTGAATGTGCAATACTGCAGAATCCTGATATGGAACTTTACGGTATTTTTACAAGACGAGATCCCGATAAAGTAAAAACTGTTACAAATGCAAAGGTTTTTCGTATTTCTGATATTTGCGATCATAAAGATGATATTGATGTATTAATTATTTGTGGCGGAAGTGCAACAGACCTTCCCGTACAAACTCCCGCTCTTGTTGAAAACTTTAATGTTATAGACAGCTTTGATACACACGCAAAAATTCCTGAACACTTTGCAAACGTTGATGCCGCTGCAAAAAAATCAGGAAAAATAGCAATGATTTCCTGTGGCTGGGACCCGGGTATGTTTTCTATAAACAGGCTTTATGCACAAGCTATTTTACCAAGCGGAAAGGATTATACGTTTTGGGGAAAGGGCGTAAGCCAGGGACACTCTGATGCAATTCGTCGTATTGACGGAGTTTTGGACGCTCGTCAATACACTATCCCGATTCAATCGGCTCTTGATAAAGTGAGGAGCGGAGATATGCCCGATCTGTCAACAAGAGAAAAACATCTGAGAGAATGTTTTGTTGTAGCTGATGACGGTGCAGACAAGAATAGAATTGAAAAAGAAATCGTTTCGATGCCAAATTATTTTGCCGATTACGATACTGTTGTTCATTTTATTTCTGCTGAAGAAATGAAAGAAAATCACAGTAGTCTACCTCACGGAGGATTTGTCATAAGAACGGGAAAGACCGGTAAGAAGCTTGAAAATAATCACGTTATTGAGTATTCTTTAAAGCTTGATTCCAACCCTGAATTCACTTCATCTGTGCTTGTGGCATACGCGAGAGCAATTTTTAAAATGTCTAAAGACGGACTTTGCGGATGTAAAACTGTTTTTGATGTAGCTCCGGCATATCTTTCTTCAAAGTCACCTGAAGAGCTTCGTAAAACAATACTGTAAAATAAAAAGGCTATCTTAAGTGATAGCCTTTATTTTTAAAATGCCCAGTTGCCGTCTTTGAATATTTGAATTTCAGAGCTGTTTTTGTCAACGCCGATAATTGAGAGATCTTTACTGCCTATCATAAAGTCTTCGTGTACAATTGAATCATTAACTCCTAACTCTTTACATTCTTCAAGTGTCATATTTTCATAGCCGTTGATACAATCGTTGAATCCTGCACCGAGCGCGAGATGACAAGCGGCGTTTTCATCAAATAAAGTATTATAGAAAAGTATTCCTGAAAGGTTGATGGGTGAATTGTAGGGGACAAGAGCGCATTCACCGAGATATCCGGAGTTTTCGTCCATAGTTATTAGCTTTTCAAGGAGCTTTTCGTTCTTTTCGGCATGGTATTCAACGGCTTTTCCATCTTTAAAGGTGATATTGAAATTTTCAATAAGCTGTCCTTGATAAGAAAGCGGTTTTGTTGAATATACAATTCCATCTGCTTCTCCTTTTTTGGGAGATATAAACACTTCTTCGCTAGGAATATTGGCGTTATAGAATGTTCCGTCTATTGTTTTGCCGCCGCCAAGAAAGCTTGTTCCGGGAATCAGACCTACAGTTAAATCGG
The DNA here is from genome assembly GCA_045546815.1 of Eubacteriales bacterium. Taxonomy (GTDB): domain Bacteria; phylum Bacillota; class Clostridia; order Oscillospirales; family QAKW01; genus RGIG9041. Next base: position 2,429 of record JAZQDN010000118.1, read on the forward strand.
TGCCGTTGTTTGATTTGTATTTTAGTGTAGTTAGATTAAGTGAGTTAAGATATTCACATCTGTCGGCAATATCCTTGTTATGCTTGTTCCATTGTTCAATTGGATTTTCATCGGCACGAGATGCCTTTAAAATTGCGTCCCAAAGCTTTTCGACAGCTTGCTTTTTTGTTAGATCGGGAAATAATTTTTTTGCCCATTTAACTCCGGGAACAGCTGCAATGCACCACTGATATTTATTGTCCATTCTCTCGCGGAATGGCTTAAAAACCTTGCGTCTTGATTGTTGTGATTTTGAAAATTTTTCAATATTAATTCCGTTAAGACCATCAGGATCATCTGATAAAATATAAATTCTGGCAGGAAGTGTTTTTTCGTAATGCTTCATTTTTTCGATCTCCCAGTCTTCTACCTTCGAGAGATCTTTGAGTTTTTGATATCGTACATCAGATTTTAAGAGCGGTTGATGTGACCACTGTACATCAACAGATGATGCACCGACTTTATAGCATTCTTCTGTAAGCATTTCGATAAACTCAGGTTGATCTAGTTCTGCTTGAATTATAACGGGTTGTCCTTTTTTTATATTTACACCTTTTTGTGCAATTAAGTGCGCATATGCACGAAGCTTTCTTTTTTGCATTGTTTTTTCTCCGTTCTGTTTTTTACATTCTAACATTCAGTTTGTGAAATGTAAATGAAATAATTCAAAAGAGCAGACACAATATCTGCTCTTTTTTTATATCTATTTTCTTTTTGCCCATTCCCACGGTGATATTACGAACGGATCAACATTTTTAAATGACTCATTAATGTAATCGATCGTATTTGCAGAAAGGGTAGGGGTATTAAACATTTTGACGTTGTCTTTTACCTGCTCGGGTGTCTCACTACCAACAACCAAAGAGTCAACACCCTCTGTATCACGGATGTATGAGAGCGCGAGCTGAGCAACACTAATATTTTCTTTCAAAGCGATTTCGTTTATTTTTTCAATATAAGGGATTGCTTCCTTTAAGTTTGACTCCGCAAGCTGTTCAGGCTTTTTAAAGAATAAACCTTGAAGATAAACGCTTCTGATAAATACAGCTATTCCCGCATCAGACATTCTTTTGATCTGTCCGCTTAATATTGCTTTGTTATCAAGAATGTTCATAGGCATCTGAACAGCATCAAATGAACCCGAATCAATAATTCTGTCAAGCTCGTCCTTGTTTGACAGAGAAATGGCAGAGCAGGTGATTATACCTTCTTTTTTAAGTTCGTCAAGTGCATCTGTCATATACTTGCCATAGTCTAAAAAGTTATTTTCAGAGTGACTCATAAAAATCGGGATGCTGTCAATTGAAAGCTTTTTACACGAAAGCATAGCAAAATCTTTAAGTGTTTTATAAACGTCCGCGTTGTCAACACCTTTAAGATTGAATTTAGTACAGATGTTAAATTTTTTATCAGAATTGCTGCTTAAATATTTGCCGATAACTTCTTCGCTTTTGCCGTAATCATCGGATGTATCGAGAAATGTGACTCCACCGTCATATGCTGCGTCAAGAATTGAAAAGCTTTGTTCCTCGCTGGGCATACCCTGTGAATTATTTACGCCATAGTTCATACCAAGCTGAACTGTTCCAAGCGTCATTTTTGAAATTTTAAGATTATTTTTGACTGTGTAATTCATAAAATTTTAACCTTTCTTTTATTTGGCTGTGTATCCGCCGTCAACAGGGATAACAGCACCTGTTATATATGCCGATGCATCTGATGCCAGGAAAATAAGTGCCCCCATAATATCGCTTTCGTTTGCAAGTCTACCGAGACAAGTAGCTTTTCCGTATCTTTCAACAAACACATCCGGCATGGTTTTACTGTATAATCCGCCAAGCTCTAAAACGTTGCATCTTACTCCGTATTTGCCGTAATTACTTGCAATGTAACGTGTGTAGTTTGTCATTCCGCCTTTGTGGAAAAAGTAGTCGGGCATTACACCGTCAGGGTTCATTCCGGTACCTTCATAAAGCGTATAATCGGGACCAAGCAGACCCATGTATGAACCGATATTAATAATTGAGCCTTTTCCTGCTTTACACATTTCGTTGCCAAAGGCGCGTGTTATGAGAAAAAGTCCTGTTGAGTTAATGGTCATACTTTTTTCCCAGTTTTCTTTTGTGTCGGAATAACCGGACATTGTACGAGCAACGGAGTTGTTAACTAAAATATCGACTTTTCCTTCTTTTTCATAAATTTCGTCTCTCAACTTTAAAATGCTGTCTTCGTCGGCAAGATCAAGATATGCCGCGGTTACATCGTATCCTTCTTCGCATAATTCATCTGCAACTATCTTATTTTTTTCGACATTTCTCGATGCCATATAAACTTTTGCGCCGCCCATTGCTAGCGCACGAACAAGCTGTCTGCCGTAAAGACCTGCGCCGCCGCTTATAACAGCAACTTTATCTTTTAATGAAAACATATCCATAATTAGTACATTCCTTTCATAATATACATTTATAATATAATAGTTTTTTATAATTTTCAATTCGTTTTAAGGACATATTTAAAAATTCTTGTCAAAAAAATATAAGTCACTTGAATAAAAATGTGTTACCTTTTATTGCGCCCTTACCGCTGGTTTTATGCTGTTTCTCCTTGTCCGATTAGCAAGACATTCAAATTAGGCGAATGATTTTATTCCCATAAGATACCTTTATTTAATCGTTTGTACCTCGGTCTGTTGTTCAGTATTATTTTTATTACATTTTTCAAGGAATTCACTAATCAATTCACAAGGAACCATTGCGCCATACTTAAATCGATTCATAAAATCCCTACCGCCCCCTATGTTTATGCCAACTATCTCCATTTTCTTATTCAACACTACACTTCCGCTACTTCCATAGCTTTCATAAGCATTATGTTTAAATGTGCTTACAGGCGGTAGTTCATCATTGCTCTCAAATATATAATAATCCTTTGAACAAATATTGCCATATGAATGAAAAAATCTTTCTCCTTCCGGATTGCTAATAACCATAATTGCTTCATTATATTTTGGATTATCTTCGCATATTGGGAGTACTTTTAACTTTTTCTCTGATTTAAACGAAATCACTGCTAAATCATATGCTTCATCCGCAAATACCAATTTTGCTTTTTCAAATTGTTCATAGTATATTTGGTTTGAAATATGAGTTTTGCTATTTTTACTATATTCTGAATATGTAGGAACACCATATGGTATGATAATATAATCTGCGTTTTCAAAATCTTTCACAACGTGATATGCTGTTAATGCGTAATATGTATTATCTTCTGAATCGAAAACGACTCCGCTTGCACCAACATCCCAAGAAAAACTTGTAATGTTTTCTGCTACCCTTTTCTCTTGTTTCACAATAACAATATTGCTTTCTAAAATTTCATTTGTAATCTTATTTTCAAAATCCTCAAAATAACGATTTTTACATTGATATTCATATAAGCTTGGATATGCAAAAATACACACGCATATCAATATTAAGGTAACAACAAAGATTGTTAATTTTTTCTTTTTATGATTCATACTTTCCTCGCTATAAAATTATTATTTGCCAAACAAAGTATAACACAGAAGTTTTAAAAAGTCTATGGATGGGACATACGCCTGTGCAAATTAGCAAAGTTTTGCTGAAAAACCGATTAGCAGACGATTAGCAAGATTTAGGTCGGGGAACGATAAAAGTTCGAGCTTGGTTTACAGTAAAAAAACAAGAAAACTCACCCCAGAAAAAGAGCGAGCAAATAAAAAGCAAAAGCCCCGAAAACGTAGTGTTTTCAGGGCTTTTTGGCGCGCTTGCCCGGATTCGAACCGGGGGCGTTCCGCTTAGGAGGCGGACCCTCTATCCTGCTGAGGTACAAGCGCATATATGATATAGTTCAAGCAGATTGCCATTTGCCTTTTTATAAAGGTGTTTGTTAAAACACCCGCTTGGGAGGACCTTATTCTATCCGTTGAACTATCGGGGCGAATTGTATGTCTTATTTTAGTTCAAACATTACTTTTTGTCAATATGATAAAATAATTATTACTTTACAATCGGTTTTTATCGTGGTATCATATACGTATTAATATAAGGAGGTGCTCCTATGAAGTGTCCGTTTTGCGGATATGCAGAGAGCAAAGTAATTGATTCAAGACCCACAGATGATGGCGCGAAGATCAGACGCCGTCGCGAGTGCATCAGTTGTCAAAAACGCTTTACAACATTTGAAGCAATCGAAACCATTCCGCTTTATGTAATAAAGAAAGATGATACAAGAGAACAGTTTTCAAGAGATAAAATTTTACGCGGTTTGATGCGTGCTTGCGAAAAAAGACCTGTATCGATAGAAAAAATGGAAAAGATTGCTGATGAAATTGAAACAACAATTGCAAATTCACTTGCCAAAGAAATTACAACAGATTTTATTGGTGATCTTGTAATGGAGCATCTTAAAGAGCTTGATGATGTTGCTTATGTGAGATTTGCATCAGTACATAGACAGTTTAAAGACATCAACTCTCTTTATGACGAGGTTATTAAAATTTTAAATAAGTAATTGGAGCCCAAAATGACAGATTTATTTTATGAAAAATATGACGGTGAGATGTTTTTTGATATCTCGGACATTGAATTTGGTAATGATGAATATTCTTTTACAATCAGCGCGCTGTATAACGAAAAAACAGTTGGCGCAAAGGTCGTGTTACCCGTTCTTATACGTCGATCTTTATTTAAGACAGTTAAGCTTGTAAAGAATAATTCAAAGCTTACATTTGTTTCTATTGGTGAAGAAAGTGATAACCTTGTATGTGCACTCGAGGATTTGCTGAAACCCGCGTTTAGATCGTCAAGAAGGTTTACTGAAGAACCCGAAGGTATTGATTTTACTGTTATTAATAAACAAATGTATGAGCTTGACACTGATAAGGTATATTTAAAGCTTTATAACGGTGATGACCAGACGGATTTGGATGAAGATGAGAAGATCAACCTTGAAATGAACTTTACTTTTAACTTACAAACAAAGAAGGCAAGCCTGGTTGAAGTAAAAGACGGTTACAGCGCTGATCTTGTTGCTATTATAATGAAATAATATTAAAAGACATCTATTTTGATGTCTTTTTTTATTGAACTGTTTATTATTATATGTTATAATAAATAATATTTAATTTTAGAGGTGCTAAATGGATTCTTCTGTACAACAATATGCTCAAATTTGTAATTCAATAATGAATGAAGTAAATAAAGTTATTATAGGTAAGCCTGAAAGTGTTAAGCTCCTTACGCTTGCTCTTATCAGTGGTGGACATGTTCTTATTGATGATGTTCCCGGCGTTGGTAAAACAACAATTGCCGCTGCTTTATCAAAGGCCATCGGTCTTGACTATAAGAGGGTTCAGTTAACCCCTGATGTTATGGCGAGTGATATATCGGGCTTTTCTGTTTATGATAAGACAAAAGGTGATTTTATCTATAAACCCGGCGTTGTTTTTACTAATGTTTTGATTGCTGACGAGATCAATAGAACCTCGCCTAAAACACAATCCGCACTTTTGGAGGCAATGGAGGAAAAGCAGGTTACTGTTGACGGTGTTACCCGTAAGCTTCCTGAACCTTTTATGGTAATTGCAACAGAAAATCCTCTTGGTTTTATCGGTACATACCCTCTGCCTGAAGCACAGCTTGACAGGTTCTTAATTAAATTTACAATCGGATATCCTTCGAAAGAGTCTGAAATTAAAATTATTTCAGACCGTAAGAAAGAAAATCCCTTAAATTTCGTGTCGGCTGTTGCGTCTATAGATGACATTATTCAAATGCAAAAAGCTGTTTCAGATATTTATGTTGATGAAATTATATGTAATTATATTATTGATCTTGTTCAAGCAACAAGGTCAAATAAGAATGTTGTGCTTGCTGCATCTCCCCGTGCATCAATTGCTCTTTTAAAAGCATCATCTGCGAATGCTCTTATGAACGGAAGAAACTATGTTATTCCTCAGGATGTCAATGATATGTATGCTTATGTTGTAGGGCATAGAATTGTTCTTTCGGCTGAAGCAAAACTCGAAAGAATGACTAATTATGATGTTCTTGAAGAAATCAGAAGTAGTATTAAAGCACCTGTTTTAAAAAAGTAATTTAAAGGTATAATTTTATGTGGAAATCCCGCCTTGTTTATTTAGCAATTATTGTTGCCGGATTTGTTTTCTCACAGGCACTGTATGATTCAGTGTCTTTACTTACATTAATAGTATTGCTTGCTTTTCCGTTTGTTACTATTTTACTTTCGGTAATCAGTTTTCCGCTTATAAATGTTAAGATTCTTTCTTCTTGTCATTCTCTTTGCCGTTTTGATAATTTTACCGTAAGGATTAAAATGTGCAATTCCAGCCCATTTGTGTCTCCTAATTTCAAAATTTATTGTTCTGTACCCGATTCACAGGGACAAAAGATTGAAAAAGTTTGTTTCGTTGTCAATGCTCCTTGCGCAAGGTTTGGTCATTTTGATTATAACTGTTTTTTTGCAAATCGTGGAGTTTATACTCTTAAGGTTGACTATGTTGAATACTATGATTTTTTGAAACTTGTAAAAATCAGAAAAAAAGTTAATCGTGAAATATCGGTTGTTTCAAAACCTGCTGTGATCGAGCTGCCAATGCATATAACATCTGAACGTCAGAATCAGGATAATTCAAATGTTCTCGGAACCTCGCTTGTTATAGACGGTGGTGATATGGTTGGTGTTCGAGATTATGTTCACGGCGATAACATTAAAAATGTTCACTGGAAATTATCTTCAAAGCACGAGAACCTTGTTATGAAAGCGTTTGCTGAAGATATATATGATCAGGCATACATTGTTGTGGACATGTCTTCATATTATTCAGATGCTTTTACTTCTAAAAGCATGACAGATTGTGTTATTGAAGCGGCAATGTCGATTATTCGATCCTACCATAAAAACTCAATCAGGTTCAGCGTTATTGTCAATATAACAAAAAGTGAAATCAAAACATTTCGTGTTTCTTCGGCGCAGGATCTGTTTGAAGTAGAATCTTTTTTATCTATGCTTCCGATGGTTCCCGACTCATCAATATCCGACTTGTTGAATGGGTTTAACATAAATTCCGTGTCAGGTGCTGAGGTGTGTGTTATAACATCTTTTGGCTCAAACGATGTTATAAAAGCAGTTAAAAAGCACTTTATTGATTCAAATTCTAAAATTGATATTGTGAATATTTCGTTATATGATGATGAAAAAGAAGCCGGTCTAACTACATTTACAAAGGATTATATTGAAAATCAGATTAAAGGTTTAAAATAGATGCACTTAAAACAAAAAAACAAAAATTCATCAACGCGAACCATTGTTATTGATTCGCTTAAATACAAGTCTAATTCAGTTGTTGCGCCGTTTATTTTTCAAACGTTGCTTTTGTACATAACTCTTGTTGGATTTTTGTATTGTGTTGCGACTTCGGTTGATATGACAATCGGTTTGCCTACCATTTGTTTGATATCGTTTCCGATACTTTTGGTAACTGTATTTTTATCTTTAAACAAAAAAGTGTTCATTTCTTTTTTGTCTGTTTTTGGTGCGTCAATTTTAGCTATAGCAATTTTTGCAAAGGGATTGCTTTTAAAAATCGTTGATTCATTTGTTTTTTGTTACAACCTTACTGTTAATATAATGGTAGAGCAAGGATATATTAACTATGAAAGTGCAATGACACAGGATATCACTGAACTGATAACAGATGAACGCTATATGACAGAGTGCTTTTATGTTGTTATCGTTACACTTGCTGTTTTATTTTCGATTCTTTTTTCGGCGACTCTTTTAAAGCGCTCATTAATTTGGGTTTCTGCTATACCTTGTTTTATCGTTCTTACTCCGTCACTCTATTTTGGATCTACTCCAAGCGGAATTGCTTTTTCAATATTTATATCAGGAATTTTAGGCTGTTATATTGAGTATATATCAAAACTTGTAAAAAAATCAAAAGCCGTTAAGACAAAAAACGAAAAGGAAAATAAACGGGATAATAAAGCTTTTAAGTATATTTTGAACACTGCGGTGAGCGGTTTTTCATGTATGTGTGTTTCTCTTGTGATATCGCTCTCTGTTTCTTTTTTTGTTTTTTCTTCCGAAGGCTTTCAAATTGAAAGTATTAGAAAAATGATTGATGATTTTGCGCAAAAAATCACTAATTTACTTTTTTATGAAAACTATGAAACTGCTGATGGCGCAATAGGCGGACTTCTTGATGGGGATGTTCTTGAACTTAAAACGCCCGAGTTTAGAGATTTGCCGGTAATGACTGTAACAACTAAGACAAATACATCGCTTTATCTCCGAGGATGGATTGGCGATGAATTAGTTGATGACGGTTGGAAGGTTCTTGATGATAAAGACACCAAAGAGTATAATGAGCGTGTTGATAACAAATTTGATGAAACTACACAATTTTATAATTATATTAAAATTGTGTCTGATGATTTGAATTCTGTTACTTCGTCACAGGATATTGCAAAGTTAAGTCCGTCTGATACTGCCAAAATGGGTTTTGTTTATGACAATGTCAATGTTAAGGCAAAATACTCAAAAAGTCTTATGGTTTTCACACCTGTAAGGTGCATTGACGGTGAAATAATTGCTAAAGGGGCTGATGTCACTAAAACTGCGGATACAATAACATTTTTTACTGATAAACGCTCGAAAAACAACCAATATTCTTACGAAGCAGCACTTCAGACATTTTCTGACAGAAGTTTTTACTTGTCAATTGATAGAAACCTTAATAAATATTTGTCGCTCTCTAATGTTCTTTTGAATAAAACCGGTATATTTACTCCTAAACAGCAAGAAATGTATACTTTTATATCGGCAGAGCGTAAATACTCTGAGTATGTCAAAGAAAAGTATATGTCCGTACCCGAAAATTCTGATATGCTCAAAGAAATTGCACAGCAGGTTACTTCCAGCTATAATCAGGATTTTGCAAAAGCACTTGCTATAGAAAAATATTTTAAAACAAATTATACTTATGCAAAAAGCTTTACCCATGCCGCAGGAAGTGCTATGCAGAAAGTTAATTATATGATTAACGAAACTAAAACAGGATACTGTACATACTACGCTACAGCGATGACTGTTATGATGCGCCAGCTTGGCGTGCCGGCAAGATATGTTACAGGTTATCATGCAATAACAGCGCAAGATAATGGTAATGATTCATTTGTCAGAAATATTGACGATAATGATTATCACGCTTGGGTAGAAGTATATTTTGAGGGGATGGGCTGGCTTACATTCGATCCTACTCCGGGTATGAATACAACAGAGCAGCTTCGGGATTATGATTATCTTGATGACCCTGTTCCACCCGAGGAAGAGCCTCCTGTAGAGACGCCCGATGAAGATGTAGAGCCACCCAAGCAAACGCCGCCTACACCTCCGAATGCTGTCGATGTTACTGATATTCCAATGGAAGTTTATGTTGATATACCGCTTTGGCTGATTATAGCTTTATTTATACTTGCTATATTGTTAGTTATAGCTTTGATATTGCTTATTATTGTCATTGTAATTAAATCAATTTTTAAAAACTATATTGACGGTTTGCGCAGGCTTCAGCCGACACAGCTTGTTAAAGCGATATATCCCAAAATAATGTTGTTGCTTAAATCTCTCGGTAATATTCCAAAACCCGGTGAAATGATTTTGGATTTTTCTAAACGTGTAGATGAAGCTTTTAAACTGCCTGTTTCATTTGAATCTGTGTTATCTACCCTTGAAATGTCGCAGTTTTCACAAAATGATATTAGTGTTGAGCAAGCTGCGGCAGTATTTGATTTATTTACGCTTATTTATACCAATGTTTTTTATAGCCTGAATATTTTTAAGAAGTATTATTATATGTTGAGAGTGACCAAAAAGATTAAATTATGAAAAGTTTTATAATAAATTCTAATGACGCAGGACAACGCCTTGATAAATTTGTTTTAAAAGCAGCATCGGGCATCAACACCTCTTTAATGTACAAATATATCAGAAAAAAAGCAATTAAGGTCAATGGCAAGCGTGCGGAAATATCGTATAAGCTTGCTGTTGGCGATGTTGTGGAAATGTATATTAATGATGAATTCTTTATAGAAAAAAGTAATAGCTTTATGGATATTTCATATGATCCGAAGCTTACAATTGTTTATGAAGATGAAAATATTTTACT
>JAZQDN010000119.1:0-11134 GCA_045546815.1 Eubacteriales bacterium
TGTACCCTTTGAGTTCTCTGTACCCATGCTTGCAAACCATTCGGGTCCTTTAAGTATGATCTGAGGAATGTTAGCATATGTCTCAACGTTATTATTCATCGAAGTCGGAGGCCAAGCGGTCTTAGGAAGACAATGACTAGACCCAACTCCTTGGCTCACAGAACGACATGGCTACGATCCGACTTTGTACCCTTTGAGTTCTCTGTACCCATGCTTGCAAACCATTCGGGTCCTTTAAGTATGATCTGAGGAATGTTAGCATATGTCTCAACGTTATTATTCATCGTAGGTATGCTGAATATACCTTTATCTGACGGGAAAGGCGGACGAGGACGCGGCTCACCACGATTACCCTCGATTGATGTCATAAGAGCTGTTTCCTCACCACAAACAAACGCACCTGCACCAAGACGAATCTCGATGTCAAAGCAGAAGTCTGTACCAAAGATATTGTCGCCGAGAAGACCGTATTCTCTTGCCTGATCAATAGCAATCTGAAGTCTTTTAACAGCGATGGGGTATTCAGCACGGATGTAAACGAAACCTCTGCAAGCGCCAACAGCATAAGCTGCTATTGCCATAGCTTCAATTACACAGTGGGGGTCACCCTCAAGAACTGAACGATCCATAAATGCACCGGGGTCACCCTCGTCAGCATTACATGAAACGTATTTGATTTTTGATTTATTTCTGGAAGCGAAGTCCCACTTAAGACCTGTGGGGAAGCCTGCACCACCACGACCGCGAAGACCGCTATCCTTCATTACCTGGATAACCTCTTCAGGTGTCATTGTGGTAAGAACTTTACCAAGTGCCTCGTAACCGTCATATGCGATATATTCATCGATATCTTCAGGGTCGATAACACCGCAGTTGCGAAGAGCAACACGAATCTGCTTTTTGTAGAAGTTTGTATCGTTAAGTGACTCTGTACCTGTAATCTCTTCACCTTCGGTCTTATCGGTATAGAGATATTTTTTAACAACGCGGCCTTTGATGATGTGCTCTGAAACGATTTCAGGAATCATTTTAGGCTCAATACGGCTATAGAAAGCGCCTTCCGGATAAACGATCATGATAGGACCGAGAGCGCAAAGACCGAAACAACCGGTAGTTACGACTTTAACCTCGTCCTGAAGATTGTTTTTGGCGAGTTCCTCGTTAAGAGCTTCAACAATCGCTATACTTCCCGAAGATGTACATCCGGTACCGCCGCAAACAAGAATATGATTTCTTATCATTGTATACTCCAATCCGCCGCTGTGCACGGCAAATAATGTTTTTAAAATTGCTCTGTTTCAGCACAGTATGAAAAGAGCAGCTGCGTAATTATTTATCAGCGTTTGCTATTGTGTACTCTGCAACAACAGTGTTGTTAACAAGGTGATCATGAACAATCTTTGCTACCTTGTCTTCTGTCATTTTTACGTATGTTGTCTTTTCACCTGTAGGAGCAATAACCTCAACGATAGGTTCAAGTCTGCATACACCGATACAACCTGTCTGAGTTACAACAACATTCTTAAGACCTCTGTTCTGTACTTCATCAAGAAACTTGTTGAGAACAGGACGTGCGCCCGCTGCGATACCGCAAGTTGCCATACCAACAACTACTCTGATAACACTGTTTTCATCTTCAACACCGCGAAGCTGAACATTATTTTGCATTTTTTCTTTTATTGCTTTAAGTTCTTCAAGGCTTTTCATTAAATATTTCCTCCTTCAATACTGTTTAAATTTTCAGTTAAATATCCACCGAGCCAGACAAGTATTTCCGGCTCTGAAATAGGAATGCCGTCAAGGGTTTCTTTAATCTCATCAGTATCAAGCACAAACTCACCCACATCTGTTTTATGTGTATAGACATATCTGATGTCGGGGTCAGACGATATAAGCGTTACAATCGTGGATGGCATATCACCGATCGGCGGACGGTCAAGATGTGTAAGCTTGAAGCTTGCAAAAATCCGTGTACCCTTACCAAGTTCAGATGAAATGTCAAACTCTCCGTCAGTATCAATGGACAACTGCCGTAGCAACGGGATACCGAGACCAACCTTTCGGGTGGTGCGTGTTGTTACAAACGGGTCGGTAACAGAAGCAAGAAGCTGCTCTGACATACCGCAACCGTTATCCGTTATGGCGATCGAAACCAAATCACGCGACACGCTCTCTGTCAAACAGATATCAATTCTTGATGCCTTTGCTTTAACAGAGTTCTGCGAGATATCGAGAATGTTTAAAGATAACTCTTTCATTTATTTATTGAGATATTTTGCTAAAATGTCAGGAATTTCGCCTGTTGTCAAGCGGCCGTAAACCTCATCGTTAATTGTCATAACAGGTGCAAGACCGCAAGCACCGATACATCTTGTAGCATCGAGTGAAAACTTACCGTCAGGTGTACACTCACCTACATCAATACCGATAATTTCTTTGATTTTGTCGAGAATTTCACCCGAACCCTTTACATAGCAAGCGGTTCCAAGGCAAACACCGATCTGATACTCACCCTTGGGTGCGAGTGAGAACTGAGCGTAGAATGTTACTACGCCGTAAATGTGCTCAAGTGAAATATCGAGTTCTTTAGAAATGATTTTCTGAACCTCGATCGGAAGATAACCGTAAATTTCCTGAGCGCCCTGAAGCACAGGCATTAAGGGGCCATCAATACCCTTGTACTTTTCAATGACCTCTAAGAGCTTTGCTTCCTGCTCTTTTGTTCCCTTAAAAGGGACAGCGCATGTTTTACTCATTTTTTCCTCCTTGAAAGTATGATGAATAATAAAAAAATTATTATAAACATATAAATTGTGCGTACACATACACGCACACGATAATAATAACACATATTAATTAATTTTTCTACTGTTTTATTGATTTTTCTTTAAATTTTTTGCATAAAAAAACAAGAAGGACAGTTAAATTTGTCCTTCTTTGAGAAATTTTATAATTTGTGCAGGTGTAGGAGCGCTTTCAAACTCAAAAAAATTGTGTTCGCCCCTTTCAAAAATATCAGTAAGATAATGAGCGTCGCTATCATAAATATAGCTGTAATTCTCATTTTTTAGCGAAAACTCGTTTTGAACATAATCGGACGGAGCATTTTTTGACAATTCAAAAGTATTAAAACCCATACTCCTATCTGCCATACCAAGCATTGAAATAAGGCTTTTTGTCGACTTGTCAATGTGAGCGGGAACAGCCACACCGTCAAATTCAGCAACAAGTGCGTTGATATTGTCAATATCGATAGTTGTGGCATTAATTAAATATCTGTTGTCAACCGATATTGCATTATCGTTTTTATCCATTACGATTTGCTTGCCGAAAATTTTTTCATTATTTTCTATTTTGGGCAAAGAGGGGTAAAGCACTTCTTTTTCAAACTGCAATGCTTTTTCAACAGACGGAAACAGACATAAAACGTGTATTTCCTCCATTGTTTCAACTTCGACCGCAGGCAAAAAAACAAGACCCGCATTCTGACAAAGCTCTGCAACAGCAGGAACATTTGCACAAGTATTGTGATCAGAAAGCGCAATTATATCGAGTTCATTCAAAAGAGACATATTGACGATATTGTTAGGCGTCATATCGTCGTCTCCGCAAGGTGACAAAACGGAATGAATATGTAGATCGTAATAAAAGCGCATATTATTTGAGAGCTTCCGCCAACATTACGCAGGTCTCATATGTGTTTTTTTCGCTTGATAAAACAGGAATACCGTTTTGCTGAGCTTTTTCCAAAGCGTTGGCATCAAGCTTTACGCCCTCCGAAAGAATAACGCAAGAAAGATCTGCCATTGCAGCAACCGCAACGACATTCACGTTGGTCATAACAGTCACAAGCGCGGCATTTTCATCCGCTCTGCCAATGACCCACGAAAGAAGATCACATGCATAAACTCCCGAAACGGCATTATCTGCACCATCTTCGAGAACAACAGGGGTAAATGAGCATTTTTCACACAATTCTTTAACAGTCACTTGATTTATCCTCCATTAACTTTTTGTTTAAGATAAACACGCAATCGGTTATCTCGGCTTTACCCGTCGCAACATCCTGCGCAAAGCAAGAACAGCTCGGTGAGCCACACGACGCACAGTCAATTCCCGGAAGCAGCTCCTCAATCTCATCGATTTTAAGCATTATTTCCATTGCTGTTTTAGGGTCATCAGCAAGCTTTATTGCATTACTGGGTTCGAGCGATTCATCGTTTATAAAATCATTTATATCAAATTCGGAATAGGTTGATAAATGGGTCACCGACACCGGCTTGAACTTACGGATCTTGCGGACCTTGGTGATTGCAACATACGGATTTTCAATATTAAGGCAGCCGCCGACGCAACCAGAAAAACAAGCATCCAACTCAACAAAATCAATATCGTTTAGTTTCCCGTTTTCGATTTCATCAAGAATTTTTATACAGTTTTCAATGCCGTCAGCCGCAAGATATCTCGGCACAAGAAGTGATGTCGATTCGCCGCCCGTATACGACCACGAAAGTCCGGTAAGGCCCGCTGCGTGCTCGGATTCAGGGCTCTCAATTTTTTTAAGAGCAGGCAACAGTGCGAGATATATTTCACTCGCCGACAAAACACCGTCAACCAATTTTTGCCCCGACTTCGGATAGTGAAGAGCCGTCACCTTTGCAGGACACGGGGAAATAAAAAACACACCGATTTCATCTTCTTTAAGACCCGTATTTTTAGCTGCCTCACTTCGTGCAATTTTAGCCGCAACCTCCACAGGTGCCATAACATTATGCATATGCGGAATCAGCTTAGGAAAGCGCACCTGAACAAGCCGCGTAATTACAGGGCAGGCATTGGAAATAACAGGCTTTTTGACATCATCATTTTTAAGTATCCCGCGCGAAATTTCGCTTACAATTTCTGCAGCAGCCGCAACCTCAAACACGTCGTCGAAACCAATTTGCTTGAGACCGTCAAGAATGATCTCTGCACTGTCGAGGTTATTGAACTGCGGATAAAGCGAAGGCGCAGGCAGTGCTACCTTATATTTATAATTATGTATAATTTCAAGCTTGTCATAAACTGCTTTTTTTGCGTGATTTGAGCAAATGCGAATACACTCTCCACAGTCAATACATCTATCTGACAGGATAAATGCTCTGCCGTTTTTAATTCGTATTGCTTCAGTCGGGCAGCGTTTTACACAGTTTATACAGCCCTTACACTTGTTTTCATCAAGCGTCACAGAATGAAAGGACATACTTTCTCCTTATAAATTAATCGTCATAGTAAGTCGAGTGCCTTTACCGATCTCAGTTTCAATTTCAAGATTATCGGTATACTTTTTAATGTTAGGAAGACCCATACCGGCGCCAAAACCAAGGTTACGCACATCGTCGGGCGCTGTCGAATAACCCTCTTGCATTGCAAGCTCAACGTCGGGTATTCCCTTTCCTTTGTCAGATATCACTATTATTATTTTTTCGCTATCAATTGTAACGTCAGCCTCGCCGCCGCCCGCATGGATTACAGCATTGATTTCAGCCTCATACATAGCAATTGCAACACGTCGGATAGCATCGGGAGCAACACCAAGCTTTTTAAGCTTCATTTTTACAGCTGTAGACGCTTCGCCCGCAGCGGTAAAATCAGTACCGTCAATAGCAAAATTCATTTTTAACGCTGTACTCAAACCTTGTCTACCCCCTTGGTATACAGACCCGCCGCATAAAGCAGACCGCAGGCAGTATACATTCTGTAATCTGTGCACATTAAAATAATGCCATTTTCTTCAGCAAGGGAAACCACAACGTCATCAGGCTTTTTACCGCGTACAAAAACGATACACTTCATATCCATCATCATTGCAGTGCGAACTGTCTGTGCGTTAACAAGACCGGTTAATAAAATACCCTGGTCCTTAACAAAGGCGAGCACATCGCTCATCATATCTGAGCCACATGCAGAATAAACCTCTATTGATAACTGGTCAGCACAGCACAAAACATTTGCGTCTAATAATTCTCTTATTGCTTCAACTTTCATTTTAACCACTCCGAATTAAATAGATTTTATTTATTATAACACAACTAGCACAAGCAATCAATCAAATTTTTAATTTTTTTTAGCAAAATATACAATTGAATTATTATTAAATATAAATTATAATTTACTTAACTAAAGCAATAAAGGGGTTATATTCGATGAATATTCAGACACTTAATAAAATATCACCCATTGGACTTAAAGAGTTCAATGAAAGCTATACCGTTTCAGACAGCTGCGATGCACCTGAAGCAATCCTTGTAAGAAGCGCTTCAATGCACGATATGCAAATGCCCGAAAGCCTTCTTGCCATTGCAAGAGCCGGTGCAGGTGTAAACAACATCCCCGTTGACAAATGTGCAGACGACGGTATCGTTGTATTCAACACACCCGGTGCTAACGCTAACGCTGTTAAAGAGCTTGCGCTCGCAACACTTTTCCTTGCTTCACGCGATATCGTTGGCGGTATTGAATGGGCAAAGGGTCTTGAAGGCGACGATGTTGCAAAGCAGGTCGAAAAAGGTAAGAGTAGCTTTGCAGGTAACGAAATTATGGGTAAAACACTTGGCGTCGTTGGTCTCGGCGCAATCGGTGTTAACGTTGCAAACTCTGCTTACACGCTCGGTATGAAAGTTGTAGGCTACGACCCGTATATGTCAGTAAAATCAGCCTGGAAGCTTTCACGTCACGTTGATATTGCTGCAAGTCTTGATGAAATTTATGAAAAAGCTGATATGATTTGTATCCACGCTCCGCTCACAAACGAAACCAAAGGCTTTGTAAACGTTAACTCAATCGCAAAAATGAAGGACGGCGTTATTGTTTTAAACCTCTCACGTGCAGATCTTGTTAATGACGATGATATGGAAAAAGCACTCGAGAGCGGTAAGGTTGCAAAATATGTAACAGACTTCCCGAATGCAAAAACAATAAAGATGAAAGGTTGTATTTCAATCCCCCACCTTGGCGCATCAACAGAAGAAGCCGAAGATAACTGTGCTGTTATGGCTGCACGTCAGGTTATTGATTACCTTGAAAACGGTAACATTGTAAACTCTGTTAACTACCCGACAGTTGAAATGCCCCGCTCGGCACACACACGTGTTTGCATCTGCCACAAAAACATCCCCAACACAATCGCTAAATTTTCATCAGTTATTTCTGCACAGGGAATCAACATTGAAAACATGATCAACAAATCAAAGGGCGACTACGCTTACACTATGCTTGACTGTGCAAGTGATATCACAGAAGAAGCGCAAAAGGTTCTTTCGGCAGTGGAAGGCGTTATCCGCGTTCGTGTAATTAAATAATTATTGTCAAATTAAAAAGAGTGTACGCATTTTGCGTACACTCTTTTTAATATATATTTCATAAATGCATTAAGACCTACAAAAGTTACTTATTATAATTTATTTTTTTCGTAGCCATTTATCACGAACAGAATTGTAAATCGCATCCGGAATATCAGGACTGCCGCTTCTGTTTTCAGGAATCAGCATATCACCTGCAACCTTAGGGTCGGTACAACGTGTATCGTTACGGTACTTGTTTCGCTCTTCCAATTTGCGAAGATCAGGAATTACCATTGGCTTTCCGCCATCAAGAATTGAAAAATAAGCAAAAAGACCGGGAAGATACATATCAAGCGCCTCGTATACATCTATTACATCAGCGCTTTCATCACCTGCAATATAGTTTATTGCATTATACATTGCGTAATAATCACTTCCACCGTGGCCAAACGATCTTGCTTTTCTGTAATCTTCTCCTTTAGGAAGATATGACAGCGGTACTTCAGGTGCATAGTCTCCTTCGTTTTCATCGTAGCTGACATAAATTCGGGATACCTCGCCGTCTTGCGCTATTTTTCTTCCGCTTTCCATAGATCCCTTTGCGCCTGCAACAAGATACCATATATTATCTCTGTAAACATTTCCGTGCAACGATTTTATTATAGCCCCGTTCTCTAAAGTGAGCATTTCCACACCGTATGCGGCAGAGCAGGAGCCTATTCTGAAAGACGCATCATTATAAGGCGGTTCAAAACCTGTTACAGATACAGGGCGGAGGCCCGATATATGAACAATAGGACCGATTGAGTGAGTACAGTAAAACGTAGAATACATATGGTTACGCCAATGGTCACGCTCACCGTATGTTATATCGTGCCAGCAGGGCTCGCAGTTATGCGCATATTCGCACTCACCGTACCGTATCTCCCCTATTTTACCTTCGCGGTAAAGTCTTTTCATTTCAAGCGGCGCAGGCATATAACAGTAGTTTTCAAGATAGCAATATTTTTTGCCCGTCTTTTCGATTGTCTCAATAAGCTCGACAGCTTCTTTAAGGCATTGACAAGGGAGAACCTCTGATATTACATCAAAACCCTTATTCATTGCTTTTATGGCAAAGGGTGCGTGTTCGGTTGCATAATTTGCAAGAATAACAACATCCATATCATGATTTAAAAATTCATCATAATCTGTGTAATATGTAACGTTTTCGTCATTTATTTTGCTTTTAGCTTTTTCAAGACCGGCAACATACTTGTCGCAAATTGCAACAATTGATGCGTTTTCTGCAATTTCACAATAATTAATCATCGACATACCACGGCCTACGCCGATTACGCCCACCTTAACTTTTTTCATACAATAATTTCCTTTCGTTTATGTTAATTGTATTATATAAAAATTTATGTAGCTTTCAAATAGATTTTTTCCATTAAAAACTGTAATTTGTATTGATTTTTAATTAAACAAAGTGTATCATTTCTGTATGGATTATGAAAATATTTGCAAATTTATACCCGACAGAAATCCGTCGGGGGATATTACTGTTTTAAACTTTGTTTATGAGCGCAATTGTAATAATTTGGACTTTAATATTTCCTATTCATTCTCAATGGGTATTGTTGCCCACGGAAAAGGTCGCTTAATTACCAAAGAACAAAGCTATGACTTAAATGTAGGCGATTTGTTTTTCACCTTTCCTTCAAAGCAGGCATCATTTGAAAGTGTGGAAAATCTCGAATATTACTACATTTCTTTTGTCGGTACAAGAGCATCTGCTCTTATCAATCGAACTAAGGTAAATGAATCGCGTGCAGTTATATGCTCTCAAAACCAACTAATACCCATTTGGAAATATGCAATCGGTATGGCTGACGAAAATAATACCGACCTTTTTGCCGAGGCTGTTATTCTTTACACTTTTGCTGTTATAAGTAACACATTTGAAGAAAAAGAAAGTGATAAGGCTGACAGTAATATTGTTTTGAAAATCAAAAAATATGTTGATGCTCATTACGATGACCCGGAGCTAAGCCTTAAATCTGTGTCTGAAAGGTTTTTATATAATGATAAATATATTTCAGAGAGATTCAGAAGGACAATGCGCACAGGTTTTTCGGAATATTTAAAGAACTTAAGGATTGAGCACGCAAAGAAGTTAATTGACAACGGCTTTAAAAATGTTACAGAAATATCAAAACTGTGCGGATACTCTGACCCGTTTTATTTTTCAAAGGTATTCAAAGCACAGACAGGATTTTCACCCAAAAAATATATAGATGATAAAGGAGAATAAAAGTTGGCTAACAAGGATATACCCTATAAGATTTATTTAGAAGAAAGTGAAATGCCAAAAGCGTGGTATAATCTGCGTGCGGATATGAAAAACAAGCCCGCGCCGCTTCTCAATGGCAAAACACATAAACCGATGACCGCTGACGAGCTGTCACAGGTATTTTGTGACGAGCTTGTACGTCAGGAGCTTGACGATACAACCGCATACTTTGAAATACCCAAAGAGATTCTTGATTTTTATAAAATGTACAGACCTGCTCCGCTTGTTCGTGCATACTGTCTTGAAAAAAAGCTTGATACACCCGCAAAAATTTATTATAAGTTCGAAGGAAACAACACAAGCGGCAGCCACAAGCTCAACTCTGCAATTGCGCAGGCATATTATGCAAAACAGCAGGGGCTGAAGGGTGTCACAACCGAAACGGGTGCAGGTCAATGGGGCACCGCTCTTTCAATGGCTTGTTCTTATTTCGACCTTGAATGTAAAGTATATATGGTAAAGGTTTCATATGAACAAAAGCCGTTCAGACGCGAAGTTATGCGTACATACGGTGCATCTGTAACACCGTCACCTTCCATGGAAACAGAGGTTGGTAAAAAAATTCTCGCAGAGCATCCCGGCACTACAGGTTCACTCGGTTGCGCGATATCGGAAGCTGTTGAGGTCGCATCAAAAACAGAAGGCTACCGCTATGTTCTCGGAAGCGTTATGAATCAGGTTATGCTCCACCAGTCAATAATCGGTCTTGAAACAAAGGCGGCTCTTGATAAATACGGCGTAAAGGCTGATATTATTATCGGTTGCGCAGGCGGCGGCTCAAACCTCGGCGGTCTTATCGCTCCGTTTATGGGCGAAAAAATCAAGGGCGAGGCCGACTACAGAATTATTGCTGTTGAGCCAAAATCCTGCCCAAGCTTTACCCGCGGTAAATACGCATATGACTATTGCGACACCGGTATGGTTTGTCCGCTTCAGAAAATGTGCACTCTCGGTTCGGGATTTATCCCCTCATCAAGCCACGCGGGAGGGCTTCGTTATCACGGTATGAGCTCAACGCTTTCACAGCTCTATGCTGATGGTCTTATGGAAGCGGTTTCTGTTAAGCAGACAGAGGTTTTTGCAGCAGCAGAACAGTTTGCACGCGTTGAAGGTATACTCCCCGCCCCCGAAAGCAGTCACGCAATCAAGGTTGCGATTGATGAGGCGATGAAATGCAAAGAAACAGGCGAAGAAAAAACAATCGTATTCGGTCTTACGGGTACAGGTTACTTTGATATGTTCGCTTATGAAAGATTTCACGACGGTAAAATGGACGATTATGTTCCTACCGACGACGAAATTGCAAAGAGTCTTGCAAAATTACCTAAAGTTGAGGATTAAAAAATGAAAAGAAAGCTTGGAATTATTTTAGAATGTGTTGGCGGTATAGACAAACTTGAAGTTCTTGAAATCATCAAAGAAGTAGGTTTTGAAAGTACTTTCACAAGTGAAATTGACTGTGAAAAAGTAAAAGTCA
>JAZQDN010000120.1:0-3939 GCA_045546815.1 Eubacteriales bacterium
CAAACGGCTTTGCAATGTGGTAGTTTTTCTGTTTTGCAACTACAACACCGTGACCCTCGACATCAGAATTCCAGTATGACTGTTGGGCATCAACCGTAGCACCGATATATCTTCCCTCAACATTCCACGTCACATCATCAAAGAGATAAAACTCGAACTCGGGCAGGATTTTCATTTCGTCAGCAACACCGCTGTTTTTCATATATTCAACAGCCGCTCTTATAATATTACGCGGATACTGTGCAAGCGGGCGGTTTTCGGGTGTGTCGATTATCATTGCATTACCTGTCATTGACAGTGTGGGTATATCGCAGAAGGGGTCAATCACCGCGGTGTCAGGGTCGGGAATGAAAACCATATCGCTCTTTTCAACAACGGCATAGCCATAGTTTGACGCATCAAAGCCGATGCCGCTTTTCATTGTATCCTCCGAAAAGTTTTCGGCGGGGATGGTAACGTGACGGTACTGACCGTTAATGTCAACCATCTTGAAGTCGACCATTTTGATGCCTTTTTCTTTGATAAGCTCAAGGATATCCTGAACAGTTTTAGCCATAAAATCATACCTCTTTTAGCATTTATTTAATAATAAAAATATAACAAACATTACATTTTTTGTCAATATCTATTGCATCGCTGTTTTATTAAAATATTTTGTTGATTTTACGTCGGTATACAAATATAATAAAATTACAAAAAACAAACATCGTGAGGTTTTTATGCAGGTTTTTGAAATCAATCCCTTTTTGCGTTTTGCAGACAGCATAAGCTTTAAAAGCAGCAGAGCCGAGGTAAACGTATTTGATTCGAGAATTTTCAGCGTTATATCAGGCTGCGCGGACATTTTAATAGACGGGCAGCGATTCAATCTGTGTGAGGGGTCGCTCTTTTACTGTGCAGGCGGCAGCTGTTACAGCTTGACAACATCGGAAAGCTGTATTATAAATGTGCTCAATTTTGACCTTACACAGCAAAGAAACAACATCACAAGGTCTTTGCCGCCATATAAATTAAATGGTGCAAGCGCAAAATACGGGCGTGAGGTAATACTTGATGACGGCGGCGACCTCAACAGCTACATCTATATAAAAGACGGATACGGTCTGCAGGCAAAAATAAGCGATATAATAAACGAGTTTTCACAAAAGCGACCGCTGTATATGGAAAAATGCAGTGCGATGCTGAAGGATTCGTTGATTGAAATTTATAGAAGCAGGATGTTTGTAAAAACTCCATCACTTAAAACACTCGAAAAAGTCATTTCATACATAAATCTTAACTTAAACAAAAAAATAACAAACGCGGAGCTTGCCGCGAAAGCGGGCTACCACGAATACCATCTGAACAGGTTGTTTTTAAAGCACATCGGGAAAACAATACACCAGTACATAATTGATGCACGAATTGAAAAGGCAAAAAGTCTTCTTGCAACGACCGATATGACAATTGTTGAGATCGCGGAAAGTGCGGGCTTTAACAGCAGCACTCACCTTTGCGGATGCTTCAAATCGGCGGTAGGTCTGGTCCCATCTGAATACAGAAAAATAAAATATTCAGACAGCATATAAATAATCATCCTCCAAATATTATTTTTGGAGGCTTTTTTAGTTGTGAAAAAATATGCTTGGCTTTGTAATTAACGCATAGGACACAAGTTTGTCAAAATCAAGATTTTCATTATGCAGCGATACCGCACAAACTGTGCTGTTTTGGTAAGTGGTATAATAATATATGCCGCGTGAAGCATTACAAACACTTGTGTAAAGAGTGTATTCACACATACCTTCTTTTGTATAGGTTATTCCGCTTGGCTGTTCCACCGATTTCAATATGTGAAAAGTTTGATTAATGCTTGACATCTCCTCATTGTCACATACTGAGTTGTGCTTTATAAAAGCGGCGCGTACAAACCGGGACGCACTCGACATATCGCCGGGAAGGCCCAACGCTCCCATCCCTAAGCTATATGGGAAAAGCTCCATACTTTCACTAAAACGGTTTTGCGGATATTTGGCTGACAGATTTATATAGTTTGCAAGGTTATAGATGTGATAATCAAACGGCGGGCTGTTCGTGAGCACACCCACATGGTTGTCGTAAACTCTGAGTCCGTCCGTCGTCTGCTCAATTGTAACCGCACCTTCCTTGTCGCACAAAATCCAATGAAGCGGTGTATTTACAAGTTTATCACTAAAGGGTGTATCCCACAAACTGATTTTTTCAAGTTCGGTTACAGCATCGTCAATATTTTTACAACGGGATAAAATATAAGGAATAAATTCAAAGGGTGCTATGTTGGTTTTTGCACTGTCATACGGCATATAAACCGCCTCTTTCGGAAAATTAAGTCCCGCCATACAAAGCCCTCGCTCATTCACCGCATCGTAATACAACGGATAACCGTCAGATACAGTTGCAATACCTATTATTGCAAAATGAGAAAAAATTTCTTTTCCGTTTCTTAAATTAAAAACATAATTGCGAGGCGTCACCGTCACCGACTCGTCATAGTGATAGTATAAGTCAAGATTGCGTCCAAAATAAAAATCGTCTGTTTTAAAGCTGATCGCAGTACACATATAAATCCCCTTTTTATAAAAATCTGATATTGTTATCAGCATAAAAAGAGGATTTTATTATAATTCTATCTCCATTCCGTCGATAGTGACGGTAGCACGAAGCGTGTTGTTTACCGCATCAATCGATGCAAGACGCGGCAGATAAATAAGCGTTGACGTGCATTTTCTGTTTTTTTCGGGCGCACCGTGACTTGTACCTAAAAATGTTATTTTCATTTTATCGCCTTTTTAAAAATTCCCCGTCATAGACGGGGAATTATATTATTTCTTGTTCTTTAAATAGTTTTCGGGACCGAAGTCGTAGAGGTTGTTGCCCTCGCTGTCAATAATAACAACAAGCGGCATATCCTCAACATAAAGCTTACGGAGAGCTTCTGCGCCGAGGTCTTCGTATGCAACGAGCTCACAGCTTTTGATCTGTCTTGCAAGAAGTGCACCTGCACCACCGATTGCACCAAAGTAAACGCCAGAATACTTTTTCATAGCGTCAACAACCTCGGGAAGTCTTGCACCCTTACCAATCATACCGCGTGCACCAACGCTCATCATTGTGGGAGCGTAAGCATCCATACGTCCGCTGGTTGTAGGACCTGCAGAGCCGATTACCTGACCGGGCTTTGCGGGGGTAGGGCCAACGTAGTAGATTGTAGCATCTGTCGGGTCAAAAGGAAGCGGCTCGCCCTTTGCAAGAGTTTCGCACATTCTCTTGTGACCTGCATCACGCGATGTGTAGATATAGCCTGTAAGTAAAACGGAATCGCCCGCTTTAAGTGTTTTTGCAACTTCTTCTGTTAAAGGTAAAGTAACTTTCTTTTCCATTATTAAAGCACCTCCGTTTTATGACGGGTAACATGGCAGTTAATATTGATTGCGCAAGGCATACCCGCAATATGAGTAGGTAAAGTTTCGATATTAAGACCGATAGCAGTAGTTTTACCGCCAAAGCCCTGCGGTCCGATACCAAGCTCATTTACCTTTTCAAGCATTTCTTTTTCAAGGTCAGCATAGTAAGGATCGGGATGGCTTGTATTAAGCGGACGCATAATTGCTTTTTTAGCAAGAAGTGCAGCCTTATCAAAAGTACCGCCGATACCAACACCGATTACGATTGGCGGACAGGGGTTAGGGCCTGCAATCTTAACTGTTTCAATAATAAAATCTTTAATACCCTGAAGTCCTGCTGATGGTTTGAACATACGGACAGCGCTCATATTTTCACTACCGAAGCCTTTTGGACCGAGTGTGATTTTTACATTTTCACCCGGAACTATCTCTGTATAAATCATAGCAGGAGTATTATCACCTGTATTACCGCGGCGAACAGGGTCTGCTACAACAGATTTACGAAGGTAGCCGTTTG
>JAZQDN010000121.1:0-6139 GCA_045546815.1 Eubacteriales bacterium
CCAGCCCCCTTTACAAGGGGGCCTTTTTACTGTCCTTAACAGTATGACCCTTATCCATCTGCTTTTTATAATAAATTAAAACAAACACTTGTTATAGTTGACGCGATTTTATATAATATATATAATAGAATAAAGACTATGTTACTTGTACGATCTGATGAAACAATAAGAAAGGATGACTTATTATGGGACTTATTAAAGCAGGACTTGGCGCTGTGGGCGGAGTGCTCGCAGACCAGTGGAAAGAATTTTTCGTTTGCGAATCACTTGCAAACGACGTACTTATGGTAAAGGGCGAAAAACGCACAAGCGGTCGCTCATCCAACACAAGAGGCTCTGACAACGTAATTTCAAACGGCTCGGGCATTGTTGTTGCTGACGGTCAGTGCATGATTATCGTCGAGCAAGGCAAGGTTGTTGAGTTTTGCGCAGAACCCGGTCAGTTTACATATAACACCTCAATTGAGCCTTCACTTTTTGCAGGTTCACTTGGTGACTCAATCAAAGAAACCTTCAAGACTATCGGTAAGCGTTTTACCTACGGCGGTGACACGGGCGTTGACCAGAGAGTGTACTACTTCAACACAAAAGAAATAATGGACAACAAGTTCGGCACACAGACACCCATTATGTTTGAGGTGGTAAACAAGTTTATCGGACATAGACGTACGGTGCAGGTAAGATGCAACGGTACGTTTACATACAAGCTTACAGACCCGTTAAAGCTTTACACAAACATTGCAGGCAACGTATCGGACGAGTACAGAACGGAAACTATACTTCCGCAGTTCAAGGCGGACTTTGTTGATGCGCTACAGCCCGCGCTTGCGGTACTTTCTGAGCAGGAGCTAAGGCCCGCGCAGATTCCTGCACATACAAAAGAGATTCGCATGGCTATGCAGAACGAATTGCAGGCTGAATGGTTTGACAGACGCGGTATTGAGATAGTAGATATTACAATCAACCCCATCTCACTTACAGAGGCGGATATGAAGGTACTCAACGAGTTTGAGGATTCCGCATCTATGGGCTCAAACGCTGCAATGGCACTCGGCCGTATGACAATGGCGCAGTCAAACGCAATGGAAACCGCGGCAGGAAACACTGCGGGCGCTATGACAGGCTTTATGGGCATGGGCTTTGCAGGAAACGCTATGGGCGGATTTAATCCCGCACAGCAGATTGCCGCTATGCAGCAGCAACAAATGCAGCAACCCACAACCGCAGCACCTGCGACTGATTCATGGACCTGCGCTTGCGGTGCAACAGCTATGGGTAATTTCTGTATGCAGTGCGGTGCCAAAAAGCCTGCACCACAGACGGCTGACAGCTGGACTTGTTCCTGCGGTGCTACCGTTTCGGGCAATTTCTGTATGCAGTGCGGCGCTAAAAAGCCGGTTCAGGCAGACGGCTGGACTTGCTCCTGCGGTGCGGTAAATAAAGGCAAGTTCTGTCAGAACTGTGGTGCTAAAAAACCGGAGAGCGCACCACTTTTCAAATGTGACAAATGCGGATGGGAGCCTGAGGATCCCCACAATCCGCCTAAGTTCTGCCCCGAGTGCGGCGACTTGTTTGATGACAACGATATGAAATAATCTAAATCAGGTGAATAGATATGTCTGTTTTACAGCAATATAAGTGTCCCGCCTGTGGCGGTGCAATAGAATTTGACAGCAACACTCAAAAAATGAAGTGTCCCTACTGCGACTCTGAATTTGATGTTCAGGCAATTGCTGCGCGCGATGAAATACTCAATAATCCGCAGCCTGACAAGATGGAGTGGGACGTTACCGCAGGGCAGGAGTGGTCAGAGGGAGAAACAGACGGACTTCGCGTTTACGTTTGTAATTCCTGCGGCGGCGAGGTGGTCGGTGACGAATCGACTGCCGCAACCCATTGCCCTTACTGCGACAACCCCGTTGTTATGGCGGGTCAGTTTGCGGGCGCACTCAAGCCCGATCTTGTAATCCCCTTTAAAAAGGACAAAAATGCGGCAATTGCGGCACTCAAAAAGCATTATGAGGGCAAGCGACTTTTGCCAAAGATTTTTAAAGACGAAAACCACATCAAAGAGATCAAGGGTGTATACGTTCCGTTCTGGCTCTTTGACGCTGATGTTGAGGCAAGCGTAGAATGTGATGCGACAAGGGTACGCCATTGGAGCACACAGACACACAGATACACTGAAACGAGCTTTTTTTCTGTCAGCCGAGGCGGAACGATAGCTTTTGACTCGGTACCGGTCGATGCAACAACCAAGATCGATAACACGCTTATGGAATCTATCGAGCCGTTTAATATTTCCGAAGCGGTTGATTTTCAAACGGCATATCTTGCGGGCTATCTCGCAGATAAATATGACGTTTCATCGGAAGAGAGCATAACCCGCGCCAATGAACGAATCAAAAAATCAACAGAGCAGGCATTTATGAATACCGTGCAGGGCTATCACACCGTAACACCCAGATACAGTCACATAAACCTCGAAAAAGGTCGCGCAAAATATGCGCTGTATCCTGTGTGGCTTCTCAATACCGAGTGGAACGGCAAGAGATACACCTTTGCGATGAACGGACAGACAGGCAAGTTTGTGGGCGATCTGCCGGTGGACAAATCGCTTGCACGCAAATATTTCTTTATCACCTCTGCAATAGCAGCTGCCGCGGCATTTGCTTTTCAGTTTCTCATCTGGGTAATATAGGGAGGTGGAGACGATGACAAAACGTATTTGTATATTCACAGTTATTTTAATGCTGTGCCTGAACTTTGTTATTCCTACATATGCCTCGTCTGCCCGCCTTGTAGACAAGGCTGACCTTCTGACAGATGCGCAGGAATCAACACTTACTGCAAAGCTTGACGTAGTATCAGAGCAGCTGCAGTTTGACCTTGTCGCTGTGACGACTGATGATACAGAGGGTCTGTCAACAATGGCATATGCCGACGACTTTTTCGATTATAACGACTACGGCTACGGCGAAAGCTACGACGGTGCACTGTTGCTTATTGATATGCAAAACCGCGAGGTATGGCTATCAACCTCGGGCTACGGAATAACCGCATTCACCGACGACGGAATCGAATATATCACAGAAAGTGTTGCGACTCTTCTCGGTTCGGCCGAGTACGAGGAGGCAATATCGCTTTTTGCTGATATGGGTGAGGATTTTGTCAAAAAGGCACAAGCAGGTGAGCCTTATGACGCGTTTAATCTGCCAAAAGAGCCGTTCAGTCCCTTTACAACGCTTGTAATATCATTGGTTGTGGGCGTTATTGTCGGGTTCATTGTTACCGCCGTTATGAAGGGCAAGCTTAAAACCGTCAGACAGCGTCAGAATGCAGCGGGCTATCAGCGTCCGGGAAGTATGAATCTTGTTCAGTCGGGCGACCGTTTTCTGTATTCTACCGTCACCTGCACTGTAATTCCAAAAAACACAAGCAGCGGATCATCAACACACACCTCGTCATCGGGCAGAACGCACGGTGGCGGCGGCGCCAGATTTTAATTTTATGATATGAATATGAAAAAGATAGGTTTAATAATTTGTATAATTTTAAGTCTTACCGTACTGTTTTGCTTTAGTGCATGCAACGTGGTAATAACTCCAAAGGATGACGCACAGACGCAGCCTCCCATTGACCAGAGCCCCGAGCCCGAGCCCGAAAAAATGTCGTTCGAGCAGTTTCTTGAAAAAGCAGAAGGAATATGGATCTCTACCGACAGTATTGCTCCGTTTGGTGAGGACGACTACACATATGAGTTCTGCTCGTTTTCAAAAGAGTATTACGGCGGCGGTGTATATCCGGGCGGCGGCTCAAGACCTGCAAAGATTGACGGTTTTGAGCAGCTTGATGAAAACGTATTCCGCATTGACCTGTATTACGAGGCGGGGAACTTTATGGGTGAAGACCTTCCCGAAGGCAGAGACCATGTAACCTTCACATTTGTCGGAGACAAGGTTGCAAACATAAGATACAGCGACGGTCCCGAGGTACACAGTATATACGGCGGTGAGGACATCCCCTTTGCAAACGCCGAGATTGAAAGCTACCTTGCAAAAAACCTACAATAAAACATCTTTATAATTATAAAAAGCAGATGAGATTTACTCATCTGCTTTTTTTCCTATTACTTTTTTCTGCCACGAACGCTCACTACATTTTGGGCATTTCATATACCGCGTTCTGCCCATGTGCATTGCCCATAAAACACTCGCGTATGTCGGAACATATCGGTGATGGCATTTTGCACATTCATAGTACCCTGCTTTTTGCTCAATTCGTAGCGCGAACACAACGCCTATAAGACCTATTACAAGGCCTATAACAATAAGCACGATCCGTAATGCATCAGGCATCTGAAAAAATGCTGCAATCAAACTAAAGCCCAATATAATAATAATTGAAAAAGCACCAATCAGTATTTCAAGCGACAGCAGCTGTCTGTCGTTATTTTCCTTTTCCTTTGTCATTTGGAGCAACAGCTCCTCCGCTTTTTTGTTGTAATTATCCATTGTAACAACCTCCCCGTTCAATAAATCGTTTACTGTGATTTTGAGTATACCGCACAGCTCAAGCATTAAAGATGAATCCGGCATCGTCTTGCCCGTTTCCCATTTTGAAACCGCCCTATCAGTGATATTAAGCTTTTCTGCCAGCTGCATCTGAGTAAGACCCGCTGCTTTTCTGCGCTCGGCGATAAACCGTCCTATTTTTGCCTGGTCCATAATCGTCCTCCTTTTGCTTAAATTATAGATACAAATACTTAAAAAAACCACAAACCAGCGGTTGATACGGGGAAAATCAACCGTTTGTGGAGTACTTATTTTTATTATAACACGCTTATCACATAATTTTAACAGAATTTCGTTGCGAAGTGCGCCTGTCTATGATACAATTTTAAAAAGGCGTTGAAAAACGGATAGGAGACAGTTACTATGACAAGTTGGGAATATACTGAAACAGAGCTGTGGCGATACAATCAAAACGGAATATCAATAATGCACGTTTTTGGCGTGATTACTTTTGACAGTACCGTTATCGCCTTTTGCGAGGCAAGACACGGCGACGGAAGTGACGCCGGCTGTGCGCACGATATATATATGAAAAAAAGCACCGACGGCGGTAAAACCTTTGAAGACAACAGAATTTTGCTCGACAGCCACGGTACGCATTGCTATATAAACCCTGTTCCGCTTTATGACAGCGTTACAAAGCGTCTGTTTTTATTTTATGCGATTAACAGAAATAATACTCAAACAAAAAACTATATAATCCACAGCGACGACGGTGGCGAAAGCTGGTCAGAGACGCAGGATATCACGGATATTCTGGTGGCAAGCGGAATGACATTTAACATCCCCGGTCCCGGTCACGGGGTACAGCTTAAAGACGGCAGGCTTATCGTACAGTTCTGGCACCGCAAGTACGGTGTTGAGGTAGAAAGCGAAAAGCGCGAATACTGCGTGTCACTTTTATACAGCGATGACCACGGAAAAAGCTGGCATCACAAGGGGTATTTCGGTAAAAGCTGCACTTCAAACGAGTCACGCATAACCGAGACACCCGACTGCCTTATATGGAATGTGCGCACGCTTGCAACCAAGCGTTATGAGGCAAAAAGCTATGACGGCGGCAACAGCTGGACCGAGTTTGAACCGTCGCCACTTCCGCCCGCAAAACGTTGCGATGCATCAATGGTGCACCTGAGTGCTAAAGGTGATTACAGCAACACTGTACTGTTTTCACACATCACAACAATTGACGCACGTCGAGATATGGAAATCTGCATAAGCGTCGACGGCGGCAAAAGCTACGCTGACAGCTTTAAGCTAATGAAGGGCGACGCTATGCCGGGTTATTCCGATATGTGCGTAATCGACAGTGAAACGGTAGGACTTGTTCACGCGCGCAATAATCACGTGTTATTTTCACGAATCTCGCTCGAAACGCTGACGGGCGGCAAATATGACGGTGTCACCCGAAACGTATGGTTAAAATAAAAATGCTTCCGAAAAATCGGAAGCATTTTTTATTTTAGTTATTTTTTGCCGGTAATCGTTGTACCGCTGATGTTTACGTTCCAATAGGTTGAAACTGTAGACGTAGGCTGACTCTGAATTGCCTCGGCAATCATCTG
>JAZQDN010000122.1:0-9992 GCA_045546815.1 Eubacteriales bacterium
CGATATTTTACCGACAGTATTTAACATTATGGGTATTGAGTACGACTCACGCCTTCTGGCAGGAAGAGACGTTCTGTCAGATGCTCCGCACATTGCCGTGCTTTCTGACCAGAGCTTTATTACAAAGGATTTCAGATACAACGCATCGACAGGCATTGCAACAAAAAACGACGGAAGCGAAGTTGAACAGAGCGTTGTTTCGGAGTATTGCAATTATGTTGCAAATATGTTCACTTTATCGAGCGCGATACTTGACACAAACTATTACTCGCACGTATTTGGCAAAGAATCGGATTATATAGCACCCAGCTATATCCGCTACGACGACATAACCAATCCGTTCTTTGAGTCGGCGGCGACATTTATGGTAAACGGCGGGTATATGGAGGCTGAAAGTGAAAAAATATTCGGCGTTTCCAAAAAGGCGCTCAAGAGCGATTTTATAAACATCATTTATCAGATGGCAGGCTCTCCCGATGTTGACGCAAACGAAGGAAAGCAGTCTGCGTTCAAATGGGCAGCAAGCAACGGTCTTATCGGCGAGGATGAATCGGTCGCAGGCGAAATCACCTACGGTGAAGCGGCGATGATGATTTATAAATACGTTAAAATGACAGCAGGAATTGCAAAGGATAACGACTTTGCCGCAATCAACAAGCTGGCGGTTCAGTATCCCGACATTTCACGTGACGGTATTATTGCTATGAAGTGGTGTATGGCTAAAAACATTATATCGGGTGAAAAGGACAACCCGCCCTATAACACCTATAGCGATACAATCAACCGCGGACAGATGGCGGTATATTTACAGAGAATGTACTTTTTAAGTGCAAATAACTGATATAAAAAGTCCTATTCAAATGAATAGGACTTTTGCATAAGCGGTATTAT
This sequence comes from Eubacteriales bacterium, assembly GCA_045546815.1. GTDB lineage: Bacteria > Bacillota > Clostridia > Oscillospirales > QAKW01 > RGIG9041. The sequence goes on from JAZQDN010000122.1 coordinate 892, forward strand.
GGAGATTATTACACCAAAATATTATAAAAGTTTTAACTGCATAGCAAGCAGATGCTCTCACAGCTGTTGCGTCGGTTGGGACATTGAAATTGACGGCGACACGCTTGAAAGGTACAAAGGCGACACGGCATACAAAAAGATCGTACAGAGTATATGCGAAGACGACGGGTGCGCATATTTTAAGGCGGACAAAGACGGCAGATGTCCGTTTTTAAATAAAAGCGGACTATGCGACATTATAACCGAGTTCGGAGAGGGTGCGCTGTGTCAGATCTGTGCCGACCATCCGCGGTTTCGGAATTTTTATTCGGGCGCTGTTGAAGTCGGTCTTGGATTGTGTTGCGAAGAGGCGGCACGCATTATTTTAAAACAAACGGACAGCTTTTGTCTGCCCGTACCAAAGAATTGCGACAGCGAGGAGCAGAGCTTTTTTAAACTGCGTAACAATGTGTTTGCGATTTTGCAGGACAGAGAGTTTGACTTTGACGAGCGGCTGGAAAACCTGCTTGACTTTTTTGGCATAACGCTTGAAGATTATAGTGCAGCAAGGTATCGGGAATTTTTCAAAGCGCTTGAGATACTCGATCCCGACTGGTTGAGTTTGCTCGATAAAATGACAGACGAAAGCCCCGATAAAAAATGGGACACCGTTTTTGAACAGCTCGCCTGCTACTTTATATTCAGGCATCTGTCGGACGCTCTTTATGACGGGCTGTACATAGAAAGAATCGGGTTTACGGTTATATCGTGCAGGGTCATTCGCGCGATTTGCGCGGGCACCAATGCGCTTGATTTTGAAAAAATTGCAGATATATGCCGCGCTTTTTCTGCCGAGATTGAATATTCGGACGAAAATCCGCAAAAAATCTTTGATATGATAAAATAATTACGAAAGGATGGGTAAAATGGCTGACAGAGTTTATTTGTGTATTGATCTCAAGTCATTTTATGCATCCGTCGAATGCGCCGAGCGCGAGCTCGACCCGATGACGACAAACCTTGTCGTTGCCGACCCTACACGCACCGATAAAACGATATGTCTTGCGGTTTCGCCTTCGATGAAGGCACTCGGTATAAAAAACAGATGCCGCGTTTTTGAAATACCCGATAATATTGAATATATTATGGCAGAGCCGCGGATGAAAAAGTATATTGAGTATGCCGCCGAGATTTACGGTATTTATCTCAAGTATCTGTCAAAGGACGATATTTACGTCTATTCCATTGACGAAGTGTTTATGGACGTGACTGGATATCTTAAAAAGTACAAAATGAGTGCAAAGCAGATGGCAATTATGCTGATGGACGATGTACGAAAAAGTGTCGGCGTGCCTGCGGCTTGCGGTATTGGGACAAACCTGTATCTTACAAAGGTTGCACTCGATATTACGGCAAAGCACTCACCCGATTCGATAGGATATCTTGACGAGGAGCTTTACAAAAAAACGCTGTGGAAGCACGAGCCGATAACTGATTTCTGGCGCATCGGTGCGGGCACGGCAAAGAGGCTTGCGCGGTATGGGATTACAAATATGCAGGATATTGTCGAGTGTGACGAGGAATTATTATACTCGCTTTTCGGTATTGATGCGGAGCTGATTATTGACCACGCATACGGCATTGAGCCTGTAACACTTGCTGACATCAAGGCGTACAAGCCAAAAACAAACTGTCTTTCGAGCGGTCAGGTGCTTATGCGCGATTATGCCTTTGACGAAGGGCGGCTAATTGCAAGTGAGATGGCGGACGCGCTCTGTCTTGACCTTGTTGAAAAAGGGCTTGTAACGCAGTCAGTTACAATGCACATCGGATATTCAAACAGCTATGATTTTCCGCCTGCGCACGCGTCGGTAACACTGTCGCGGGAGACAAGCTCGGACAGCATTATCATACCTGCTGTATGCGAGCTTTACAACAAAATTGTAAGCCCGAAGGTGCCTATACGCAGGCTGAACCTTACGTTTAACAAGGTGGCAGAAAAAGCGGATGCAGAGCAGCTGACATTTTTTGAAAAAGAGGACAACAGCCTTAAAAAGCACGAAAAAATGCAAAAGGCGGTTATTGATATAAAAAGAAAGTACGGCAAAAACTCAATTTTAAAGGGAATGAACCTTAAAGAAGGCGCAACCGCTAAGGAACGCAACCTACAGATCGGAGGACACAAAAGTGGGCAGTAAGCCGAAACACAAGATGCCGATATCGGAACGCGCAAAGCAGTTTATGCCCTTCTCTGCGCTCAAAGGGCTTGACGAGGCAATTGCTCAAAAAGAGCGGCAGCTTGCAAAGATAAAAGAGCCCGGCGATGAGCAGGTACAAAGAATAAACGAGCTGCTTTTGCAGCTAAAGCCGCACGACCTTGTCGACATCACTCTTAAGGACAAAGCCGTAAGCGGTGAGATCGAAATTTTTGACACGGCACTACGGTTGATGAAGGTTGACGGATGCCAAATTTTATTCGATGATATTTACAGCATAACAAAAAAGGAGAAACCGCGTGATTAAGCTTTTAAAAGAGCACAGGGGTGCGATAATTAAATATTGTCTTACGGTGCTGGTGCTTGTTTTTTCGAGCGTTTTGCTTGGAATCGGTTTGCTTATGATCTCTGTTGTGCCGTGGGACTTTTCGCTGATAAGCATTCTTATTACAGATATAAAAATAGTACTGCTTAACAGTCTTCCGCTGTTTTTGCTGATGCTTTCACTGTATTTTGCAACGGGCAGAGTGTGGATAAGCTTTTTGTCAACATCGGTTGTATCGTTTGTAATTGCGCAGATCAATCTGTACAAAATAAGCTTTCGCGATGATCCGTTTGTATTTTCCGACATTTTCCTCGTAGGTGAAGCGGGCAAAATGACAAGTGAATACAAGCTGTTTATCGATATTCCGTCAGCGGTCATACTCGGCGTCATTGCACTGCTTACAGTAGTTTTTGCGCTGTTTGTAAAGGCTCGCACAAAGGGCGTGATTTTACGAATCGCGGGTGCGATCATAAGCATAATTGTGCTTGTAATCGTATGCAACAGTTTTTATCTTTCAGACAACAGCATTTACAATTCAACGTGGCACAAGGAGTTTGGCAACAAGTGGAAGGATGCAAACCAGTATATGTCGCGAGGAGTGGTGTATTCGTTTATACGCAGTATACGCGATGCAAAGTCGTCGCCGCCCGCAGAGTATGACGAAAAGCAGGCAAAAGAGATACTGGAGCAGTTTGAAGACAGTGATATTCCCGACAGCAAAAAGGTGCATATGATAAGCATTATGCTGGAAGCATACAACGATTTTTCAAAGTTTGAGGGAATTGAGTTTGAGGTCGACCCGTACCAAAACTTTCACGCATTGCAGGCGGACGCCTACAGCGGAAAGCTGTACACAAATATTTTCTCGGCGGGTACAATTGACACTGAACGCGCATTTTTGACAGGATACTCGGCGACAGGAATAAAATCAAAAAACACGCAGTCACACGTGTACTATTTTAAAGACCAGGGGTATTACACAGAGGCGATGCACCCCGGCTACGGATGGTTTTACAACAGAAAGAATATTGACACTTATCTTGGCTTTGACAGCTTTAAATGCTACGAGGATACCTATGGTGAAATTGAAGAGGACGACCTCAAAACGCCGATGTATCACGGAATGTTATCGGACATTGACTTTTTTGAGTCGATAACGGACGGGCTTGAAGCTGCTATCAAGCAGGACAAAAAATATTTTAACTTCAGCGTTACCTATCAGAATCACGGACCGTATGACACTACAAACTATTCTACAGTTGATTATGCTGTAAAAAAAGACAGCTACACCGAAGAAGGATATGCAATATTCAACAACTATCTTTCGGGAATTAACAGAACGGATATCGCAATAAAGCAGCTTCGCGAATACGTCGATTCAAGTGATGAGCCGATCGTGCTGATAATGTTCGGTGACCACAACCCATGGCTCGGCGAAAACAACAGCGTGTATGAGATGCTCGGTATCAACTTAAACCTTGAGACCGTTGACGGCGGGCAGAACTATTATGAAACACCGTATGTGATATACGCAAACAAAGCGGCAAAAACGGCGCTCGGCAATGAGCTTATCGGCAAGGGCGACACAATTTCGCCGATGTTTTTAATGCAGGAATACTTTAAAGCGGCGGGGCTTGACGGCTCGCAGTACATCAAATATCTTGCAGAGCTTAAAAACACCTACAGCGTAATTAATAAGGTATATGTCAACAAAAACGGAAGCTATATCCTTAAAAGCGACGACGCTGACAGCGAGGTTTTGAAAAAGCACCGCTGGGTAGAGTACTATATGAAAAACAAAAAAGCTGTGTAGATTTTCTACACAGCTTTTTAATTTAATCAGCGATTATAAATCGGGTTTGCGTACTCAAACGTGTAATCTCCCAGGTTATCTATGCAATAGCGGGTGTCGTCATTACACCATTCAAAATAATCCGTTAAAAAATTATCAATAAGATAGGAAAAATCGGTATCGCCATACAGCGTTTTGCTTTTGTAGTTATAAAGAAATATCGCATATTCCCCGTCACCTATCCGGTAAAAAAAGCAAAGCTCCCTTTCACCGTCACCACTCGACCACCAGCTGATATTCAGATTGAAATGAGGGATAACAATACTCTCAAATTCTCCAAGATCATAATCAACATACGCATCCTTTGTTGAAGACGTTAATACAGTCTGTTTTACCGAATATCGTTCAAGCACCATCAGATTCCAGATTTCATCAAAAACGTTTCGTGTCTCTTTAAGTTCACTACAGCCAAAAAGAGATATTGAAAGCAGCACTGTCAAAACGATTGCAAGGCATTTTTTCATATCGCAACCTCTTATTTAAAATCAATATCCTGATTGTTCTGGTATGCAAGCAGGGCTTCGTCAATCAACGTTTTGTCGTTTGTCAGCTCCTTATCAGGCACATCGTCAAAAGCGTAATAATCGTTATAGACGTCTTCGATTGCAAGCTTGCCTTCCTTTATTGTCATATACCGATATCTGTTTGCGCCGCCACCGACCGTAAAAACGATTATACCGGGGTATTTATCGCTTTCGAGAAGCCTTAGTGTACCTGTTCTGAAATTATATGAGCCTATCTCGTAAAAGCCGCCAACCATATTGAGAACAGTTATTTCGAGTTCTTTTTTTACTATCAGCTCGTCATTGCCGTCGCCGTTAATATCTCTGAAAAGATAGCCGTCCATACCGACAAGAAAACCTGCGGGGACATTATTTTTATCAGCAGATTGGTCAACAACGTAGTGCTCATTTTGCTCGTGCTCTACAAGGGTACAGTTTGAAAAAGCAGGTGCGTCCCAGCCGAGAGTACCCTTTTTGTAATGAAGCTTTTTATCTCTGCCTATCACAATATCGCCGTCTGTAATTTCGGGGGCATCGCCCTCAAAATACATATTTTTAAGGCCCGGATTACCTGTCAACACCGTATAGCTCATTGTCGTTACCGTTTTTGGAATAATAATGTTTTTTAAAGAAAAGCACTGGTCAAAAATCTGAACGTCATCCAAAGACTGCAAGCCCTCGTTCAGCACCAAGGTATTAAGGCTTTTACAGCCATAAAACGCCAGATACTCAATTTTTGTAACAGTCTCGGGTAAAACCACCTTACTAAGTGCGCCACAGCTGTAAAACAAATGGTCTTTAACAGCGTCTATGCCTACAGGAAGCGTCATTTGCTCAAGTACGTCACATTCTGAAAAGGCAAATCGACCGATGCTGTTCATAGAACCCTCGAAGGTTACCTCCTTCAGCAAGCCACAGCCTTTGAAGGCGGAATCACCGATAGTTTTTACAGACATCGGAATCGTAATGGAATCGAGTGCCGAGCAATGTGTAAACGCGTAATCACCGATAGTATGAACATAAGACGGGATTGTCACATTCTTAAGACTTGAGCAAAAGAAGAATGTGCTTTGCTCAATTGTTTTGAGTCTTGCGGGAAGCTTAACGTAGCTTAAAAAAGAGCAGTTTGAGAAAGCAGACTTTCCAATCGACAGCACGGTGTCTGGGATGGTAACTGTATGAATCGCACTGCCGTAAAACGCGTTCTCACCAATCGCGTTGACTATCTTATCGTCGATCCTTTTTGGCAAATCCACATTGGGTGAAACACCCGTATACTTTGTGATTATTACCTTATCGTTTTCGATCTGATAGACATACTCTTCGGTTTTATAGGTTTTAACCGAGCTTTCATTGGCTATATCAAGACAGCCGCAAAGCGAAAGCAAAGCAGCAAGCAATAAAGCAAATGCGATATACCTTTTCATAGCTGACACCCCCTGTCACACTATATATGCATTGAAGTATGCAAAAAGTTACATTAATTTTATCTTTTGTTCTGGGCGATGATTATTTGCTTATAATAGTCAACGGCATACGGCAGACAGCCGCTCTCTATGTTTTCGTTAAGACCGTGCATACCCGCCATCTGCTCGGGACCGTACAAAACGGGGCTGAAGCGCACACACGCATCGCACACATCACCGTAAAAGCGGGCATCGGTAGCACCCGTCACAACATAGGGCATAACGCCGATACCGGGGAAAACTTTGTTTATACATTCTTTGACAATGGCATAGGGTCTACCGTTTAAATCAAGAGATTTTGAAGGATAGCCGCGGTAAACGACCTCGGTTTCGATATCGTATTTTTTTGCAAGGTTTGTAATAATGTCAATACTCTCATCGGTGCCCTGATGCGGAATATAGCGCATATTTGCACAGACTGACGCCTCCTGCGGAATAACGTTAAAGCCCGCAGAGCCGCTCTGCATTGTAAAGGCGATGGTTGTGCGAAGCATTGCCGCCGCCTGTGCACTTATCATAGGCATAACCTTTTTTAAAAGGGGACCAAACACCCACAGGTTTGAAAAAACAAGACGAAGTCCAAAGCTTGCATACGGCGCAAGGGTTTTAAACATCTCGCTGACAGCAGGTGTGAAGCGTGAGCGGAAGGGGTATTTATTTTCAACGTGTGACACAAACTTTGCAAGGCGGGCAATAGGTGTATTCTTTTTCGGTGCGCTTGCGTGACCGCCGTTACTGTACGCCTTGAAGCGAAGGTCGCCGTAGCCCTTTTCAAAGATGCCGACTGCGGCAAAGTGACCGGGAACACCGCCGATGGGGTCGCGGATTATACTGCCGCCCTCGTCGCACAGCATATAAAGACGGATGCCGCGCTCTTTAAGCCAGCTACAGATTGCAGGACCGCCGCTGCCGCCGATCTCCTCGGTACAGCTGCTTACAAGATAAACGTCACACTCGGGAGTGTAGCCATCGTTTATCATTTCTTCAACAGCCTGAAAAAACGCCATAAGGCTGCACTTTGTATCGGCAGAGCCCCTGCCCCACACCTTGCCCTCGGCAATCGCACCCGAAAAGTAAGGGTATTTCCACTCACCGCTTGCCTCAACCACATCCATATGGCTCATAAGCAAAATAGGCTCGGCATCGGTCTTACCCTTCCATTTTAAAATGAGGTTGCCGTCAAGGTCGGTTTTTTCGCATTTTTCAAACACCGTCGGGAAAAGTGATTCCATTACCTTATGAAAAGCACGGAATTTTTCGATATTGGGGTTTGCGCGCTCGGACACTGTTTCGCACTGCACCATTTTTGAAAGCTTTTGGCTATAGGCATCTACACGTGCAGTGTCGGTCGACATTTCGTAGCTTGTTTTTTGGGGCTTAATACACAGGGTACGCAAAAGCGCGATAATAAGCAAAAGAACAACGAGCGCTAAAACAGAAAGAAGGATATAGAGAACTATCATTTTGTCACCTCGGTCACTTTTTTGCTTTCACGCTTGAAAATTATAAACGCGTGGCCGATCGCGATTGCACCGCTGACAATCATAAGCGTACCGACACTGCTAATAAGGTTCGGCATAAATATAAAGACAACGGACATAAGGCAAAGCGGGATTGCAACAATCTTTTTGCCCTTACGGAAGTAGCGGGTCGCCATTGCACCGAAAAGTGCGGGAACAACGTTGTCAAACGCGGGCTGAAGCACGGGTGCTTCGAGAATGGGTCGCAGCGGTATCATAAGCAGAACACCGAGCGCTATTACAAGAGTTGTCACAAGAGAAGACGTTGCAATTGACAGTGTTGACACAATTTCGTTTTCGGGTGTGCCCGATTTTGTACCTGCAACATCGCGCGCATTGAGTGCGCAGGGTATTTTCATATTGATAAGATTACCCGTGATAAATGCAAGGTAGCCGCCGCCCGAGCCAAGCATTGGCGTATATATTAAAAATTCAACAATACAAGACGGGATATAAACAACGGCAATCTGTGCAAAGCCTTTTAAAAAGCCGTTGAAGTCGGGGGCTGCGTTCAATGCCGCACCCATTACAAAGGGCGAAAGTACAAGCAGTAATATACCGATTGAAAGACCGATTCTGCCGATAAGATGAGTGCGCTCATTATATTTTTCAAAAATCTGTTGTTTTTCCATTTTCACTCCCCCTTAAAAGATTACACCGCACAAAACAGCGGCGGTCATTCCCACAAGCATACTGCCTGCAATGGAAAAGTTATCAAGCCACGCCATCTTTTTGCGCTCGGAAAAGTAGACAAACACCGCCATTGCAAGCGCAGAAAATGCAAGGGCAACAAGCTGAAGGTACTGACCGGTCAGCGTGAACGCGCCGTCCTTGAACTGAAAGAGGGTTGCGATATAGCTGCCAATATAAGCAGAGATAAGGCCGACAAACATTGCAGTCATTGCATCGTCACCAAAGCTTTTGCCGCCCGATTTTTTGGAGCCGGAAAAGCGCTTTGAATACGACTTGCCGAAAAGCACCATAAGAACACAGCCCCAGACGATACCGACCGCAAGCAAAAGTGCAATTGTAGTGTAAGCCGTAACCGTCATTTCGTTCGCCGAAAGACCTGAAAGCCCAACACTTCTTGCAGCGATATCGGCAACGCTTGTTTCATAGTGAAGAGCGCCGATTACAGAAAGGCGTAGCCACGGAAGCGGGATGCCGAGAGTTCCCGACAGCGCGATTACGCCAAGAAGAATGCTGACAGAGGGAAGTAGCGTAAAGGTGGCACTTGAGG
>JAZQDN010000123.1:0-5975 GCA_045546815.1 Eubacteriales bacterium
CACGGCGTATGACATCTCGGGAGGACTGCTCGACATAACCGACCCCGGTGTACAGCTTTTTAAAATGGACGCGCAGACCTTTATGCGCACCTTCCTTGTGCGTCAGACAGATATTGTGTTTGACGGCACCGCCGACATTGAAACGGCGCTCAAAAACCTTGTTACGACGGGCGACGAGCAGACGTCGTTTGACGCGGCAATGAAGATCATTACAGATAAAAAGAAAAAGTATCAGCACGGTGACAAGCGTGCAGGCAGGGTGTTTGAGCTTCCGCGCATTATCGCCGAGAAAAAGCTGCAGGTTTCAATGCTTACCGAGAATGAAAAAACGCTGTCTGACAGCCTGCTTCGATACGAGAGCGAGAGCGAGCGGCTGCTTGCTGTGCAAAAAACCGAAAGCGAGCTTGAAAAGAGGCGCACCGCCTGCATCGGTAACGACGCAAAAAAGATTGCAGCTCGCGCAGAGGCAATTATGGCAGAGCGCGACGGCTACCAAAAAAAGCTTGAGGGCGGCACCGCTTCTGTAAGTGATGACGATATAAAAACGGCAACAGAGGTGTTTAATAAGCGCGAGATCGCGACTACCTATTATAACGACGCAAAAGCGAAAATGCAGAGCGCACAGGACGCGCTTGAAAAGAGTAAGGCGCGGCTTATCGGCGTTGAGTATATCGAAAAAAATCAGCAGCAGATACTGTCGCATCTTGCAAAAAAGCCGCGGCTTAACATTCCGCTTATGCTTGCGGGCATTGCGGTTATTGCCGTGTGCGCGGTGCTTGCGTTTGTGATTTCGCCCGTTTTTGCGGCGGGTGCGCTTGTCGGCGCGGTGCTTTTGGGCATTTCGTTTAAAAAGATAAGCCCTGCGCCGATACTTGACAAGACAAACGAGCAGCTGTCAGCCGACCTTGAAAAATACAGGCAGGCGGTTGCGGACATTCAGTTAAGCAAGACAGCGGCGGATGCGGCAAAGGCAGAGCTTGACAGGCAGATGCTTTTGCTTGGCGAGGCGGAAGACGAGGTTGTCAAAATTCAGCAAGGCTACGGCATAACCGAGCTGTCAGAGCTGTCAACACTGCTTGCGCAGAGCAAAAATACGGCGATGCTGTCTTTACATGTTGAGCGGCTGAACACGGAGCTTGACAGTCTGCTTTCGGGTAAATCGCTTGACGAGTATAAAGAGCTTGCAAAAGCTGCCGATGGCAGTGACCTCGGTGTTTTGGAGCTTGAGCGGATGCTTGCAAAAGCGGCAGAGCAAAAGAGTGAGTGCGCCATAGCAATTTCGCGTCTTGAGCGCGAGCGCGCGCAGTGCGTGGATATCCGCGACAAAATAAACGCGCAAAACGCCGAGATAAAGGCGCTTGAACGCGAGCTTGCCGATGCCGAGTACAACAACGAGGTGCTCGCTATCGCGCGCGATACGCTTAGCGCGGCATATGAAAAAATAAACAACGATTACTCACCCATTATTTCGCAAAAGATCGCGCCCTATCTTTTTGCGCTCACGGGCGGAAAATACAGCGAAACAGTGGTTGACAGACAGTTTAATATACGTGTAAAATATAAAGGGGAGTACAAGGAGCTCGGATTTTTCTCGCGAGGTACTGCAGACAGCGTTTACCTTGCGGTGCGCATCGCGATGGCAGAAATTTTAGAGGGCGAGGGCAGACTGCCGCTCATCCTTGACGACCCGTTCTGGTCGCTCGACAGCGACCGACTGCAAAACGCAAAAAATCTTATGGAAGAGCTTGCAAAAGACAGACAGATTGTTGTTTTTTATGCAAATTAGGTGATGGTTTATGATACTAAAAAATGCAACGGTTTTAAACAGTAAATTTAAGTTTGAAAAGCTTGATATCGAGGTGATGGGTGAGCTTATTACCGATATCGGACATAACCTTTCGGGCGACGACGAAATTGATTTTTCGGGAAAGCTTATTCTGCCCGGCGTTATTGATATCCATACGCACGGCGCGGTGTGCCACGACCACTGTTCAGGGGATAAGGACGGGCTTGCGCGCGTTTGCGAGTTTGAGGCAAAAAACGGTGTCACCTCGTTTTTACCGACGACGATGACGGTGTCAGAAGAGATGCTTATAAACGCGGTGAAGGCGGTTGCCGACTTTGCCGAGGGCGACTATAAGGGCGCGACCCCCCTGGGCGTGCACCTCGAGGGACCGTTTTTCAGTATGTCAAAGCGCGGCGCACAGCCCGCAGAATACATAAAAGAACCCGATTTTGATATGTTTACACGCATAAACGAGGCATCGGGCGGTATGGTGAAAATCATTGATATTGCGCCTGAAACGGAGGGCGCTTATGCCTTTATCGAAAAGGCAAAGGATGTGTGCACGGTTTCGTGCGGACACACCGCGGCAGACTACGAGACAACAATGGGTGCCTTTAAGGCGGGCGCGACCCACGCGGTGCATCTTTACAACGCGATGACGGGTGCGACACACAGAGAGCCGGGTGTTGCGGGCGCTGTGTGGGACAGCGACGAGAACGTTACGGCAGAGCTCATATGCGACGGCGCGCACATCCACCCCGCAATCATACGCACCACCTTTAAGATACTCGGAAAGCGCGTCGTTATGATAAGCGACAGCCTTTCGGGTGCAGGTCTTGCTGAAGGCGAAAAGTTTTTTGATGCGGCAGGACACACAATCACCATCAGAGACGGTAAGGGAGTTCTTGACGACGGAACAATTGCAGGCTCTGTAACCAGCCTGTTTGAATGTATGAGAAGGACGGTGGCGTTCGGTGTTCCGCTCGAGGACGCGATGTACGCGGCATCATATGCGCCGGCAAAGGTTATCGGAATGGAGGACATTGTGGGCAGTATCGACGTCGGTATGCGCGCCGACCTTGTCGTGACCGACAAAGACCTTAACATTGACACGGTGTTTGTCCGCGGCAAAAGAGTATAAATAAAAAACCTCGGTTTTAAACCGAGGTTTTTTTATGCGTTTGACGAAACCTTTACAGTAAAGTTGATTTCATCGTATTCCCAATACTCTGACATCAAAACGGAGTCGAGGTCGACGATCTCGCCGCGGAACTCATCGTATACGCTTATCGTCTGTACGCTGTTGTCCTTTATGCCGAAAAACGATTCGAGCACGCCGTTGTCAATGAGCGTATATCCGCTTTGCTGTGTGATAATGTTATAGTAGTCAAAAAAGAAGTTAGCAAGTGTGTATGACGGGTCGAGAGCCGATTCAAATAAAATACAGCTTTTGCTGATCTCGATGCCGTATTTGTCAAAGCCTTCAAAAATAAAGTTGATGCTTGAGCGATAGTCAAGCTTGTTTTCGGGCGACACGATTCTGTAAGACATATCGGTCACCGTCGAGATGGCGGTGTAGCCCGCGTAGGACTGTTGCGACGAATAATCGGTCTCGTAGACGGTGTTTTGCTCGTGCTGCGCTATACCCGACAGCGAAAAATGTGTGAGTACAACGGTCAGCAGGACAACCGCCGCGGTGGATGCGGCAATCAATATATTAAATGATTTACGTCTTTGCCTTTGCTCGCGGGTGGCATCAATGCGTGCCTGCTCGCGACCGAGCCGTGCCTTCAGCTGCTGCTCAAAGCGCTCATCAACCGTTATTTTGTCCAGTGCATCTTTGTAACAGTGCTTCAAAACATTCCTCTCCTTTCAGTTCCTTTTCAAGTGCTGCGCGTGCGCGGGCCAGTCGCGTCCGGACTGTCGGCGCAGGCAGACCAAGTATCTTTGCAATTTCGTTTGTGTCATAATTGTCATAATAATACAGGTGTATTATTTCACGATAGGCGCTCTTAAGGCGCAGTACTGCATTCAGTACTGCAGATTCCTTTTCTGTATGGCCGTAGTCAATATCGTCTGTAGACAATACCCCTGCAAGCTCGTCGTAATTGACTGTGTTTTTGCGAGAGCGTATGTAATTTTTAGATGCGTTTACCGCCACCTTGCACAGCCATCGCTTTGCGTGGTCCTCATCGGTAAACTCGGGCTTTCGGTAGAGGTATATCATAAACACCTGCTGTGCAATATCCTCCGCGTCGTCCATATTTTTTACATAGACGAGCGCCAGCCTTACTATATCATTTAAAAATCTGTCCACAAGATATTCGGCGTTGTTAAGCTTAATATCTTTGTTCATAAGAGTACCCTCGTATTTTCATATATATAACACATAAGGGAGCGAAAATGTTTCACTTTTTCGAAAATTTTTTAAAAAAATTTTTTTATTCAAGAAAATCCTTCAGCTTTTTGCTGCGTGACGGATGGCGCAGCTTGCGCAGTGCCTTTGACTCGATCTGACGGATACGCTCACGGGTTACGTTGAACTCACGACCGACCTCCTCGAGAGTGCGCTGTCTGCCGTCGATAAGACCGAAGCGGAGCTGTAATACCTTTGCCTCACGTGGTGTGAGTGTTTCGAGCACCTCTGCGAGCTGTTCCTTGAGCATTATGTGCGAGGTTGCCTCGACAGGTGCGGGGATATCTTCGTCGGGGATAAAGTCGCCAAGGTGCGAGTCCTCCTCACCGATAGGTGTTTCGAGAGAAACGGGGTCGAGCGCGATTTTGAGTATCTCGCGGATCTTTTCCTCGGGCTGACCGAGCTCCTTTGCGATCTCTGCACTTGTGGGCTCGCGTCCGAGCTCCTGCACCAGCTGACGTGAAACACGCATTACGCGGTTGATGGTTTCTACCATATGCACGGGGATTCGGATGGTGCGCGCCTGGTCGGCGATGGCCCTCGTGATGGCCTGGCGGATCCACCAGGTGGCGTAGGTGGAGAACTTGTAGCCCTTGGTGTAGTCGAACTTCTCCACCGCCTTGATGAGGCCCAGGTTGCCCTCCTGGATCAGATCCAGGAACAGCATGCCGCGGCCCACATAGCGCTTGGCGATGGAGACCACGAGACGCAGGTTCGCCTCCGCCATGCGGCGCTTGGCCTCCTCGTCGCCCTCGGACATGCGCACGGCCAGAGCGATCTCCTCCTCCGGCGTCAGCAGGGGCACCTTGCCGATCTCCTTGAGGTACATGCGCACCGGGTCGTCCGTGGAGAAGGACTCCGCCACCGCGTCGGTATCCAGGATCTCCTCCTCGGTGACCTCCTCCAGCTCCTCCAGCTCGGGCAGGGCGTCCTCCTCGATGGGGGAGAGGAACTCCTCGCCGGCGGTCTCGATGCCCAGATCGTCCAGCCGGTCATACACCGCGTCCAGCTCCTCCGGCTCCAGGTTCATGTTGTCAAGCACCTCGGAGAGCTCCTTGCTGGTCAGGCGGCCGGCCTTTTTGCCCCGCTCGATGAGCTCGTTGATGCGCTCCTCGTTGGTCTTCTCCGCGGCGGGCTCGCCGCCCTCGGCGTTCTCACTGTCGGCGGGCTTCTCCTCCGTCTTTTTGCGGGTGCGCTTTTTCGCCGCGGGCTTGGCCGCCTTGGCCTTGGGCGCTTCCTCTTTGACCTCTTCCGCCGCGGGGGCCTCCGCCGTCTCGGGAGCAGGGGCCTCCGCCTCCGCCATCTCTGCGGTCTCCGCCGTCTCCTGGGCCGCCGCCTCGGGCGCTGTCAGCTCCGTATCCTCGGGCGCCGTTTTCTTCTTTTTCTCAGGTGCCATCTTTACCACCGTACCCTTTCCTTTGTTTGAGACGCTCCGCATACTCGCGCAGGTCGTCGGTCTGCGAAGCCTTGTCGTTTTCTTCCTGTATGGTCCTTATGTAATCATCCATGGCGCTGTCCGCCGTGGATGGGGTCACATCGTCGTGACTGATGATATCCGTCAGAAGCGCCAGCTCGTCTTGGCTGAACTCCTCGCTGAGCACCGCCACGGATACGCTCTGCCCGGCCCGCTGGCGGGCGGCCAGGGCGTCGAACAGCCGGCCCATGGCCTGGGAGGAGAACCGGCTGCCGGTGATCGGCAGGTCCCGGAACTGCTCCGGGAAGCGGTACAGGAGGTTTATGACCCCCCTCTCCGCCGCCGCGCTGCGGGGATTG
>JAZQDN010000124.1:0-4756 GCA_045546815.1 Eubacteriales bacterium
CCAAATGCCATTTCGAGATTGGGGCGGGGGAGGAGAACTTCAACTGGGCTTGAGAGGAACCGTATGATCCATTAAAATGCGAACTCGTATCCCGCGCCAATCCAACCTCTGAAACTGTTACAAGCGGTACACTGGGTGACAATCTCACTTGGTCTCTTGAAATTGCTCCAGGTACCCTGACTATCAGCGGAACAGGTGACATGATAGATTCAATTGGGTCACCTTTTAAAGACTTTAGTGACAAAATATTAAAGGTTGTAATAGAAGATGGAGTAACATCAATTGGCGAAAATGCCTTTGACTATTGCACAAATCTTACAGCAGCTGATATTTCAGACAGTGTAATAACTATTTCTGACAATGCCTTTTTAGGTTGTAAATCACTTACGAGTATAGTTATTGGTAACGGTGTTATCACAATTGGCGAAGATGCATTTCGCTCTTGCAAAAAGCTTAATAATGTCACAATGGGTTCAAATGTTAAAACTATAAATAGAGATGCATTTTCAGGATGTACCGCTCTTGCATCAATAGTAATTCCGGACGGTGTGACAACAATTGGTGATTATGCTTTTGAATTATGCGAAAGCCTTACTTCTATAACAATTCCTGACAGCGTAATATCTGTTGGCACAAACACATTTAACAAATGTGAGAATTTAGCAGTTGTTAAAATCGGAAATAAAGTACCCGCTATAACAGAGGGTATGTTTTATGGATGTACAAGTCTTGTAAATATAACACTCGGAAACGGTGTTGTATCAATTGATAAAAATGCTTTTCAAAGCTGTACTGCTCTTACCTCGATTTCAATTCCCGAAAGTGTAACAACGATAAAAGAAAATGCTTTTTTATGGTGCGATGCACTTTCGTCAATTGTTTTGCCTGACAGCGTAATATCTGTAGGTAACAGCGCATTTTTAAGCTGTGATAATCTTAAAAAAGTAACTCTTTCAAACGGTACCGGTGTAATTGAAGAAAAACTTTTTGAAAACAGCGGATTAAAAGCCATTTATATTCCCAAAGAAGCAGAACTTGTTAAAAAAGATGCTTTTAACGGAACAGATCTTGCTTACGTGTACTACGGCGGAAGCGAAGACGATAAGAATAACCTTATAGTTCTTGAAAATAACGAAATGCTTGCAGATGCAAAGTGGGTTTATAATGCGACAGAGTTGCCTGAACATATTTATGCTGATGAATGTGATTCGAGATGTGAAATCTGTGAATCAGAAAGAGAAGCACCTCATGCATACGGTGATTATATTTCTGATAACAATGCCACAACTGAAGCTGACGGTACAAAGACCAGAGAATGTTTAAAATGCGGCAACAAAGAAACAGTTGCGGATGTTGGCTCTAAAATACTTTCTCCCGCAGAGTTGACAGAGATATTCTCTGCGGCAAGTGATTCATATTTTTCGGTATTTCTTTTTGAAGAGCCTTTAAACAATGAATATAGACTCGCAGCCTATATTCTTTCAAAATATTATCAAGAGATAGCAGAGTATTCTGATCCCGATGCACCACATACGTATAACGTTCCCAAAGACGTGTTTGAAGCATTGGTAAGCAAAACTTTTGAAACGAATGATGACGATATTGCAACATTAAAAGAATCGGAAATATACCGTGAAAATGAAGGTAATCCATATTATGTTGTTAGTATGATTGAGATGTTGTCAGATGAGCCCCCTCTATACTATGGTTATAAAAATAATGGAAACAACCAATATACATTATATGCTGTATGGTTTGGCGAAGGAGTAGAAGAAACCGAACAGCTTGATGGTGAAGACGGTGTAGACTACGTTAAATATTACGGCTATAAATTCCCGATAGACTATGGATATGCGCTTGATGTAACCTTAAAAAACGGCAATGTGCAATATAAAGACTATACGGTTATTGAAGAAACGGATAAATTAACTGAAATTGCAAAAACAATTGGTTATGTACGATATGATGGAACAGTTGTAGCACCGCATGTTCATGAGTATACTGATGCTTGTGACACAAGCTGTAACACGTGCGGTGAGGCAAGAGAAATATCACATAGTTACGGCGAATATATTTCAAATAACGACGCGACAACCGAAAAAGACGGTACAAAGACACGCACCTGTTCTGTTTGCGGCAACAAGGAAACTGTAACAGATGAAGGAACAAAAATAATTATTGAAGACACATCAAAAGTCTTCGAGGACATTCCTGCAAAGAAATGGTTTAAAGAGTACGTTGACTACTCCTATACCTTCGGTATCTTTACAGGAACAAGTAAAACTGAATTTTCACCAAATGATAACATCACACGCGCGCAGTTTGTACAGGTTCTTGCAAACCTTGAAGGTGTTGATACATCTGATAGAAACGTAACAACAAACTTTTCTGACGTACCCGCTAAAAAGTGGTTTACTGCCGCGGTTAAATGGGCAAGTGAAAACAAGATTGTAAACGGCGTAGGTGACGGAAAGTTTGACCCTGAGGCAAATGTAACACGCGAACAGATGTGTGTAATGCTGACAAACTATGCAAAGTTTAAGGGTATCACTCTTAAAACAGTTGAAGGCAAAGAAAACTTTGCCGATGATAATAAAATCAGCAAATGGGCAAAAACAGCAGTTTATACTTGTCAGCAAGCTGATATCGTAAATGGCAAGGGCGCGGGCAAGTTTGACCCGCAAGGAACAGGCACACGCGCCGAGGCATCTGTTATATTCACAAAATTCCATAAGGAATATTTAAAAAAATAATCGGGGCATACATCCCATAAAAAGCGAGGTTTTTCCCTCGCTTTTTTATTGACTTTAGCGTGGTAGTGTAGTAATATTATTAATACTAATAGGAGGTTACACTATGAACAAAAAATTATTATCTATCATTTCTATCGTGCTCGTTGTATGCACTTTGGCAGTATGCGTTCCGTTCTCTGCAAACGCTGCTGCAAAGGAGCATTTTACAAGCGTACAGTCAGGCACACAGACAACACTTGCACACAACTGGTTTGTTCCGCTGTCAGCGTGGAAGACAACAACAGGTGTTTGCTGTGCAAACACTGAGAAAATTATACAGCCGTACGAGATTCAGCTCCGCGAAATGTATATCGGCAATGCCGCATACAATTTCACAAAGACAAATTATAAGTATGCAACAGCGCCTGCTGCTGATGAGCAGTGGCTTGTTTTTAAGTATAATATAAAAAACAAGTCGTCATATACGATTGACGTATCGGACATACTCTGGTCAACAATGGGATTTTACAATATTGCAGGTGACGAGATCGACGTTGTTGATTCAGCAGGCTTTAACAATGATACTGTAAAATCAATTTATTATGTTGATATTCCCGCAGGACAGAGCGCGGATGTATGGCACGCTATCCTTTTGAAAAAGTCTGACGGCTTCCCCATCATCCAGGTACCGCACACAGCAACCGAGTCGGGTGCTCAATACTGGACATATCTCTACACAACCCCGAGTGATGCGGGTGTGCCGCTTCCTGCCGCTCCGACACAGAGCCAGGTGTATGCACAGCTCGTTGAAAGCCTTAAATTAATCGGCAATCAGTTCAAGCTTGAGAGCGACACCGCAACAGCTAAAGTGGTTTATACCCTCGACCTCGACCCCGCAACAAACAACATTACCATTACTCTGTTTCTTGATGACAAGGGTGCAACAGACCCCGATGGCACCTTCCAGACCGTTATCACTCCTTCGATGAGCGGCTCTTACCCCTTCACAATGACAGGCAACTACATCGACGTCGGCAGAGTAATGTCCATAAAGGGCTATATCCCCTCGCGTCTTGACGGCAATTTCGGCTTCTACGGCTATGACGGCACCGACCAGTTCCACAAGGACGACCTTATGGAAGCTGCAGTTGAATTTGCAGAGGCTGCAATTAACACCCTGCTTGATTATATGAGAGAGATTATCAATAAGGATTATACTCTTTCAATGCTTGGCTTTGATTCAAAATTCCTTTGTCCTACAGGCCACAACTCTGTATCAATGCGTTACAATAACGATGCAACTGATGTGAGCGAAGGCACAAGAACAGGTATTTGCTACGATTGCCACGAGAGATACACAATGGCGGCGCTCGGTACACAGACCGCTTCTCCGCAGATTCAGGATTCATCGCTTGTGTTCAAGGATGTAAAGAACAAGTGGTACAAAAACGCAATTAATTATGCATATTCGAATAATTTTATCTCGGGTATGGAAAAAGACCTTTTCGGCATCAACACGTCAATCACCCGCGGTATGTTCATTACCATTCTTGCAAGAATTGCGGGCGTTGATACTTCAAAAGCCGCAAACAAGGTTACATCAAGATTTACAGACGTTGCAAGCGGTAAGTACTATGCAAACGCTGTCAAGTGGGGCTATGAGCACGGCATTGTTTCGGGCACATCGTCTACCAAGTTCAGCCCCGAATCACAAATCACACGTGAACAGCTCTGCGTTATGATCGTAAACTTTGCAAATGCTTATGATGTTGAGCTCGAATCAAAGGTTGCAGAGATCACCTTTGCTGACAGCAACAAGATTGCGGGCTGGTCATACATCGCAGTTGTAAAATGTCAGAAGGCGGGCATCGTTTCGGGTTATCCCGTTGGCAACGGATATCAGTTCCAGCCCAAGAAAACCGCAACCCGTGCAGAAGCTGCACAGATACTTTATGTATTCCATAACGAGTTTGTTTTCAAAAAATAAACTGTAATAAAACCTGCAAGGATATCCTTGCAGGTTT
>JAZQDN010000125.1:0-7154 GCA_045546815.1 Eubacteriales bacterium
CAGGTTGAAACGGTACATAAAATCATTGCAGGAATCGCAACGTATACAGGTATTTTCTTATACATCTCGGTTTTTTTGATTATTGCACCCAGAGCATATACGATTACAAACCATATAAGGCTGTAGCCGCCCCCGAGCTTAAAGCGGTCACCGTGGTGCATCGCATAGGCGCCGTATACAGAAAACACGGCAAACAGAACGGCGCCAACGGTATACAGCGTTTTTTTGTCGGCATAGTTGACAAAGCCGTTTATAAGCGGCGAGAGCGCGAGCATACCGATATAGCAGGTAAAAAACCAGTACTGATATGTAGTTACCGGCATAAATGCCTTGCCTATCTCGCTTGCGGCAATTACATCGGGATAAAAATGGTGCATCAGCGCACAGATAACGACCGAGTACAAAAGCACGGTAAGATACAGCGACACCACGCTTTTAAGCCGCGGCAACACCTTACTGCAGCCGACAAAGCCCGCAATCAGCAAAAAGCAGTCAACCGCGGGGTAGCCGACAATATCCATAAACCAAGCGGTGTTAAACTGCCCGCCCACAGGTACGCTACCGAGAGAGGATGTGCCGAAGGGCACAGAGCTCAAAACACCGCCGTGACCGAGCACATGCAGCATTACCACGCCGAGCATTGTTATTATACGAAGCAAATCAATGCCGTAGTTACGAGTTTTGTTCATTTTGATATCTCCCGAAATCTGTTATAAATTAATAATATAACAGATTTCAGATAATGTAAACAAAATTATTTTTTGAGCACAAACCCGCAAAAACCAAACGGCGCGATATCGTTAAGGTTTACCCTGTTGCCCGAAAGCGTGCCGCCGCCGCAAATAAACTCAATATCGGAATATTCACCGAAAATCTCGACAGTCGGCGCAAACGCCGTATCCTCAAAAAAGTTCCAAAGCCCAACGGTCAAAGACTGCTCGTCTTTCTTGCACTGAATGTACATTGACGGACAGCCGTAAACAAACGCAGGCAGCTTTTTACCCGACAGCCACGGGATAACGTCTGCGTACTGACGCGCGCGCTCGTAGTGATATAAAAGATTGCTGTTTGCTTCTTTTGACTGTATTCGGGTGTTGATGTTGAGCACCAAAAACCGCTGATTTTGTGCGTTTTCATAAATAAACGAAACGGGAAGAATACCCTTTGACGTTTTAATGTCGCTTAATACCTTTGCATTTTTGTTTATGTCAATATCAAAAATCTTACTGCCGAGTGACAGTATGTGGTTGTTGTTATGTAAAAAGTGCTCCTCTACACCGTCTGCCACCTCGTCACCAAAGCGGGTAATACCTACATCGACACCGCGCTCTGAAAGAATTTTTGCTCCGATTGCGTCAATTATCATGCCGCCCGAAAGTGCATCAAACGGAACGTGCCTTGCATTTTCGTCAAAAACCGCACCGCAAACGCCCGTACCTTCATAGGTCGTGGGTATTGTGTTATATGCGAAAGTGCGTGCTGCTGCCGAAAAGAACATATACTCGGGTTTTTGACACAAGCTGTCCATATGCATATCGCGGAATTTGTTTTGATACTCATAAATACGCACACCGCAGGCGGTCTTGTTTTTAAACGCTTCTTCAATTTTTTGGTAAAGCCCGCGGTTTCTCTGATGGTAAGCGAGGTAGCCCGTTTCGTAATCGGCAGTTGAACAGTAGTCGAGTCCGTACTTCAAAATACCGTCCGTCACACCCGCTGCGCGAATCGCGGTGTCAAAGCCTTCAAGAAAGCTTGCAGGGCATAGTGTGCGCGGGCGGGGGAAGACGTCGCCTTCAGCCATTATTTCAATATCGCTGTCGCGTGTCCACGCACTTTCCATTCGTTCAAGCTCAACAACGTCTGCAAGGCGACAGCCCCACGATTTTCTCACCGCCCAGTAGGGTGCACCGATGAGGCGGACAAACGGCTTTGTATTACCTGCAAGTATCTGCGCAAGCTCGCGGGCTTCAATGCCGTCAATATCCCACGATGATAGGCACGCGCAAGCGCCAAGACGTTTTTTGGGGTCAATTTCATCAACAGCAGTTCGCATCTGTCGCGCAAACTCGCGAAAAGCGTCACCGTTTGCCTTGATGTACGCGTCGCGGTAAATATTTTTGCCGCCCTGCATAATTTGTTTATAAATTTGCTCGCGTGTGAGGTCCTGCCCCGTCATGTCATTTATCATTTTAATGTGATTGTCGCAAAGACAGGCAGGGGAGTTGCCTAAAAACGCATATCTGAAATCGTCATCAAACATAATGATGTCAACGCCGCTTTTTGCGATATTTTTTATATATTCCTTTGCAAAATTGACAAAATTGTTGTCGGTAGGGCAGATGAACTCGTTTATCTCTGTGCCGTCTATTCCACGCATATTGCAAAAACTGTGAGCGCCCTTTATCCAGAACGTCCAGACCCACGCGCCAACCTCAAAGCCGTGCGCCTTAAAGTATGCGCAGTTGTCGGCAAGCTCTTCAAAAATAGACCTTTGTACATCAGGGTCAAGCTCATAGTTTGAAAGCGCAAGAAAAACGCGCTCTGCATTAAACTCGCGCAGCATTTCAAGCAGCTTTTCTCTGCCTGCACGTTTTATGTTTCTGTTTGTTATGGGAACTGAAATCTTATACATTTTTTATCTCCTTACAGGTTGAGCAAAACAACCGACGCAGTGCCGAGCACAAAGCCGACCAGCTGTACCTTTGTCAGCTTTTCTTTATATATAAATCGGGAAACGAGGTATGTAATGACAATTCCGCCTGCCGATACGAGCGGGAACATGAGCGATACCGGCATTCTTGCCGACAGCAGCATTACAAACAAGTTTACCGCACCGTTCATAATACCGCAGCCAAGCGCAAAATACCAACCGCCGCGCGCACATCTTTTTATATCTTTATTTTCCCTTATCAGCGAGAGTATCGCCATACTTGCAGATACCGAGAGCAGCGCAATGATCATAAACTCGTTTTTATACTTGCCTTCAAATGCGACCTGCTGCATTTTTTGTACTGTCGAGCACATACCGTTGCCGATAAATGCAAGAAATACGCAAACAAGCCACTTGCGTGTGATTTTCACCGACTCGCTTGTCTTGTTGATGAGCACAAGCGACACAAGCAACAGTAAAATTCCGGGGATAAGTCCCACACCGATCGGGTCATTTAAAAATATAAGACCGTAAAAGGTGGGTATCATAAGCGAAAAAGAAATAATGAGCGCTGTGAGCGACAGCGACCCGCACGACGTTGCAAGCACGCTGAACACAGTCGATGTACCGTAAGATAGCGCAAAGCCAAGCGAATACGGAACAAACCCGATCTCAAACTCAAAGCCACCCGAGGTCACAACAAAAAACAGCATCGCCGCAAAGCTTGAAAGCATACTGAATAAAAAGGTACCTTTACCGCCGTTTTTCTGCGTGTACGGCTTTTTGATTATGTTCTGTGCCGACACACCGAGTATTATTGATATTAAAAGTACAACATTCATCGCATTTTCTCCATTTGATTTTTATATTATTTATACATTATAGTAAAAATATTTTCAATATAATTTCTTCTTAAAATATTGCACTTTTTTCCCGAAAGAAGTATAATATATCTATGAAGATAAATTATGACAGACAAAAACTCGAACAAATCATCAGCACTCTGTTTGTACTCACAGGAATAAGCATAGCGGTTTTAGACACAGAGTATAAATATGTATGCAAATCTACAAACCAAAACGACTTTTGCAGCTGTATGCAGAGCAACGGTATAAGTCGCGCACGGTGTAGGGTTTCGGACGAAAAGCTTATCCGCAAGTGCAAGGAGAGCAGACAATTTGAGAGTCATATCTGCCACGCGGGGTTGTACGATGCGGTCATACCGATTATAAAAAGCGATATAATAGTGGGCTTTGTCATAATGGGGCGAATCCGATCAAAAAACTCACCGCAGACGGTCAGAGGACACGTCGGCGTGCGGCTGAAAAATATGTATGATGAACTGCCCTTTTTTGACGATGTTCAGATTGACAGCATAAAAACGCTTATTGAGGAGATTATCTTTGAATCGGCAATCACGCTTGATTTTGACGAGACGATTGAAAAAATCGGCGAGTTTTTAAATGTTAATCTGACAAGCAATTATACAATAAGTGAGCTGTGCACAAGGTTTTGTGTGTCGAAAAACTATCTGTACGATGGGTTTTTGCGAATATTCGGCACAACGGTGAACGATTATGTGATAAATTTAAGGATTGAGCGCGCAAAAGCGCTGCTTTCGCAGACGTCTGCGCCCGTATATCAGGTGGGGCAGGAGGTCGGAATTGATAACTATACATATTTTTGTAAGCTGTTCAAAAAACGCACAGGCGTCACACCAAAAACATACAGAAATAAAAACTGAGAGCCAAACGGCTCTCAGTTTTCCATTTGTTTGCCCATAAAGGTTGCGGCGGCGCTGAGCATTTTGAGGTCCGATTCGGACGCGCTTTTGCCGCTTGTTTCGACAAAGGTGATAATGCCCATAACGTCGCCCTCGCTGATGATCGGGCTTGCCGCGATTATCGAAGGCGATGATTTTTCATCGGTCAAGGGAATTTCGGGCGTGTCGGCAAGATAATTTTTGCGGCGGTCTTTGAGCTCCTCGCATTCGGTGCTGATGCCGCGCTCAAGCACCTCGCGCGCGCCCTTACCGGCATATGCGATCACATTGTCGCCGTCGCACACCGCGCAGTAAAGCCCCGACACCGTGTACAGCGACGAACAAAGGTCGGATGCATACGCCGAAATGTCCATCAGCGGAGAGTATTTTTTGAAAATAACCCCGCCGTCTCTGTCGGTGTATATCTCCAGCGGGTCTCCTTCTCTTATCCTCATAGTTCTTCTAATCTCTTTCGGAATAACAACCCTTCCCAAATCGTCTATTCTACGAACTATTCCAGTTGCTTTCATATATAAATTTCTCCTTTATCACATTCGTAGGGGACGATGCCCACATCGTCCCGCCAAGATTCTATAAAGCCTAACGGGCGGATGTGGGCATCCGCCCCTACACAAAATTTTCAAATCGTGATACTATTATTTGTGATTAAAGGGAATTTATACTGTTTTATTTGCTTTTTCATCGTGATATGATATAATAAATTATTGGTGGTGATTTTGGTTGAAGAAAAAAATTATAATTAATATGTTGGTTGTGTCCGTACTGATGAGTTTCATAGGAACTATCTTTATTATAGTAGGAGCAACTGAAAATAAAAATTATTATGAAAACAGTTTGATTTGCGAAGCACTTATTACTGATTTGAAAACGGAAAGTTTTGCTGGAGAATGGACTTCATATCACCATAGATATTATGGAGAATATACTGTAAATAAAAAAACATATTCAAAGATTGAAATTTTAAAAACCGAAACTGATACATCAAAACCTGATTATTCAATAGGTCAAACGATAAAAATCAGAGTTATCAAAGACAACCCTGAAAGACTCGCAAAAAAAGGAACAATATCTTATATAATGGGGTTTTCTTCTTTTGGATGTGTGCTTTTGATTATAGTTTTAAGCTTGGTTATATATAAAAACATTGTAGAGCCTAAAACAGAGAACCTTAAAACCCCGTACGAAAGTCTTTCTGAAAAATCAAAAGAAGATATTAACGAAACGAAAAAGAAATTAAAGATAACAAACTCAAAAATTAGAACCTGTTTTATTTTTTCTATTGTCGGTTTTTTCTTTACACTTATAGGTTGCTTCGTAAGAATAATTTGCGCCTCCAACCTTTTTTTACAACCTTTTTATTTTGTTATCACCAGTTTACTTGCAGGCGCTGCAATATTTAAAGCAAAAAAATCTTTTAAAAAGATACCCGACCATTATGAAGAATATTATAGAATTCAACAGATTAAAAAAACGGCTTCATTAAAACTAAAAGGTATTATTCTTTCAAATATTTTAATATACTTTGCTAACTTTTTTATTATCTATTTTTTATATTCCTCAAAATAAATAGTACTAACTGTATTTGATTCTATGCATCATAAAGAAACAGCGGAGTGAATTTCACTCCGCTGTTTCTTTATATCTCTCTACCACACTATGTATCGCAAGGCAAAACCTGTGTGAGCGGTGTCAATGTTATCAGCAACGGGTCTCCTTCTCTTATCCTCATAGTTCTTCTAATCTCTTTCGGAATAACAACCCTCCCCAAATCGTCTATTCTTCTCACAATACCTGTTGCTTTCATATATACAAAAAAACTCCTTGTTTTACAAATTTGTACTGTTAGTATCTGTAAAACAAGGAGTTTTATACTTGTATTAATTATGATTTTAAATAAATTGTTTCCAATTAGACACATCTATGTCTTTGTATTTTTCAAAAACATCATTAGAAACTCGCTTTGCTAAATCTTTTAACTCTTCAAATGAAATATATGAATACGACCAATAAAGCAGGGAGTCTCTCGGACCGAATGCATCATTTTGAACCAAACAAGGTTCTCCTTTGGATACATCAAACCATACGGATGTTTGTGTAACGTAAGCTACAGAATGTGTCACAAATAATTCTTTACAATTCTTATGTATGTATTGAAAATTCTTGTCAGCTTCTTTTTTCTTTTTCTTTTCATTTTCTTTAATTTGACAACATATACATATTTTTTTGCTTGAATCATTAGCAAAGAACTTTTTTGATAGTTTTTCTCCACAAATTTCACAAGTATATTTTTTTGGAAAAAAATTAAAGACGCATGACAACTTCATAAATACACCCTTCCAACTGATATATAATACTACAAAAATTCACACAAGTCAATTAACGCTTGTTATATCTTTCCACCACACTATGTATTGCCAAACAAAACCTGTCGATTGGTGTCAATGTTGTCAGCAACGGGTCGCCCTCGCGAATTCTCATAGTACGACGAATTTCTTTCGGAATAACAACCCTCCCCAAATCGTCTATGCGGCGCACAATTCCAGTTGCTTTCATATATAAAAGACTCCTTTGTTGATTTGATAACACTGTTATTAACTGCCAACAAAGGAGTTTTATACTTTATAGTTTGTTTATATCATCATATATTTGAAATTAATTTTCCGTCCGAATTCATATATAAATAATAATACAATTCGAAAAACTCATCATTATTATATGTAT
>JAZQDN010000126.1:0-6452 GCA_045546815.1 Eubacteriales bacterium
ATATTTATCACTATATAAAAAAGGATCTCCAAACCTTGAAGATAAATTAAGGTTTGGATCTGACAAAAGCGGAGCATCATTAGCATTTATGTATACATCACAATCAAATCTATCCTTTAGATATTGAACAGCACCTATATGATCAAAATGTCCGTGAGTAAGAATAATATGTCTAACAGTAACATTTAACGCATTCAATTTATTTAAAATCAATTTGCCGTCAGCGCCGGGATCAATTACAACAGCATCAGTATCGCTATATAGAATATAACAATTACTGCAAAGGTCTCCGACCGTTATACATTTAACAGATAACACTACAGATCCTCGCTATCAATAATAATATTTATAGGGCCATCAGCAACAGATTCTATAGACATATCTCCGCCAAAAACACACGGCTTTACATCAATTCCGTACTCTGAAATATACTTCAGACTAAATTGATATAGCTCATTTGCGTAATCAAATTTAGCACTTTTTACAAAAGAGGGTCTGAAACCTCGAGAGCAGTCACCGTAAAGTGTGAAGTTAGAAACAAGCAAGATTTTCCCATCCACATCAAGCAGTGATAAATTAAGCTTGTCATCACTATCATCAAAAACACGAAGACCGCAAACTTTTTTGAGAGCTTTTTGAATTGACTGAGTTGTATCCTGTTCACAAAAGCCTATATAAACGAGAAAGCCTTTATCAATTTTTGAAATCTCTTTATTATCTACAAAAAGTGTCGCGTTTTTTACTCTTTGACATACCGCTCTCATTTATTTAACTCCTCTTTTATACTAAACTCTTGTAACGTTAGTAACATACTTATTTCTATTGATTCGATTAATAATATAGTTAAGATGTTCAACGTCCTTAACATCCATCGAAACACTTATGACCGCATTATCGTTGTCGTGCTCTCGTGCATTAAAAGAACGGACCGTAACCTTCATATCAGCAAGAACAGATGTGATTTTTACCATAACACCAACAACATTCTTAACCTCGATATTTATAGTTGCTGTAAAATATTTTGATTCATTATTATCCCACGATGCCTTAATCCAACGGTGTGGCTCTTTTTCAAGTCCTTGCTTTGCGTTAGGGCAATTGATATTATGGATGGATACTCCATATCCTTTTGTAATAAAACCGATGATAAAATCACCCGGCAACGGGTTACAACACTTGGCAAATTTAATAAGGCAGTTATCAATTCCCTCAACAGAAACACCGCCGTCGCTCACCTTCTTTTTAACAACCGGGGTGATTTTAATGTCGTCTACATTCTTTGAGCGTGTTATCGAATCTCTGACTTTTACAGCAATTTTTTGAGCAGAAGCACCACCATAGCCAATCGCGGCATACATATCTTCTAAAGATGCAAAATGAAGATTTTCGCATGCATTTTGCAAAAATTCTATGGTTTTTTCGGATTCAAAAGGTACCCCAAGACTTTTAAGCTCATTTTCAAGAGAGGAAAAACCAACTGTTATATTTTCTTCTCTGCGTTCCTTTTTAAACCACTGCCTGATTTTTGTTCTCGCCTCGTTGGTCTTTACAATTGATATCCAACCTCGAGATGGACCATGGTTTTGCGATGAAGTAGTAATAATCTCAATAATTTCACCGGTTTTTAGCTGATAATCAAGATTCACTATTTTTCCGTTAACCTTAGCGCCTGTCATTTTATTACCGACAGCACTATGAATTGCGTAAGCAAAATCAATAATATTTGATCCTGCAGGAAGATTGATAACATCACCTTTAGGTGTAAATACAAATACTTCGTCACTGAATAAATCAACCTTAAGAGATTTAATCAGATCCTCAGTTGAGGATACATCATCCTGTGTTTCTAATATATTTCGTACCCATGTGAGTTTTGAATCAAAAGAAACATTATTTTTTGATATTTTATCTTTATATTTCCAATGCGCAGCAATACCGTATTCGGCTGTTTCATGCATATCCCAAGTGCGAATCTGAACCTCAAACGGAATACCGGCTTTTCCGATAACGGTGGTATGGAGCGACTGATACATATTTGGTTTAGGTGTCGAGATGTAGTCCTTGAATCTTCCCGGAATGGGATTGTATAAATCGTGAATCAAACCCAGAATGTTGTAACAATCGTTCACACTGTCGCAAATAATACGAAAAGCATAAATATCATACAGTTCTTCAAAAGACTTGTTTTGTGTAAAAATCTTTTTGTAAATACTGAAAGGGTGCTTGATTCTATGTTCAAGTTCAAAATTAAGATGATACTCTATTAATCTGTTTTTAATTTGTTCGCTGATATCAGAAATAAACTTGTTTCTGTCAGATGTTGACTCTTCAAGTTTTTTCTGTATCATTTCAAAACCAACAGGATCAAGATACATAAGAGATGTATCTTCAAGCTCGATCTTAACCTTTTGCATACCAAGGCGGTGCGACAAGGGTGCAAAGATTTCAATTGTTTCAAGTGAAATTCTAAGCTGTTTTTCGCTGTCACATGCACCGAGAGTACGCATATTATGAAGACGGTCAGCAAGTTTTATAAGAATAACACGGATATCCTTTGCCATTGCAAAAAACATCTTTCTCAAATACTCCATCTGTTGTTCTTCGCGAGAAGAATAAGGTATTTTGCCAAGCTTTGTAACACCATCAACAAGATTTGCGACCTCAACGCCGAACTTTGCTTTTAAATCATCGTATGTCACTTCAGTATCCTCGACAACGTCATGCAACAGCGCTGCAACAATACTATCGTTATCAAAGCCAAATTCGGTTACAATTATAGCAACCTCCAATGGATGACAAATATAAGGTTCTCCGGATTTTCTAAATTGTCCCTCGTGATTAAGGCGTGCAAATTCAAAGGCTTTTTCTATGGATTCAAGATTGTACTCTTTACCCGAAGCCTTGAGTGCTGAAAGTAATTCAGAATATTTTTCCAGTTCAATTGCCAAATTTAACACCTGCTTTATCATAAATATGCATTAACAGAGCCGAATCGGTAAGTGAAAACTTTTTACCGTCTGTAATGCTGTCAATTTTTAAATCAATACCATCAATATTTCCAACTATAATACCAAGTTCCAATAACACTTTGATCGAATAATATACTTTTTCATAATTAAGACTGACAAGACAATCTTTATTTATGACATTAGAAACTGTATCAATATTAAATGTCTTTCTGCCTGCAAGAAACCCTTGGTGAAAAAATCTGTAAACTACAGCAATATCGGCTCTTGTCGGCAAATACGAATTTATCACAGCTGTTGCTTTATCACATTTAACCCTTCTGTCCGAAAAAGAATCAATTACAGAATTTGTATACCTAAGATCTTTTATAATGAGTTGAGCGTTTTTATAATTCTTATATTCATTTTCGTTTAGTTCACATATTATATCAACAAGGTCACCTTCTCGATAATCGAATTGAGCTAGATCAACAGAAAAATAAAAAGCAGTAACATTTCTGTCACCAACAGCAAGCTTTAAACGAAGATGTTTATTGTTAGCTGTTGGAAACAAATCGATTATACGGACGTTTCTTACGCAAAACAGCGGAACCTCGTTCTGCTTTCCAAAAGGATGCAGCAATGTGATCTCATTTGCAGTTTTATATGAAACTTCATTATGCGGAAGCTCGCACTCAACCGAAATATCACAACTGATTGTTTGTGAAAGTAAAAACTCATCTAAACTTTGAGAAATTCTGTCTCTGAATTCGTATAGTTTATTGTTCTCAATCAAAACACCGGCGGCGTATTTATGGCCACCAAATTGTATCAGAATATCTTTATTATCCTCAAACGCCTGATACAGATTAAATGGAGCAACGCTCCTTCCTGAACCCTTCGAAACATCGTTTACAGAAAACAAAACTACAGGTTTATTATATTTTTCTTTAAGTTTTGAAGCAACTATGCCAATCACACCGCTATGCCAGTTGTTTTTCCACAAAACAAGTGCGGAATATTTAGAATTAAGGTCGTGCTCCTCGATGATTTTGATAGCATCCTGCATAATGTCGTTTTCAATAGCTTGACGTTTTGAATTTAAATCGCAAAGATATTTTGCAATTTCAGATGCCGTTTCACGATTATTATCTGTAAACAACTTAACAGCAATTTCAGCATTATCAAGACGTCCGGCAGCATTAATTCTGGGTGAAATTGCATAGCCAATCGAAGCGGATGTAATATTTGTATTTGCACAACAAATATCAATAAGGCATTTTAATCCCATATTGGGATTTTCAATAATCTTATTAATACCGGTTTTAACAATATATCTATTTTCATCAAGAAGCGGCATTATATCTGCAATTGTGCCAATTGCTACAAGATCTATAAAATCATCACTGCAGTTTGTTCCATAATGCTTATCTAACGCACAGATTAGTTTGTATACAACACCGACACCTGCAAGTTTTGAAAAAGGATATTTGTCATCTTTTCTTTTCGGATTTATAACTGCGGCAGCATTAGGTAAAATATCCTGACACTCATGATGATCAGTAACAACAACTGTAAGACCGAGACGGTTTGCATATTCGATCTCATCAACCGCCGATATTCCGGTATCGACAGTAACAACAAGTTCGTAACCCTCATTATGAATTTTATTTATAGCCTGCTCATTCACCCCATAGCCTTGCGAAAATCTGTCAGGAATAAAATAACCCACTTTATCAGTAAATTTCTTTAAAAACAGATATAAAACGCTTACAGAAGTTATTCCGTCAACATCATAATCACCATAAATACATATTTTTTTATCCTGCGAAATAAACTTAGCAATTGTTTCAACAGCCTTTGTCATATCACTAAGAATAAAAGGGTCGTGAACCAAAGCATTAGAAGGACTTAAAAAATCATTGGCCTCTGTTACATCAACAATACCACGATTTATAAGTAACCTCGAAACAGTATTACTGCATGATAATGAACTCGACAGCCGTCTTACTGTATGCTCATCCTGTTTTTTTATATTCCAATTTATATAAGACATATGTTCTCCATTTATTTATAATTATATTATTATAACATTAATATATAAATATATCAATAAAAAAAGAAAAAAGTCACACAATTGTGTGAC
This sequence comes from Eubacteriales bacterium, assembly GCA_045546815.1. Lineage (GTDB taxonomy): Bacteria > Bacillota > Clostridia > Oscillospirales > QAKW01 > RGIG9041. The sequence goes on from JAZQDN010000126.1 coordinate 5,092, forward strand.
TTTTTTGGTGGAAGTTAACGGGCTCGAACCGCTGACCCTCTGCTTGTAAGGCAGATGCTCTCCCAGCTGAGCTAAACTTCCTCAAAAGAAGCACCGATTCAATCGGTGCTTTGGTGGAAGTTAACGGGCTCGAACCGCTGACCCTCTGCTTGTAAGGCAGATGCTCTCCCAGCTGAGCTAAACTTCCACATGGTGACCTGTACGAGAATCGAACTCGTGTTACCGCCGTGAAAGGGCGGTGTCTTAACCGCTTGACCAACAGGCCATAAATGGTAGCGGCAGTCGGATTTGAACCAACGACACTTCGGGTATGAACCGAATGCTCTAGCCAACTGAGCTATGCCGCCATTTTCCAGCCGCTTAAGGTAAAATCCTTGTTACGTGGAACGTTTAATATAATACATCATATCTTTAAAAATGTCAACACTTTTTTTGATTTTTTTAAAAATTATTTTAAGTTTACTTTTCATTTTCTCTATGGTAAAATTAAATAATAAATGCAAGGAGATTCTGTTGTGATACCGTTTTCTAAAAATTCACTCATACTCGCACCAATGGCGGGAATAACTGATCAAGGCTTCAGAAAAATATGTAAAAAATACGGTGCTGACGTCACGGTCAGTGAAATGGTTAGTACAAAAGGAATTTTTTACAACGATAAAAAATCAATAGAACTCTTAAGATATAATGATGATGAACAACCGATTATAATTCAGATATTCGGCCACGATGTTGAGTGCCTAAAAAAATCCTCCGAGTATATTACAAACAATTATTCTCCAATTGCAATTGATATTAATATGGGCTGTCCCGCACCAAAAATTTTTCAAAATGGTGATGGCTGCGCTCTAATGAAAAATATAGATCTGGCATACAATGTTATATGTGCTGTCAAGCAAAATACCAACCTACCCGTAAGTGTAAAATTCAGAAGCGGTATTGATGACCACAATATTAATGCAGTCGAATTTTCTAAAATGTGCGAAGAGGCAGGGGCTGACTATATTACAGTTCACGGTCGAACTCGCGAGCAGTTTTACAGTGGTAAAGCAGACAGGAGTATTATAAGTGAAGTTGTAAAAAATGTAGCTATACCTGTTATTGCAAACGGTGATATTGACAGCAGCACATCAGCAGAAAATATGCTCAAAACCACCGGTGCTCACAGTCTTATGATAGGTCGTGCTTCTCTAGGAAATCCATTGATCTTCAGCGAAATCAAAAAGAAATGTACTAATAACATATCAATATTTGATATAGCTTTAGAACAACTTGAGTATGTTATGGAGAGCAAGCCCGAAAATATTGCAGTCAAAGAATTCAGAAAACATCTTATTTGGTATTTCAAAGGAATTAAGAAT
>JAZQDN010000127.1:0-4286 GCA_045546815.1 Eubacteriales bacterium
TCATTGAAAATATTAATAAAAAAGAAAATAATAGTTTTTTTGATAAAATAGTTTTAACAATTTATGATTATCTTAAATCATATAATTTTGAAAAAATAAGCACAAGTGGAATTTTTGATAATCTTATAGCTTACTTCTCAACGATATTTAAATCTTTACCGCAGCTTATGGTAACATGTATTGTTACTCTTGTTTTTTCTGTCTTTGTATCAATATCATTTAACGATTTCAAGACATTTATAATTAAACAATTTTCAGCAAAAACGCAAATACTACTAAAAGAAATTAAATGCAGCATAATATGTATTCTCAAAGGATATGCAAAATCTTATTTGATTTTAATGTTAATAACATTTACAGAGTTGAGCATTGCGTTTATTATTTTTAAAATCAAGCCCGCTTTTGCTCTTGCTTTTATTATTTCAATTATTGATATTTTACCTATATTCGGTATCGGCACTGTAATGATACCTTGGGGAATTGTTTCTATTATTTTAGGCAATTACCAAACCGGAGCTATTGTATTATCGGTCTATGCATTAGTTACAATAATCCGTCAAATAATTGAGCCTAAAATAATCGGCACTGGTCTCGGTATACCTCCAATTGTTACTATTCCTGCAATGTTTATCGGTCTTAAACTATTTGGAGTAATAGGACTATTTATATCTCCTTTGATAGTAACGGTTATTATTGATTTGAAAAGACAGGGCTATATTAGAATTTTCAAATAGTAGTTGACAAAATGAAATTACGGTATTAATATAATAATAATCTTACAGAGTAGAAATTTACGCGTAAAGTGTTTGTCAGACGGGGAGTTGCTGACAAAACGAAAAGGTTTTCTTGCGGTGTAAATTTCGCATCCCGCTGTGAATTTATAAAGAAGATAAAACCTCCTTATAAATTTCAGCAAAATTATAAGGAGGTTTTTATTATGAAAAAAAACAACAAAGTAGCACGACTCTGTATCAATGCAGTTCTGGCCGCATTATTTGTGATTTTTGAATTGATATCACTTGATATCGGAAATCAGATTAAAATTACATTCGGCGGCTTCCCCATCATTATTTCGGCTGTTTTATTTGGACCGATCGATGGTATGATTGTCGGTTTTGTCGGTTCTTTTATCGGACAGATTATGGAATGGGGATTAACTCCGACAACTATATTGTGGGTGATTCCCGCAGCCGTTCGCGGATTGCTTATGGGTATTCTTTTCAAAGCCTTTAAGAAATCCGAAAAGCCTTTAGTTTTAGGTGTCGAAGTTTTATTCAGTTCACTTGTTGTTACCGCACTTAATACAGTAATAACAATAATTGATGCTACAATTATGAGTTACCCGAGCGGCATTACAATTGGAGTTACTGCTTTCAGATTTATCTCAAGCATCATTACAGCAGTAATTTACACCATTCTTGTTTCGGTAATTATAAAAGCAATCAGAGTTTTTTTAAAAAAATAATCAATCCAATAATATAATCGAGCCGTTATCGTATAAATCAGTATTTGTATGATATATCGGCTCGATTTTTTCTTTTTCTAAAATGTAAATCAATTCTTTATAACAGCTGAGGTTTTCTATGTTGCCGTTAAAATACAGCTTATTTTTAGCAATTAGACCCGATGCACCGCCCCAAAATCCGTTTTTGTATCCATAAAGGTTAATTTCGTTATCAGGTAAAAAATAAGCGTTAAAGCCAAAATTTTTAAGTTTTTTTATTATACCATTATCTGATGTAATTATTGCATTATCGTTCAAAACACAGATACTGCACTTTGTATAACCTTGATTTACAAAAACACAGTTATACTCTTTCAAAAAATCGTTATTGTTAAATTGATATTTTGTACATATCGCATTATTTTTTAATAACACAAAATTTAATATAGTATCATTTGGATACGGAGATTTAATATTATTTACAGTAAAATAATTAAAGTCAGGCAAAGCCGATTTATAGTAATCAAGTGTACAATCCGCAACAACAGCAGTATTATCGTTAATTTTCAAAAACTGCATATCGGGATGAGTAGATGTGCTGTTATTAATTTTTTCAATATTAGTTGAAAAAATAAGGTTGTAACCGAGTGAACACAAAAAATCAGCACTTTCTTTTGCAATGTTTTTATCAACAAGCAGTCTTTTCATATTACTCAAGCCCGTTTCTTACCTTGTAAATTGCTTGTGCAAGCGAAGAAACTCTGATAACGTTAATACCCTCAAATGTTTTCTTTAATTTATTTCTTGACGGAATCATAATATGTTTAAATCCCAGACGTTTAGCTTCGGCAATTCTTTGCTCTACATATGAAACAGCACGTATTTCACCGGAAAGCCCCACCTCCCCTACTGCAATCAGATCCGAGGGCATCTCAAAATCGGCAAGACCCGACGCAACAGCCAAAGTTATAGCAAGATCCGAACTGTTATCCATAAGTTTAAAACCGCCGACTACATTAATGTATGTATCCATAGAGTATAACGCATAATTAGCACGTTTTTCTAAAACAGCAAGCAGCAGTGACATTCTGTTATAATCAACACCCGATGACATTCTGCGAGGTGCAGGATAGCTTGTTTTTGTTACAAGAGCCTGAACTTCAGCCAAAAGAGGACGGGTACCTTCAATGACACAAGTCACACAGGTTCCCGGGACATTTTCTGGTCGTCCGTCTAAAAACATTTTTGAAGGATTATCAATTTCTACAAGACCCGACGACTGCATATCAAAAACTGCAATCTCATTTGTTGAACCAAATCTGATTTTTATACTGCGCAGAATTCTGTAGCTTAAATTTTTGTCGCCTTCAAAGTATAAAACCGTGTCAACCATATGCTCAAGAACTTTAGGACCCGCAAGCGACCCTTCTTTTGTAACATGGCCTATAATAAAAACAGTTATTCCGTTTTCCTTGGCAAGCTTCATTAAAAAACCGGTTGCCTCTTTAATCTGTGTAACGCTACCCGTTGTTGAGCTTACAGAAGAGCTGAACATAGTCTGAATTGAATCAATTATCAAAATATCAGGGCTTTCACTGTTGCAATGACTAACAACTGATTCAACATTTGTTTCAGATAACAAAAGAAGGTTTTCTGATTTAATCGAAAGTCTGTCTGCGCGAAGCTTTATCTGACTAACGGATTCTTCACCCGAAACATAAAGACACTTTTTGGTCTTACAAAAATAATTACACATCTGTAATAAAAGCGTTGATTTACCGATACCGGGGTCACCGCCCACTAAAGTGAGTGAACCCAAAACGGCACCACCGCCAAAAACTCTGTCAAGCTCATTTAAACCTGTTGAAAAACGTATTTCAGATGTAATATCAACTGAATTAACAGTAACCGGCTTTGCTGAAGAAGAAATCGATGAAACAGTTTTTGTTGGAGCAGGAGCAATATTTTGCTCAACAAAAGTGTTCCACTCGCCACAGGCATAACACTTTCCCATCCACTTTGCGCTCTCATTTCCACAGTTTGAACAGACAAATACAGTTTTTTGTTTAGATGCCATTTTTAACCTCCGTATAATTTATACATAACAGCTTCTGAAATTGAATTTACAATTTTATTTTGATAATCTTCATTTTTTAAGTTTAAAAGGTCTTTTTCGTTAGTTAAAAAGCCACACTCAACCAAAACACAATCATTATCAATATGATTAAATAAATAAATATTTGATGGAATAGGTTTTATAACTTTAGTATTGTTTTTTTGTATCTTAAGATTAATAATGCTTTGTATTTCTTTAGCAACATCTTTTGAAAGAGTGCTTGACGGTTTATAAAAAACCTGAATACCGCAAACATCAGATGATGGAAAAGTATTCATGTGAATACTGATTACAAGTGCGTCCTTATTATCACTCGCAAGTTTAACACGGTTTCTTATATCAGAAACCTTTTTTTCGTGTATGGTATTTCCTGTTGAATAAATACTGTTTTCATCTTTTCTTGTCATTATGCAACGAACATTACATTGACTAAGCTTTTCATAAAGCTTTTTTGCAATTGAAAGGTTAAGATCCGCTTCAACGGTATTGTCAGCGGCAACAGCTCCTCCATCAGGGTATCCATGACCCGCATCAATAATGACATCAACATCACTACCGATAAATGTTTCGACATTGGGCGTTAAAAAAGCAACGCAAACAATGATTGATAAAGCGACTATTAAAGAAACGGTAAATATTGTTTTTTTCATTAAATCACCAATAAACAATATTCACCGTTGTAAATAAAAATTAAACTTTACGATTAAATTTTAAATTTTTAAATAT
>JAZQDN010000128.1:0-10616 GCA_045546815.1 Eubacteriales bacterium
TTCTGATCCTAAGGTTACTCCTTACAGCGTTACCACAACAAGACTTAACACCTTTGGCGGTAACAACTGGAACACCAGCCTTCAGAGAGTAAATTACACAATTGATGTTGAAGAGTCAGGCTACTATGAACTGGTATTCAGATACAGACAGTCATTTATGCGTGGTACAACCGTTTACAGAAAGCTGTTTATCGACGACGAGGTTCCTTTTAAAGAGGCAGAGTCGCTTGCTTTTGATTACGGCACCGGCTACCAGGTTGTAAAAGCAGGCAGAGATGTTGACGGTAAGTATACACCTTATAAGATTTATCTTGAAAAAGGTGAGCATACAATCTCGCTTCAGGCTGTTATTGGTGATATGGCAAAATCCAGCCGTGACGTTGAAACGGCAGTATATAAACTCAACTATATCTACCGCAAAATTATTATGATTACAGGTACATCACCTGATACATACCGTGACTATGAGTTGTTTGAAAACGTTCATAACCTCAAGGCTATGCTTATTCAGATAACTGATACTCTTAAAGAAATCAAGGCAGAGGTTGACGCTGTTTCAACAAACAGCGGTGGTGAAAGTGAGATTCTCAATACTCTCGTTCTTCAGATAGAGAGCTTTATTGAAAAGCCCTACACCATTCCTTCACGTCTTTCTACATTTAAAGATAATATAAGCTCGCTCGGTTCATGGATGATCAATATCCGTGATATTCCGCTTCAGCTTGACAAGATGGTGCTTGTAGGTACTGCTGCAGACGGCGTGCCGCGCTACAAGGCAAACTTCGGTGAAAAGATTGCTCACGAGGTAAACGCTTTCACATCTTCATTCTTTGATGACTACACAGCAATCGGCGGTAAGTCAGATAAAAATGAGCGTTCTATCACCGCTTGGGTTGGTACCGGTCGTGACCAGGCTATCACACTTAAAACACTTGTTGATAACTACTTCACACCCGAAACCGAAATCAAGGTAAACGTTTCACTCGTACCTCTCGGCGTTCTTTCAAAGGCTATCGTTGCAGGTCGTGGTCCTGACGTTGCCCTTCATATTTCGAGAACAGAGCCGCTTAACCTTGGCTTCCGTAACGCTTTTGTAAACCTCAAAGAGTTTGATGACTATGATGAGGTTGTAAAACGCTTTACAGAGCACGCAATGACACCGTATACTCTTAAGACAACAGATGCTGACGGAAACGAAATTGATAAAGCGTTTGCTCTTCCCGAAACACAGAACTTTACAATGATGTTCTACCGCAAAGACGTATTTGATGAGCTTAATATTAAAGTTCCTGATACATGGGATGAATTTGATGAAGTCCTTCCTGTTATTCAGCAGAACAACATGACAGTTGGTATTGACAGTGCGGGTTCAACAAACCTTTTCTACGCACTTATAATGCAAAACGGCGGTCAGGTATTCTATGAGGACGGTTCTCAGACCTACTTTACAGAACAGTACGCGGTTGACGCATTTACCAAGTGGACTGACTATTATACACTTTATGACTTCCCGCTTTCATACAGCTGGTATACACGTTTCAGAAACGGCGAGATGCCGCTCGTATTCGAAGCATATTCAAATATCACATACCTTGCAGAATCAGCTCCTGAACTTGCAGGTCTCTGGGGCGTGGCTCCGATGCCTGGTGTTAAGGACTCTACAGGTAAAATCGACAGAACAGAGCAGTCAACCGGTCTTTCAGCTTGTTCGATCGTTGTTAACAAGTCAAAGAACGAAGAAGTTAGAAACCAAAAGCATAACGACTCTTGGGAGTTCCTTAAATGGTGGACCTCAAAAGACATTATGGCTGAATACGGCAACCGTGTTGAAATGGCTATCGGTCCTGTTGCAAGATATACAACAGCAAACGTTGAAGCGTTTGAGCTTCTTAACTGGACAACAGAAGAATCAAAGCTCATCAAAGAACAACGTGAATGGGTAAGAGAGATCCCTGAGCTCGTTGGTGGCTACTATGTAACACGTTCAATTACAAACGCATTCAGAAACGTTACAAATAACTATACAAACCCCAGAGAGATGCTGTTCTACTACAACGATCAGATCAACGACGAGATCTGGCGTAAACGTATGGAATACAACTTATCTGTACCGGAGGAGGCGAATAAATAATGGCTAAAGTATCAAGCAGAGAAGTAGAACTTCTCAAAAAGAAGCGCCTTACTTTCGGCGAAAAAGTCCAGTTGACCTGGTCACAGATGAAGGATGCCAAAGTTAACTATTTCCTCATCCTTCCGTTCTTTGCATTCTTCCTTCTCTTTACAGTTATCCCGGTTTTATCGGCAATCGTGCTTTCATTCACACGTTACGATATCCTGAATGCACCTAAATTTGTATTCTTGGATAACTACATAAGAATGTTCCTTGAAGACGAGGTCTTCCTTATCGCTCTTAAGAACACAATTCAGTTCGCGATAATCACAGGTCCTGTATCATATTTCCTTTGCTTCGTGTTTGCGTGGTTCATCAATGAGCTTCCGCCTCTCGCGAGAGCTGCCTTCACAGTAATCTTCTACGCACCTACACTTGCAAACATTTACTTCATCTGGCAGTACATCTTCAGTGGTGATATGTACGGTCTTCTCAACTCAACACTGTTGCAGTTCGGTATGATTGATGAGCCTGTTCAATGGCTGGCGAATACCGACTATATGCTGGATATAGTAATCTTTGTTCAGCTGTGGTGTTCGCTCGGTACGGGCTTCCTTGCTTTCGTTGCCGGTCTTCAGAACCTCGACCCCTCACTTGCAGAAGCGGGCGCGATCGACGGTATCAAAAACAGATTCCAGGAACTTATCTATATCATTCTTCCCCAGATGGGCGGTTCACTTATGTTCGGTGCCGTTATGCAGATTTCATCAGCTTTCTCAGTTGGTGGTATTTCATCAGCACTCGTTGGCTTCCCGTCAATCGACTATGCAGCACACACCATAGTGCTTCATATTTCCGACTTCGGTCATACACGATTTGAGCTGGGTTACGCTTGTGCGCTGTCAGTTGTGCTGTTTGCAATGATGCTCGGTACAAAAGCGATAGTAAATGCACTGCTTGCTCGTATTTCACATGAATAACAGAAAGGAGAGTAATGTAAAATGTCAAAATTAAGACGAAATAAAGTTGCGCTTGCAGGCGATATCACAACTTACATAATGCTCATTTTATACGGTGCATTTATGGCATTACCCCTGATATATTCTGTTATTCAGGCGTTCAAGCCCTATAACGAGTTGTTTATTTTTCCGCCTCGTTTCTTTGCAAGACAACCTACCATTTCAAACTTCACACAGCTGTTTGACCTCACATCGTCATCTTGGGTACCTTTCTCAAGATACGTGTTCAACACAGCGCTTAACACAGTAGTGGGTACAATCGTTCATATCATTGCTGCTGCAATGTGTGCTTACCCGCTTGCTAAAAACCATTTCCCCGGTAAAAAGATCATCTTTAACATAATTGTTTGGTCGCTTCTTTTCTCGGGCGGTGTTACAGAAATTCCTGTATACCTTGTAATGTCAACTCTCGGAATCATCGATACATATTGGGCATTCTGGCTTCCTGAAATTGCTGTTTCAATGGGTACCTTCCTTCTTAAACAGAATATGGCAGAAATCCCCAACGCAATGATTGAGGCTGCGCGTATTGACGGTGCTTCAGAGTGGAAGATTTTGTGGCGTATTGCAATGCCTGCGGTAAAACCTGCTTGGCTCACACTTGCAATCTTCGCTTTCCAGAGAAACTGGAACGCAACATCTTCTTCCTATATATATACTGAAACAATCAAAACACTTCCCGCAGCGCTCAGCCAGATCACAGCAGCAGGCTCTGTTGCCCGTGCAGGTGAGGCGTATGCCGCTTCAGTGCTAATGTTGATTCCTCCGATCATCTTCTTTATCCTTGCTCAGAGTAGTACGGTTAAGACGATGGCTCACGCAGGTATTAAGGGTTAAGGAGGGGTATAGTAATGAACAAAAAATTAAAAACAATTTTAGTCAGCGTAATTCTTGTTGCAATGCTGGCTGTAACGGCTCTTCCGGCCTTTGCTTATATTCCTTATAACACATACGGTTATAACTACTACGGCGAAACCGTAGGTAGCCCTTCAGGCTACGTTCCTGAGGCCTTCTATCTTTCAGAAGACCTCGGAATCAGTACAATGCACAACCCCACAGACATTTATGTCAGCCCCGAACAAGAGATTTATCTTCTTGACCTCGGTGGTGACAACGCAAAGGGTCGTCTTTGTATCTTCGATAAAAACTTCAAGCTCATTAAAGAGTTCTTGAGCCTTAAGGATATTGACGGTTCAGATTATTATCTTAAAAACCCCTGCGGTATCACAACCGACAGAGACGGTTATATCTATATCTGTGATACCGATAACCTCGCTGTTCTTAAGCTCACAAAAGAGGGACAGATCGTACTTAAGTACAAACAACCCCCGGCAGAAATCTTTGACGAATCATATACATACCATCCTTTTAAAATAGTAATCGGTATCAACGGTTCGGCATATGTTATCTCACGTGGTTGTCTTGACGGTATCCTTGAGTTCGATACAGAAGGTAACTTCATCCGTTTCTTCGGTGCTCCTAAGGTTCAGCTTTCAGTTGTTGACTATGTAGAAATCTACTGGAGAAAAATTTACCGTTCATTCGGCGGTGCAGATGTTGACAAAAACTTCGTAACCTTCGTTCCTGTTGAGTTTGAAAATATGTCAATTGACGATAAGGGCTTTATTTATACAACCGTTATCGCGAGTGAAGCGTCTACAAAAGAGGCTTCAAAGCTTAACTTTACCGGTTCAAATACACTTGACCCGACAGTTAAGAGTACAAAGAAAGTAAGCACAGCACTTTCTGAAAACTACGGCGACCTTCAGATAATCAATAAGGATATGGATAACAACTTTGTTGATATCGTTATTGATGACAACGGCTTCTTCTCGCTTCTTGATACAAAGCTTTCAAAGATCTTTGAGTACGACGCAGAAGGTAACCTTGTTTTCGTATACGGCGGTGCCGGTCAGCAGGTTGGTACACTCCAGCAGGCTTCAGGTATGGCAAAGCTCGGTGATAAAACACTTGTAATTGACCAGGTAACCTGCTCAATCACAGTTTATGGTCTTTCAGACTACGGCGAAGCTCTTCATGAAGCTATTGGCTACTACAACAAAGGTCTTTATGCAGAAGCAGACCCTGCTTGGAGAGAGGTTCTTCTCTACAATGCAAACTCTGATCTTGCTCACGTAGGTATCGGTAAGGTTTACTATCTTAACGGTGAATACGATAAAGCAATGAACGAGTTCAAGCTTGCAAATGACCGTGAAAACTATTCAAAGTCATATGCTCTTTATCGTAAAGATGTTATAAGAGACAACTTTGAAGTCGGCGTAATTGTTCTTGCTGTATTGTTTATTATTGCTTTTGTCGCAAGAAAGTTTGGCGCTAAACTTGTTCAGAACATCAAAGATAAGAAAAATGGAGGTGCTATAAATGGATAAAGCTTTTGCTTTTAAAGGTACAATAAATCCTTTAAAAATCATTACTCACCCCATTGAAACAATTGAAAACCTCAAAGAGAAGAAAAACGGTTCAATTTATTACGCAACCATTATTCTTGCACTTTTCACAATCGCAGAAATCATCCTTGACGTAACAAAGGGCTTTATCTTCAATACATCACGTATTCAGGACTTTAACATTGTAATGGTTCTTGCAAGATCGCTCTTTATGGTTCTTCTGTTCGTTGTAGCCAACTGGGCACTCTGTACGTTGCTCGACGGTGAAGGAAGACTGATTGATATTTATATATCAACGTGTTACTGTCTTATTCCGCTTGTTGTTATCCGTTTTGTAGAAATCGTTTGTTCAAACCTTCTCACTGCTGACGAATATGTTTTCGTTGGAATGATATCAACAGCATTTACAATTTGGTTTTTGTGCCTTATCCTGTTTGCACTTAAAACCATTCATAACTACACACTTACAAAAACAATTTTCAATGCACTTATGACAGTTGTAGGTATGGCGATTATCTTCTTTATTGCCTTCCTGTTCATAGTTCTTATTCAGCAGTTGTACATCTTCTTTGCTACGATTGCTACAGAAATCATAATGAGATAGAAAGGAGAGTGTTGAAAAATGAAAATTAAAAAGTTAATTTGCTGCTTACTTATAGCACTTATGATGTTCTCAATGCTCTCTGCTTTCACATTTGCAGATGAAGTTGAAGAAGAAACAACTGAAACTACAGAGGGTGAAGAGGTAGCTGAAGGCGAAGAAGCTGCAGACGGCGAAGCCGACGGTTCACTCGATGCTTCTGAAATTATCATTACTGAAGAGGGAATGACCGGTGACGGTACAACAGGTAAGCTTGAAGACCTTGCATCGTTTGCTCTTGCTTCGGAAAATGAAAACCTTGCTTTTTACGTAAACGATATCACAGGCTTTTTTGCTCTTTTGAATAAAAAGACAAATGACATCTGGTACTCAAACCCGCTTGACTGGGAAAAAGACCAGATCGCTCAGGCGTCAAACAGAGAGCAGCTTCAGTCTCAGCTCGTTGTAACATACCTCAACGCAAGCTACGATATCCTTACAATTCCTTCAACAGAGGCTCATATCGTTTCTGAGCATATCGGAAACAAACAGATCTTTACTTATGTATTTAACGGTGCAACCCGTAACTTCTCAATCCCTGTTTGCTTCGAGCTTAAAGAAGACTACCTTGATGTCAGCGTTCTTATCGAAGATATCGAAGAAAACTCTGACGCAAGAATCACACAGATTACACTTCTTCCGTTCCTCGCAGCAGGCGGTTTGAAAGACACAGGCTATGCTCTTGTACCCGACGGTTCAGGCTCGCTTATGTCGTTTAACAAATCAGTTAAAAACCTTTCACAGTACACAGGCTACATCTACAACCGTGACCTTACCGCTTCATCGGATAGTGCAACTTATGTTGACCTCAACGAAACAATCAGCCTTCCGGTATACGGTATGTACAAAAACGGTGCAGGTGTTCTTGCAGTACTTACAGAGGGCGCAGGTGCTTCAGCTATCAAAGCAAACGTAAGCCGCCTGTTCAACTCATACAACAGTATCTGCTCACACATCATCGTAAGAGATACTCAGACTCGTAGAAACTCAACAGGTACTACAGGTGCCGGTCAGTATTACAGTAATAACACATCGGGTAATCTTGAACTCCACATTTATCCGCTTGCTAAAGAAGATGCTTCATACGTTGGTATGGCAAAACGCTACAGAAAGTACCTTATCGATGAAAAGGGACTTTCTCCGATCGATAACTCGAGCAGCGTATTGAACGCACTCAACGTTGAACTTTTCTGTGCTGTAAAATCACCGACACATTTCCTCGGTATTCCTTACACAGGTGTTAAAAAGCTTACATCTTTTGATGATACAAAAACAATAATCAATGACCTTAAGTCAAAGGGAATAGGCAACACGGTAATAACCCTTACCGGTTGGAATGCCGGCGGTCTTGAGTCAACACTTAACACAAAGGTTACTGTTGATAAAAAGGTCGGCAGCAAAAAAGAAATTGCTGAACTCGTTAAGTTTTCTGAAGACAACGGTGTAAACCTTGTATTCGACTTTGATGTTCAGACCTTCTACCACGGTACATCACAGGTTAAAAAGTTTAAGCATACCGCTTTTGCTCTTTCAAGCACACCTGTTACCGTTTACCCCTTCTCGAAATCACTTAACAGAGCTCTTGTAGCAGGTGATTTCTACAACCTTATTCATCCTGAATTTATGGTTGATTTCACAAACAAGATCGTTGATAACTCATTAAAATCCAATATCGGTATCAAGAACTTCTCGTTCAAGTCAGCAGGTAGCGACCCGTATGCTGCTTATAACAAAGAGCGTATGGTTACAAGAGACGTTTCAACAAATTATATGGAAACACTCTTTAACAATGTTGATGAAAAGACAGACGGTATTGTAAGTACATCAATCGGTAACTCATTTGTACTCGGCGGTGTTGATAACATCACAGAAACACCTGTCTTCTCAAGTGACCTTATTATGTCGCAGACATCAGTTCCGTTCTATCACATCGTTCTTCGCGGTTATATCAACCTTGCTGCAACACCTATGAACCTTTCTTCAGAGGTATCTGAACTCGAGCTTAAGTGTGCAGAAACAGGCTCAAGCCTTTTCTACCAGCTTATGTATTCAGAATCGACTGCTTTCGAAAACACATCATTCTCTGATTACTATGCATGTTCTTACACAGACTACGCTGATATCATCGGCGAGACATACGGCAGAATGAAGGTTGTTTACGATGCAATCGGCGCAAGCAGTATTTCAAACCACGAAATCAAAGATGATGTTCGTATCACAACATTCTCAAATGGCGCAAAGGTTTATGTAAACTACGCTAAAAAGGCTGCAACAGTTGACGGCGTTAAGGTTGCTGCAAGATCATATACAGTAGTAGGAGGTGCTAAATAATGGCTGAAACCGTAAACAACGGCGAAATGAATATCGCCGAAGAAGTTAACGCTTCTCCCGAAACAGTCAACACACCTAAAAAGGTTAAGGCTGTTAAAGATACCTCTATTAAAGTATCAGACGGCGGCAAAAAGAGAAAACGCGGAATCGCATACGAGAAAAAACAGGGCTTTGTCGGCTTTATGTTTACTCTTCCCTGGTTTTTAGGCTTTATTATGTTCTTCCTCGTTCCTGCTGTAAAATCAGTTCAGTTCTCGTTTTCAAACATTGCGATTTTCGAAAACTATAAAACAACCTGGAACAATTTTGCTAACTATAAAGCAATTCTCGGCGATGGCGCTGACTTTTTGCAGGCGCTGTCCACATCATTCACAGAACTTCTTATAAACGTGCCGATTATCCTTATATTCAGCTTGTTTGTAGCAGTTCTTCTTAACAGAAAGTTTATCGGTCGTGGTATTGCCCGTGCAGTATTCTTCCTTCCTGTTATCGTAACCACCGGTGTTGTTATGACAGCATTCAACGGCGGTGCCGACAGCTCAAAGGTATTTGAGGGTGAAGTTTCAAACGGTATTCTCTTTACCACAATGAATGCAACCGACCTTTTGGCAAACCTCGGTCTTAATGCCGAAATAACCAACTATCTTACTCAGGTTGCTGACCGTATATTTGACGTAGTTTGGGATTCGGGTATCCAGATCATCCTCTTCCTTGCTGCTCTTCAGGGTATTTCGCCTGCTCTTTATGAAGCTTGCGACGTTGAAGGTGCAACAGCTTGGGAAAAATTCTGGCTTATCACATTCCCCAACGTTTCACCGATCATCCTTGTAAATATCGTATACACAATCGTTGATACCTTCTCTGACCCGTCAAACCCTGTTCTTGCAATGATTGACCAGAAGATCACAGAAGTATTCGACTACGGTACAGCTTCAGCGATGGTTTGGATTTATTGTTTAGTAATTCTTGCAATCCTCGGACTTGTGTTCCTGTTGCTCAAGAAGCTAATCGTTTATGAAAATTAAGGAGGTGAGTTGTTAATGAATATTACAAAAGCTATAGTTTCACAGTTTACAACTCACAAGGGCAAAAATACAGATAAGAGACTTTGGTTCAACATTTTCACAAAGTTCTTTGGAAAGCTTGCCGTATCAATCATCCTTTTGGGTCTTGCATACGTAATCCTTTATCCTCTTATCTACTGCGTATCACAGGCAATCCGTTTACCTGCCGATATGTATGACCCTACAGTTATCTACATCCCCAAACACTACACATTGCAAAACTTTAAGGATGCTTGGGACTTCCTTGAATACCACAAAATTTTCTTAAACACAGTTAACGTTTCGTTGTGGCCCACACTTTTACAGCTTGTTACTTGTGCTCTTGCAGGCTACGGCTTTGCAAGATTCAAGTTCAAGGGTAAGGGAATACTCTTCACGTTGGTACTTTTGACATTCATTGTACCTCCGCAGACAATTTCGGTTACAACCTTTACAACCTTCCGTTATTTCGACCCGCTTTATATCTGTACCGGCTTGAATGCTGTTGGTATACTTCCTGAAGCTTATATCGATATAACAGATACACTGTGGTCATTTATCCTTCCCGCACTCTTTGCGAGCGGTCTTAAGAGCGGTTTGTTCATCTTCGTGTACAGACAGTTCTTCAGAGGTATTCCTAAAGAGCTTGAAGAAGCAGCTTATATCGATGGTTGCGGTTCTATTATGACCTTTATCAAAATCATCGTTCCCAACGCAGTCCCTGCATTTGTTACAGTTTTCCTTCTCAGCCTTGTTTGGTACTATAATGACTACTATACAGTTCCGCTCTTCCTTCCTAAGACAGAAGTTCTTTCAGCTTCACTTAGTGATATGTTTACCAACATGACAACGGTTGGCGGCTTGTATCAGAACGTTGACACAATTCTTATCTATCCTATCTGGCGTGCAGGTATTATCTTGTACATCTTGCCGCTTCTTATAATCTTCCTCTTATTCCAGAAGAAGTTTACAGAATCAATCGCAAGATCAGGTATCGTAGGTTAATAAAAAAATCCACTCGCACAGCGATTCTATTTTTAATTTATAAAGGCTATATACTATGAT
>JAZQDN010000129.1:0-12481 GCA_045546815.1 Eubacteriales bacterium
CTTGAGGCAGTGACTGATGAGGTGACGGATGCAAAGCATCCGCCCGATTTATCGCGTGTTGTGTCTTTAAAAAGAACCAATCTTGTTTTTTATATCCGCACAAACACCTTCGAAATTCTCGCGGACGTCCAAATTGGAATACCGCACAACGGTAATACCCAAATTATTTAAGTATTCGTCTCTCAAAAAATCATCCTGTATTCCTTGTTGTGTCTTGTGCTGCGAACCGTCTAACTCGATTACAAGCTTTGCCTCGGCACAATAAAAATCAACAATATAATTTCCTATGGCTTTTTGCCTTTGAAATCTTATGGGGTAATATCTTAAAAACTTATACCAAAGTTTTCGTTCCCAAGGTGTCATATTTTTCCTTAAAGTTTTTGCAAGAGGGATATTTGCTTTATTATATTCTTTCATAATTCTCTCCCTCCGTCAAAACTTCGTTTTGCCACCTCCCTCGTCAGAGGGAGGCTTGGTTATCATCAAACATCGTAACTTGTGGGAGTTATTTCCACAAGTTGAAAATTCCGCATAACAACAAGCATTTTTCTATATTTTAATATAACATTTTAATAAATTTTTTCAAGCTATATATGCAAATAGAGTTATCCCGAAATTACAGGATAACTCTATTTTTGATGGTATGACAAAAATCATACCGACACATTGAAAATCATACAAAATGAAATACTGTTAAAACTTTGTTTTTAAGCGGTAAAATCGCAAAAGTATGATGGTTGTTCCTGCCTTGCCTTACACATTTGATAGAAAAGTAAAGGATAAATGATTATTTGTCCCTATTGTAGCACAAGCATATCAACAAAATAAAAGTTTTACAAGATATAAATCCCCACCGAGAAATCGGTGGGGATTCGTTATTTGCAGCCTGAATGGAATCATACTGTCCTTGCGGATACAGCCCCTATTCGTGCTTCTTTTTTATGTCGTGGACGATAATGCCCGTTATTACAAAGCCAATCTGAATAAGATGGGTGGTCAGCGGACCGTAAGACGTACAAATTAAATCATAGGTTATCCACAGCGCCGTATTGGCAAATGTCCAAAGGCGGTACTTTGCGCCGTTTTTCTGACCGATACAGCCGATAAATGTAAGGGATGCCACCATCGCAACAAGGTCAAAAATTGACTTGAACACAAGCAGGTTTACCGCAATAAATGCAAGTGCGTACACTGCAACAAGCCACTTTGGAATAGGCTTTTCGTTTTTGTCGTAAAAGTAGTTTATGATTGACGTTGCCGCACCCACAAAGCAGGACGCCGCACCGTTAAAGCTGCCCGTACACAAATAGCTTAAAGCCACAAGCATATTTGCTGAAAATATAAACAACAGAATAAGCTTCATATTTTTGCCCTTTAAGATGGGCGGAATACATATACATACTGTGCCGAGAGTGCTCAGCACAAAAGCGAGAATATCCATAATTCACCTTTAAAAAGGACAGACCCGAAGGTCTGTCCTATTAGTTTGATTAATAACCAACTTTTTCCCAGCACTCGAAGGGAGCAGCGAGTTCTTCGCTGATGTAAACCTGAGTTTTCTTTGTCTGGAGCATTGAGCTGGGGAGGTACGGTGTGATAGGACCGTGTGTGCAAAGACGTGATGTCATTCTCTGCCATGATGAGAAGGTACCGCAGGTTGCAAGTGCGTGAACTTCGATTCTTTCTTTAGCGCGCATTACATCGAGAGGTCCGATGGTTGCAGCCTTGGGCGGTACGTTTGCGATATCGCCTGACTGACCGAAGGTACCGTTGAGTGAGTTCTGCATAATTGTCATGGGGTGGAGGGTAACGATCTGTGCGGGCTGATTGAGCCACTCTTCGATGTCGCCCGAACCGATGAACTCGGGGATAGGATCAACGAATGCCATATGACCTGCCCAACCGGGTGAGGTTGAAGCGATGTCAGCACCCTCGCCGTTTGTGATATCCTGGATGATATCTGAATAGTGCTTGATGTTCTGGTTTGTGGGGAAGTGAACGTTCTCCATAGGCATACGGAGCTTTTCATCGATCTGGTAGTAGAGGTACTTGATCATTGAATGAGCAAAGCCTGCTTCGTAGGTGATAGGAGCGATGTTGCCGTCCTGGTCAGCCCACTCGTCCTCTGCAACAAGGTGAACCTTTGAGCAGTCAACCTGGAAGTAGTTGATGAGCTGTGCAAGCGGGATGTATGTATCAGGCTCGGGGTTACCAAGAATCATGGTAAAGGGTCTGCCTGCTTCTGAAGCTGCACGAAGGCGCTCGAAAAGTGTAGCGATAAGAACGGGATGGGGGTTCATCATTACCTTAACGGTAAATTCCGGATGCCACCAGTCCTCGCGCTTTTCGAGGTCTTTGCCGCTGAGGCTGCGAACATATTCGCAAACTTTTTTGTCCTTGAAGGGTACAAATTCTGCAGGATCAAAGCTGAATTTTGTAGCGGGATCAACGATAAAATCTTTCATTTGATTTTCTCCTTTATATAAAAATTATTTTGAAAACTTGATTTGTCCAAAGCAGTGCTGCTTGTGGAAGGTGAACGGCTCGCCCACGATCTCGTTCCACGAGAGGTAGTGCGGCGGGTTTGTCAGGTCTGCGCACTTATAGAAGTTTGCACGCAGTGTCTTGCCCGCGGGTGTTGTAAACTGCGGGAAAAAGCGGCGTATAAACTCGTAGGGCACAGTGTAGAAGATCTCCCAGCCGCCGTCAGTAAACTGAACGTCGGGAGAGAGAATGTCGAGTACGTCCTGCTCGGGAATGAGGCGCACAAGCTTTTGCACGTTTTCGCCAAAGCCGAGGTAAACGCACTTGTTTGTATTGAACTCGATATTGAAGTATCTTTTGTCGTTCTCGTCGGGACAGAAGAAAAATTCAAGACAGCTGTCTTCGCACGGGCAGCCGAGCGGGCCCGTTTTGTCTGCAAGAATTTCGCTTTCTATCGCGTACAGATGCACGTAAAGCCGCTCGTCGTCAAAGCAAAGCTGTGCATAAGCTTCAATATCGTCACCTGTTTCGAGATAGGGGATGTTTATTTCGGCAACGTCGATGTCTTCCCATACGGGAGCGTCGGTTACGCGGATGGCGTTATATTCTTTCATTATTCGAGTTCTCCTTCAAAGATAACGCCGTGAACCTTCATTTTGTGGTCAACGATTACAAGGTCGGCGCGCTTACCCTTTGCAATTTCGCCGCGGTCGAAAAAGCCGACAGCTTTTGCGGGGTTGTACGACGCAAACTTGAACACGTCAACGAGCGATGCGCCCGTATGCTTTATCATATTGCGGCAGGAGATGTCGAGCGTCATTTTTGAGCCCGCGATCTCGCCCATATGGTCAAAGTTGATGTCGTCAACGTCGTCGTAGCCCTCGGGTACGGGACCGTCGCAGGCATACGCGTCGGAAATAAGGATTATTCTGTCATCGCCCTTTATCTTACGAACAAGGCGGAGCATATACGGGTCAACGTGGATGCCGCGGCTGTCGCAGATGAGCTCTGCATAGATATCGCTGTTGTAGTTAACTGTTTCGTCAACACAAACACCGCGTACCTCGGGGTAGAAGATTCTGTCGCCCGTTGCGTTGGTGTGGTGAGTGCCGATCTTAAGACCGTAGGGCATGAGCGCCTCGATATCCTGCGGCGCCGCCTCACTGTGTGCAACGGTGAAAACAGCACTTGGGTTCTTTTCTTTTACGTCGAGCACAAAGTCAAGAATGTTCTCGCGCTCGGGTGCAAGACACCATACCTTTGCGATGTCGTAGGCGGCATCGATAATGGGCTGATGCTTTGCTTTATCAACAGGACCCTTCCAGGGGTTTGACTCTCTGTCGCAGCCGAACTTGGGGTTGAGATACGGTCCTTCCATATAAAGACCTGCCATATTTTTGCACTCGGGTGTTTTCATAGCCTCGCGCAGCTTATTTGCAGCGTCAACGAACTCCTGCGTGTTCATACTGTAGTAGAGTGCCGCAAGAACTGTTGTTGTACCGTGTGCAAGGTGGTGCTTTGCAACGGTGGGGTCGTCGTGGAAAAATGTTTTGCCGTCAGAGTGTGTATGTATATCAACAAAGCCGGGACCGACATATTTGTCGCCCGCGTCGATGATTTCACAGCTCTCGGGCACCTTGAGTTTGCGCGCTTCGCCGAAATCAACGATCTTGCCGTTTTCCATAAGCAAAACAGCATTCGGGATAAAGTGGTCGCGCATAACGAGTGTTGCGTTAATTATTGCTTTCATTTTGTAAGCTCCTTAAGTACTGCAAGTCCTTCTTTAATAAGGTTTTCGGCAACGCCTGCTTTAAAGCGTGAGCTTCTTGCCTCGTAGCCGCCTTCATCGTAAGCATCTTTCATCGGGAAGTAGCCCTCATAGCCGTTTGTTATGCAGGTGTGCATTACAAGCTCAAAGCCCTCTGCATCCTTTACACCGCGTCCGATGCCTGTAAAGGGCTCGCCGGGGAAGCCGACAAATGCAACAGGACCGAATGCAAGACCCGACACTGTCATCGGGAAGCTCTCGGGGCCGTGCTCGAGCTTTACCATTCTGCCTGCCTCTGCAACAACGGTTGTGAGCATCATACCCTCGTAGGGAAGCTCGCTGTCCTTGCCTGCAAGGTGGAGGTTGTTGATTCTGTGTGCCTCGGGCATTTCCTCGGGCTTTGGCATATTTGATGCAAGCTCAATCTTTTTCTGATAGTAGCGGAGTGTAACGTCGTCACAGTACTTAACCTTGTCAAAAGCCTGAAGTACACCGCCCGTTACGACACGCGCCATATATTTTGAATGGGCGTAGCCGCGTGCTACGTCGTCAAAGTCCATAAACATATCGTTAAGATAGCCGCCGCGCGGATGCACGTTTACGTGGTTAACGTCACCCTGACACGCATTGAATACCGCACACTTAACGTTGTCAAGCGTTCTTTCAACAACGTCGCGTGTAAGAGTGGGCCAGTCACCTGAAATAAGGTTGCCGCCGACAACATCGGGATGGTCGCCGAAGTTGATGATAACGAGTGTGTCGCCGCCCTCACGGTCAAAGCGCAAAACATTTACGCGCTCGTCAACGTCACCGACAGGTGCAACGATGTCCGGATTGTCAACACCGGGGTTTGTCTTAAGCGAGCCGTCCTTCATTCTGAAGCGGCGGACAAACGCAATGTTGGGAGCCTCGCCCACGCCGTAGCCCATCTTTGCGGGCTTGAGGTCAGCAAGTGCCATAACAGCGGCATCAGCCGAGCGGCGTACTAAAAATTCAAAGTACTCGCACTCGCGCACACCGTCTGTTTCAGCGTTTGCAAGACCCTCTTTTTCAAAGTCCTCTTTATTGATAAGGCAAGGACCGGTGTGGGTATGTGTTGCGTGGATATAGATTGCATCGCTCTCAACACCTGTAGCCTCAGTAATTGCTTTTTTGAAAATAGCAACGTATTTCTGATTGATACCGGCGAGGTCGTAAGACATCATAAGTGCCTTTTTGCCGCCCTGCTCAAAAGCAAAACAGTTGAGGCAAAGCTCGTCAAGCACACCTTCAGCATTACGTGCTTTGAAGTAACCTGAAATTGCAATACCAAGCATCGGAGTAATGTTTACTCGCGAAAAGCCTGCTTTTAACGTACTCATAAAAGAATACCTCCTAATATATCAATATACAGCTTCATTTTAACTTTTTTAAAATGCTTTTGTCAATAGATTTAATATAATTAAATATAACCGAAAGGAGCTAAAACGGTTGACTTTTCGTTTTACTTATGATATTATTGAAACCGAAAGTAAAACGAAATGGAGTTTGTTTTTAAAAATGAACATCGGAGTGGAAAAAAGACGTGACGAAATAACCGAGATGGTGCGCGAGCGGGGGAGCGTGCGCGTGGCGGAGATCAGCCGTATTTACGGTGTGAGCGAGGTAACGGTACGCAGTGACCTTGAGTACCTCGAGGCGCAGGGGATTTTGTCGCGTGTGCACGGCGGCGCTGTCGGCACGGGCAAGCATTATATAAATATGGATATGAGCGACAGATATATGTCAAACTCGTCGTCAAAAAAGGAGCTCGCGGCAAGGATCGCGGCGCTCATTGACAACAACGACACCATTATGATGAATGCGGGCACGACGCTCACCTACGTCCTTCACGCGATACGCGGCAAGCGCAATATAAGCATTGTTACCAACTCGATACAAAACGCGGTCGAGGCGTCGACCTACCCCGATTTTAACGTGATACTGCTCGGCGGCGAGATAGATGAAAAATATCAGTTTACATACGGCAACGACACCCTTTCACAGCTCGATAAATACCACGCGACAAAATGCATTCTGTCGGTCGACGGCATACACAGCGTTGACGGGCTTACGCTGTACTATTCAAACGAATCGGGCATTGTGCGAAAGATGATCGCCTGCTCGGATATGGTGATAGTTGCGGCGGACGGGTCAAAGCTCGGCAAAAACACCTTTTCGCGCGTGGCGTCGGTCGAGGATATGGATGTGCTTGTCACAAACAGGAGCAACAGCCCCGAGCTTGAAGTTATAAAGGAAAAAGGGGTTAAGATTTATGAAGCGTAAAATTGTTATTGCACCCGACTCATTTAAGGGCAGCATCAGCGCGTATGACGCAGCAAAAAGCATTGCGCGCGGACTTGAGTGCGCGGTTGACTGTGAGACGGTTATCGTACCCATTGCCGACGGCGGCGAGGGCACGCTTGATGCGCTTATAAAGGACAGTGAAAAAATAACCGTAAACGTATGCGGACCGTATAAAAAAAGGGTGGATGCGTGCTACGGCATTTCGGGAGACTGCGCGGTTATTGAAATGGCGCAGGCGGCGGGTCTTACCCTGCAAAATGAGAGCGAAAGATGCGTTAAAAACGCGACTACCTACGGCGTGGGCGAGCTTATAGCCGATGCGCTGTCACGGGGTGTAAAAAAGATACTTCTGACTGTCGGCGGCAGCGGCACAAACGACGGCGGCTGCGGTATGTTCTGCGCTCTCGGCGCTAAATTTTTTGATAAGGAAAACAACGAATTTGTACCTACGGGGGCAACGCTTTCAGATATTGAAAAAATCGATGTGAGCGCTGTTGACAAGCAACTTTTGGACACGCAGATCACGATTGCGACCGATGTTAAAAACACGCTGACGGGTGAAGACGGCGCGACATACGTTTATGCGCGGCAAAAGGGCGCAAACGACGACGAGCTTGCGCTTATGGAGGCGGGTATGTGCCGCTACGCAGAACTTGTCGGAGACGCCGCAGATATCGCGGGCGCGGGTGCAGGCGGCGGGCTTGCGGTGCCGCTTGTGGCATACTGCAACGCAAAGATATGCTCGGGTATTGACGCTGTCCTCGAGGCGAATGATTTTGAAAATAAAATCGAGGGCGCCGACCTTATTATTACGGGCGAGGGCAAGATCGACCGCCAGAGCCTGTTCGGCAAGACAATAAGCGGCGTTACACGGCTTGCACAGCAAAAAAACATACCCGTTTTTTGCTTTGCCGGCTGTGTCGGTGACGATAAAGAGGCGCTTAAGGCGCTCGGCATATGCGACATTTTTGCGCTGGCGGATATCACGCCTGACCCCGACTATTCAATGACCCACGCAGACGAGCTTTTGTATAATATCGCGCGCGATAATGCGCTAAAAATTATTGACAAAGCGCGCGTATAGTGTTAATATTATAGATTGGAAAGAGTAACAAAAACAAAAGCAAAAGAAAAGCCAAAAGAAAGGTTAAGATATGAACAAATATCTTGGAATAGATATCGGAACAACGTCACTTAAGGCCGCGGTTTTTGATAAAGACGGCAAGCGTCTTGGTCTTGAGCGCGTTGATTACGAGCTTGATACCGACGCGTCAACGGGATATATTGAGTTTGACGCGACGCAGTATATCAAAATGTGTAAGGACGTTATTGCAACGCTTACCGAAAAGTGCGGGAGCATCACGGCGCTTTCGGTCGATACACAGGGTGAAACGCTTATTTTAACTGACGATGACGGTGTGCCGCTCTGTCCTGCTATCGTGTGGCTTGACAACAGAGCGACCGCGCAGGCGGAAAAAATCGAAAAGCAGTTTGGGCACAAAAAGGTTTATGACGTGACGGGTCAGCCCGAGATCATTGCGACGTGGCCTGCATCAAAGCTTTTGTGGGTAAAGGAGCAAAGACCCGAAATTTTTTCAAAAGTAAAAAAGATATTTATGCTCGAGGACTGGGTGCTGTATAATCTCACGGGCGAGTTTGTGACAGAGCCGACAATTCAGTCGTCATCAGTTTATTTTGACATAAACAAGCGCGACTGGTGGGACGAAATGCTCGACTTTATCGGCACTGACAGAGGTGCGCTTCCGCGTGTTTACAAAACGGCGCAGGTTGTGGGCGAGTATGAGGGTATAAAGGTTGTTACCGGTGCTCTTGACCAGATCGCAGGCACTATCGGTGTGGGCGTGACTGACGAGAGCCGTATCAGCGAAATGACAGGCACCATTATGGCGGTGTGTGTCGCGACGGACAAAATTCCGCCCTATAACCCAAACAGCATCGTGCCCTGCCACCTGCACGCGCTTGACGGTAAATACTGTCTGATACTGTGGTCGGCAACGGCGGGTATGGCGCTCAAGTGGTTTAAAGAGCAGTTTGCAAACGAGCTTTCGTTTAAGGATATAGATATGCTGGCAAAGGAGATTGCCCCCGGCTGTGACGGAATGACGATGCTGCCCTATTTTTGCGGCTCGACCATTCCCAACTACAACCCCGACGCGACGGCATCCTTTTGCGGTGTAACTCTCTCGCACACACGTGCGCATTTTGCACGCGCTATTATGGAGGCGGTTGCATTTATGCTGAAGGGTACGCTTGATTATGCAAAGGTAAAAGACGGCTGCGAGCTGCGTATAACAGGCGGCGGTGCATCAAGTCCGCTGTGGTCGCAGATAAAGGCAAACGTTGTAGATCTTAACTTAAATACTGTTAAAGAGAGCGAGACCGCCTGTCTTGGCACCGCAATAATTGCGATGGTGGGCGCGGGCGAGTACACTTCGTTTAAAGAGGCGACCGACGCTACCGTATGCGTTGACAAGACCTACACGCCAAACGGCGACGACTACACGGACGCCTATAAAAAATACTGTGAGCTTGATAATAAACTTAATATAAAGGAGTAAACAAATGTATAAACCGTACAAAATAAGAGCACCGTTTTTTGAAATCGGTCCCAAGTGCATTATGTGGGGCGAGCGTATGTTAAAGCTTGCAAAGCACGTTGACAAAATCGCTTATAAATACGACCTCGACATAATCGTAACACCGCAGTATGCAGATATCCGTCTGCTTGCGGAAAACACCGAAAACTTACATATCTATGCACAGCACATCGACCCGCTGGTACCCGGCCGCGGACTCGGCTCTGTTCTTGCAGAATCGGTTAAAGAGGCGGGCGCTGTAGGCGTTATGCTCAACCACGCTGAAAAGCATCTCGACCTTGAAACGATCAAGGCGACAATTGCACGTGCGGACGACGCAGGACTTGCAACCATCGTTTGCGCTGACAGCGTTGAGGAGGTTGCCGCTATCGCAAAGATGGGCCCCAACCTTATCGTTGCAGAGCCGACAGAGCTCATCGGTACAGGCGTTGCAAGCGATATGGGCTATGTTGTTGACACAATCGAAGCTGTCCGCAAGATAAACCCCGACATTATGGTGCTTCAGGGCGCAGGTATCTCGGGTGCTGACGACGTTGCAAACGTTATCCGCGCGGGTGCACAGGCAACGGGCTGCACAAGCGGTATTATCAAGGCTGACGACCCCGAGGCTGCCGCAGAGGAGATGCTGTGGGCACTCAGAAAGACCTGGGACGAGGTACACGGTAAATGAAAGATATAGTAAATAACGCTCTTAATTCATTCAATATAGAGGCAGAGTCACTCAAAAAAACAATGGAAGCTATTGACCCCGAGCAGTTTGCAAAGGCGGTCGAGGTGCTTTCAAAGGCAGAGCGTATCGCGGCGGCAGGCTGCGGCCACTCGGGCATTGCGTGTCAGCACTTTGCACACCTTATGTGCTGTATCGAACGCCCCGCAAGATTTATCTCACCCGCAGAGGCTGTTCACGGTGCAACCGGCTTTTTAAAAGAGGGCGACGTTATTCTGCTTGTATCGCGCGGCGGCAAGACCGACGAGCTTATGCCGATTGCTGACATCGCACGCGGCAAGGGCGCAATCGTTATCGGTGTTACCGAAAACCTTGAGTCACCGCTTGCACAAAAATCGGATATCGTGCTTGCAATGGCAGTAACACGCGAGTGCGACAAGTACAACTGTCAGGGTACAACAAGCTTTGCGGTGACCTCTGCAATCTTTGATGCGCTTCAGACAGCAGTTCTCGATTACACCGACTTCAAAAACGAGAAGTTCGCGGTAATCCACCCCGCAGGTGCTGTGGGCAAACGACTTAATGATAAATAAATTTTTAAAATAAAGGAGAAAAAACAATGGAATTTAAAGTTTTTCAAAAAGAGCTTGAGCTACAGTCAAGAGGCTGGATCCCCACCTTCCACGATGTATCAAAGGAGATCATCGAAATCGTTGAGGCTTCAGGTGTTAAAAACGGTACAGTTTGTATCGCTTCACATCACACAACCTGTTCAGTAATGGTTCAGGAGTGCTCACACGACATCGACTCATTTGACCTTGAGTTCTTACAGCACGACCTTCTCGATATCATGAGAAAGATGATCCCCGACTTTGCTGAGGAGCATCAGTACCGTCATCCCGGCCCGATCCACGCTCAGTTCGGCAGATTCGTAAACGAGCCCGGTGACTTCACTTCAATGAACACAGACGGTCACCTCCGTTCAGTATTCTTTGGCAGAAGCGAAACAATGACAATCAAAGACGGCGTTCTTGACGGCGGCGTGTTTGCTCACGTTTACTTCATTGACTGGGACCACGTTCGTGCAAGAAGACGTCAGCTCAACGTAACAGTTATGGGTACAACTGAAGACGTTGGCGACAGAAAGTGGAATAACGGTGAGGTTATCAACACTCTCCATAAGTTCACTGATGAAGAGAAAGCTGACGATATCCACTACACACTTCAGCAGCAAAGATAATTCTTATTAATTGCAAAAAGGTTATTACCGTGTTATAATGGTAATAACCTTTTTTATTTGGAGAAAAAAATAATGAAATTTATTTTTACAGCAGACCTGCATCTTGACAGCGCGTTTCTTGGCGAGGACAGGCACGCACGCAACCGCGAGCTTTTGCAAAACCTTGAAAATATCGTGGACTATGCCAAAAATATCGGCGCGGGTGCGGTGGCTTTAGGCGGCGACCTTTTTGATATCCCCGCACCGTCGGGCTATATCGCGGGCGGCGTCAAAAAGATTGTTGAGAGCGCACCCGACATAATGTTTTATGCGGTGAGCGGCAACCACGACCCGCTTGACACCTGCCATTTTTATAGATCCGTGCCGAAAAATATGCACGTTTTCGGTCGCGATATCGAAAAAGTCGAGCTCGGCGGCTGTGACCTCTACGGTGCATCGGTCGCAAGTCAGCCTGACCGCCGCAACGTCTTTGACGGCTTTTTTGCGGGGAACGGCGGAATCTTTCTGTGCCACGGCGATATAAGCTCCGACTGCGGCTTTGATCTGTCGCGCGCTGACGTCGAAAAATCGGGCATTGACCTTCTGCTTATGGGACATATACATAAAACGGCGGAGTATAGCTACGCGGGTCCGCGCGGGCTTCACGCGGGCGTGCCTGCGGGTCGCGGCTTTGACGAGTGCGGTGAAAAGGGCTTTTACGTTGTCGACAGCGACACAAAGCTGTACGAGTTTGTACCGACTGACGCCAGAATATATAAAGAATATTTTGTTGATATTTCGGGAGCCAAAGACATTACCGATATCGCTGACAGATTGAACGCGCAGGCGGTCGGACAGAACGAGATCGCGCGTGCGGTGCTTGTCGGTGCTGTCGACGGCGGTGTGTATATCGACACCGAGGTTTTGCAAAAATACTGTGACAGGTTTGTCGAGATAAAGGACAAGACCGAGCTTTCGGAGGATATTATGCAAAACGCAAACGAGCGCACCCTTGAGGGCGAGTTTATACGGCTTATGCTAAAACAGATAGAAAGCGCAGACGCTGACAAAAAGGAGCGGCTTTACGATGCTCTCAAGCAGGGTGTCAGCGCGTTGAGGTGCCAAAAATGACAGTAATAAAAAAGCTTGAACTGACACATTTCGGAAAGTTTTCCGACACCGTTATCGAGCTGCAGGGCGGTCTTAACGAGTTTTGCCAAAAAAACGAGTGGGGAAAGAGCACTGTTGTTGATTTTATAATTTACATTCTTTACGGCTTTAAAAAGACGACAAAAAAGGATGTTGCGGTGGAGGACCACCTCTATAAAAAATATCTGCCGTGGAGCGACGACAGCTATATCTTCGGTGCGATGGAGCTCGAACACGACGGCAGGCATATC
>JAZQDN010000130.1:0-5340 GCA_045546815.1 Eubacteriales bacterium
TCACGGTTGCCGCACTTGGGACACTCCCAGACCAGCTTGCCGTCATCCTTGGCAATACGGATCTCACCGTCAAAGCCGCAGACCTGGCAATAGTCCGACTTGGTGTTAAGCTCGGCATACATAATGTTATCGTAAATAAACTTCATAACCGACAGAACAGCGTCGAGGTTATCGTTCATATTAGGCACCTCAACATACGATATCGCGCCGCCGGGCGAGAGCGCCTGAAACTTGGCTTCGAGGGCGAGCTTGTCAAACGCGTCGATCTCCTCTGTCACGTGAACGTGATAGCTGTTTGTGATATACGCCTTGTCAGTCACACCCTTTACAATACCAAAGCGCTTTTGCAGGCACTTTGCAAACTTGTAGGTGGTGCTTTCGAGCGGTGTACCGTAAAGGCTGTAGTCAATGTTTTCGTCAGCCTTCCACTTTGCCGTGTACTCGTTGAGCTTTTTCATTATTTCAAGGCCGAAGTTTTCGCCCTCTGCCTCTGTCAGCTTTCTGCCCGTTACAGCGTACACACACTCCCACAGTCCTGCGTAGCCGAGCGACAGTGTTGAGTAGCCGCCGTGAAGGTACTTATCAATCGTTTCACCGCTCTTAAGACGCAGCAGTGCGCCGTGCTGCCACAAAATAGGTGCGGCATCGGAAAGTGTACCCGTCAAACGCTCGTGGCGGTACTGAAGCGCGCGGTGGCACAGCTCCATACGCTCGTCAAACGTCTTCCAGAACCCGTCTATATCACCCTTTGCAGTAAGCGCGATATCAACAAGGTTTACAGTGACCACTCCCTGATTAAAGCGACCGTAGTACTTGGGCTTTCCGTTTTCGTCGACATAAGGTGTTAAAAAGCTTCTGCAGCCCATACAGGTATAGCAGTGACCGTCACCGTTTTTGTCGATTTTATTTTTAAGCATTATTTTTTCCGAGATATAGTCAGGCACCATACGCTTTGCGGTGCATTTTGCGGCAAGCTTTGTAAGATAATAGTACTTGCTGTCCTCGTGGATATTGTCCTCCTCCAAAACGTAAATGAGCTTCGGAAAAGCGGGTGTTATCCACACACCGTCCTGATTTTTAACGCCCTGAACTCGCTGATTGAGCGTCTCTTCAATAATAAGTGCAAGGTCGGCGCGCTCGCGCTCATTTGCCGCCTCACCGAGATACATAAACACCGTTACAAAGGGTGCCTGTCCGTTTGTTGTCATAAGTGTTACGACCTGATACTGTATTGTCTGCACGCCGCGGCGGATCTCCTCGCGCAGTCTGCTCTCTACAATTTCCGAAAGCTTGTCACCCTCAAGCGATACACCTACCGACTCAAACTCGTCTTTTACTTCTTTTGTTATCTTTTTGCGGCTGACATCAACAAACGGTGCCAGGTGCGTAAGGCTTATTGACTGACCGCCGTACTGACTGGACGCCACCTGCGCGATAATCTGTGTTGCAATGTTGCAGGCAGTCGAAAACGAGTGCGGCTTTTCAATGAGCGTGCCGCTGATAACAGTGCCGTTTTGCAGCATATCCTCAAGGTTAACAAGGTCGCAGTTATGCATATGCTGTGCAAAATAGTCGGCATCGTGAAAATGAATGATACCCTCGTCGTGCGCCTTTACAATGTCCTGCGGCAGTAAAATTCTGCGTGTGATGTCCTTGCTCACCTCACCCGCCATATAGTCGCGCTGAACGCTGTTGACTGTCGGGTTTTTATTGGAGTTTTCCTGCTTTACCTCCTCGTTATTGCATTCGATGAGCGACAAGATCTGATCGTCTGTCGTGTTTGACTTACGAACAAGCTCACGTGTGTAGCGGTATGTAATATACCGACGTGCTACTGAAAAAGCGCGCTGATTCATTATCTGGTCCTCGACCATATCCTGTATTTCCTCAACGCTGAGCGAGCGGTTCATATTCTCTGCCGCCATCTCAACGTCCTCTGCGATACGCTTTATCTGAATTTCGCTCATGCGCTCTGACGGTATAACGCTTTCGTTTGCCTTGGTTACGGCAACCACTATCTTTTGTCTGTCAAACGGAACCTCACTTCCGCTTCTTTTGATTATTTTCATTGTTTTCTCCCATTAAAAAATTTGTGTGCAATAATAGAATAACACACAATATATTGTGGTGTCAACCATAATTTTTTCTATAAATTGTATTTTATGCGCATAACCCGTGTATAAAACACAGGTGGCTTTGAAAAGTGCTTTGATTTATTGCAAAAGCAATGAAAATTTATGCACAAAAAAATAAAAATTACGTATTGACTTTATAATGTAATGAAATATAATTAATCTAATATAAATTTTGGGGTAAAACAATGAAAAAAATAACAAGTCTTATTTTAGCCTTATTATTGATGCTCTCCCTTGTCGGTTGCTCTGTGCAGATCGACACCGGTCTTGCGGACGATGCAAATAAAGGCGTTATAAACGAATCGGTTGACAATACCGACAAGCCGCTCATTTTTCCGTACAGCGGCAAGCCGTATCTTACGCTAAATGACAATGTTCCGCAGTTTTACGATTCTGAAAAAACTGCAGCATCCTTTGAAAAGTACAGCGAGCTTGACAGCCTTGACAGATGCGGGGTTGCGACTGCTGTTATCGGTCAGGATATTATGCCGACAGAGGAACGCGGCGCAATAGGTCAGGTAAAGCCGTCGGGCTGGCAAACGGTAAAGTACGACTGTGTTGACGGAAAATACCTCTATAACCGCTGTCATCTTATCGGCTTTCAGCTGACGGGTGAAAACGCAAACGAAAAAAATCTTATAACAGGCACACGGTATATGAATGTGGACGGAATGCTGCCGTTTGAAAATATGGTAGCCGACTATGTAAAAGAGACGGGCAACCACGTCGCCTACCGCGTGACCCCGCACTTTGAGGGGCAAAACCTCGTTGCAAGCGGCGTGCAGATGGAAGCGTACTCGATCGAGGACGAGGGCGAGGGCATCTCGTTTAACGTCTACTGCTACAACGTTCAGCCGGGTGTGCAGATAAACTATGCCGACGGCACAAGCACGCTTGTAAACGAAGAGGTAAGCAAGCCTGTGGAATCAGCAAAAACATATATTTTGAACACAAACACCAAAAAATTTCATCTGCCGTCCTGCGCGTCTGTTGCAGATATATCCGAAGAGAACAAGGGACAGCAAACGGTAGAACGCTACGTTCTTATAGAAAACGGCTTCAGCCCCTGCGGCAACTGTAAGCCATAGGAGAGTGCTTATGAAAAAAGCATATATTCTCGCAGGCGTCACAATTCTTTTGTGGTCGACAATGGCAACGGTGTCAAAGCTGCTGCTCAACGCCCTCGACAGCTTTACCGTTCTTTGTGTAAGCTCGCTGTTTGCGGCGCTGTTTTTACTTGTTTATAATCTGATTACGAAAAATATAAAGACGCTAAAAAAATACAGCGCAAAAGACATAATTATCATTATTGCCACGGGGTTGCCCGGCACCTTTTTTTATTACATTTTTTACTATGCCGGCGCAAAAAATATGCCCGCATCGCAGGCGTTTATCATAAACTATCTGTGGCCGATAATGAGCGTTGTGTTCGCCTGCATAATCCTTAAGGAAAAAATGACGGTAAAAAAGGCGATTGCTATCGCAGTGTCGTTTGTCGGGGTGATAATCGTGACGGGCGGCGACCTTATCAAGCTTGATAAAAACATTATTATCGGTGCGGCATTGTGTATGCTCGGTGCGGTGTCTTACGGACTTTTTACCGCACTTACCAAAAAAGTGGACTACGACAAAAGCCTGTCGGTTATGCTGTCGTTTTTTGCAACCTTTGTGCTGACGCTTATAATGAATATTGCAAAAGGGAACTCGTTTGCGTTCTCGGGCTTTGAGATTGCGGGATTTTTGTGGAACGGTATGTCAACTATGGCAATTGGCACAACGCTGTGGGCAGTCGCGCTGTCGCTCGGCAATACCGCCAAGATATCCAACCTTGCGTACATAACACCGTTTTTGTCGCTGGTGTGGACAGGTGTGTTCCTAAAGGAAAAAATAAATATACTGTCCGTCGTAGGTCTTTGCATCATTGTTCTTGGCATATTCATACAACTGAAAGATAAAAAAGAGTCGGTTTAAACCGACTCTTTTATCTTATTATTACCAAGTAACAGGTACGCCGTCTACAATAACTGTGCATTCTCTGAGCTTGTTAAAGTCTGCGTCGTCACCGGGATATTTGAACAGTTCTACAAAATTATCAGCTGTAACCTTCTGTCCGTCATTTGTACAGTTTGTAAACTTAACTACACAACCGGCAAGATTATCACCGCTTCCACACATATCAAAGTCTTCAAAAGTACAATCTGTGTATGAAACGTTGCCAAAAACAACCTGGTAACCTAAATATGAATTACCTGTGCCCAATGTACATTTCTCAAAATCAATGCTCTTAACATACGCAAAGCTTATCCAACCGTATAATGTTGAATTTGTTACTTTAACTGATTGTGTGCCGGTGCCACGACCGTTGAGTGAATACATAACGCTGTCACAGCTTACGTTGTCAAGCCAAAGGTCTTCTGCAAGCGGTTGAGATTCACCTGAACTACCTGTACCGAAAGCACGTGTTTTGTTAGGATCACCTACTATGTTTAAGTCTTTGATGATACCGCCTGTTGTTGTAACGGGGCAGTCTATGCCGCTGGGACCTACTGCACCAAGTGCAGTAAGATCAACGGTATTTCCGTTGCCATCAAGTGTGCCGCCGTTGAGCATATAAACTCTTTCATTAAGTACAAGGTCATTAGAAATTTCAACCTGACCACCGTCTGCTAAAGCGTCAATAAGCTGTTGCTGAGTTGTAACATATACCGGATAAGTAGCGTTTGCATCGTATGTTTCATCATAGTAGTCAGCTTCAACAGTATCCTGTGTAGCAAGTACTTTGATGTCGAATGAAACTTCGCCGTTTTCGTACTCGTTGCCTGCTTCTTCAAGCATATGTACAGCAAGAGCAAAGTAGTGTGACTGACCTACGCCGAGCGAAACGTCTGTTGTGTCAACGTTTGTGCCAACTACAACGGGTTTTGTATCCTCGTCAGCAAGAGCTGCCCATCTGTCGATTTTAGCATCGGTAACCTTTGCATCGGGAACGATAGCGTATTCCATTACTTCGTAAAGGTCGCTGTCGTTGTCGTTTCTAACTTCGATAGCTACCTTGTATTTGAGAGCAAGGTTGCCGTTGTTTACGATCTCAAGGTAAGCTACCTGAGTTTTGCCGGGCTCCCAAAGTGTGTCAGCGTTCTCATTTTTAGCAACAAATGAGTCCATACCGAAAATGGGGTCTGTTTCGTTTGTGATTTCAACTGAC
>JAZQDN010000131.1:0-36362 GCA_045546815.1 Eubacteriales bacterium
GGTTGTAAAGACCAAAAAGACCGAGGCGTCCTTTGCAACAGTAGACAACTACAGCTTTATGCGCACAGACAAGACGGTATACAGCGCAGGAGATACTGTAAAGATTTTTGTCTTTACAGTGCCTGACGAGCGCGACACGCAAAGGGTTTACGAGGTTAAAGCAAGCTGGGCTGACGGCGCGGTAGAGGTGATACCCGACGGTGACGGAGCGTTTAGCTGCGAGCTTGAAACCGCAGGAATTGTTGCCGACACAAACGGATATATCGACCTTATGATAAACGGTCAGGTTGCAAAAACAGTGTTTGCTGATGTTTTTGCAAGCAAGCCGAAATATAACATTAAAATTTCTACCGACAGCGACTGTTACATTCAGGGTGAAACGGTAACATATAATATATATGCCGAGCTTTCTGACAGAACACCTGCAGAAAACGTACCGATAACTATTGACGGACAGACACTTATTACAAACAGCCGCGGGCTTGCAGTATTTACAGAAGCTGCATCGGCAAAAGACGGGAATCAGGTGGTACGCACATTTACGTGCGGCGAGCAGTCGTATTTTGTTGACTACACGGTATTCCGCGACAGCGTAGTTATTACCGATGTTGTGGAAAACAGCGACGGAACACTTGACGTATATGTAAATAACGTAGATAAAAACGAGCCTGACTTTATCGGCGCACCCGCAGATTGCGACATCAGCGCGCAGATGTATATAATAGATTATGTACAAAACGGTTCGTTTACCGGCTACGACGCAATGAATGCACAGCAGGTAAGCGACCCGACCTATACCGCAAACAGTATTTTACAGGGCAGCGAAACGGCTGCGGCGGTAAACGGTGTGGCAAAGCTCACAACATTTGCATTTGATCACAATGCTTACTATTTAATAAAAGCGGGCGGCGACGAGTACACATACTACCCCTACGGTGAGCTTTCAAACGGGTACTCTGATACAAACCGCTATTCGTTGCAATGTAAAACCGAGTGTACCGTGGGTGAAACCGTAATTGCAAAGCTATGCGGTAACAGCCCAGCCGACATTATTGCAGAGGGCGGAAAGGTTGTTATAAATTTTGTTTCGGGCGGTATTGTAAAGAGTGAGGTTTATGACGTGGGCGCCATAAGCTTTGAGTTTTCAAAGGAATTTGCACACGGAGTTATTATTGACGCTGCCTACTTTGACGGCACCTCTGTTCACAAGGTAAGCGGCAAAACACTCACGCAAAAGCAAAGCGCGCTCGACATAGAGGTAACTCTTGACAAGCAGGACTACTCTCCCGGAGATACTGTCAATATGACTATTGACGTCAAGGGTGCTGACAGAGCAGCGGTTGAAGCTACCGTAAACGTTTTACTTTACGATGAAAGATTTTACATTCAAAACGATACGGCACACAGCAAAAACAAGGTTATAAGCATTGCAAACACAGCGTCATCATACAGTCCGAGCTTTACGGGCAACAGAGCACAGCCCGCTTTAAGCTATAAAAATGCCAACAACGGATATATGGCGTCCCCCTGCTTTGAAACGGTAAAAACCGACATTGCAGGGCACGCACAGATAAGCTTTACGCTGCCCGAAAACGTGGCAGGCTGGAAGGCAGACATAATTGCTTTTGACAAAAACGCGGGCTCGGGTCAGCGCACTGTTGACATAAAAGCGACAAGCGATATGTACATTGAAACGTTTGTCAGCGAAAAGATATACACGAGCGACGATGTTTCGTTTGCATTCAGATTTGACGGAGACGCTGTAAACGGGCAGTGCAACTACACAGCGGCACTGTTTAAAGACGGCATTCAGATTGCAACCAAAAACGGAACGGCAAGCGTTCAGCAGGTTAAAAACGAGAGCTTTGGCAAGCAGGCGGCAGGCGGCAATTACACCGTTAAGGTAACGGGCACAAACGGTGCGCTTTCGTGCGAGAGCGAAGCGGCGTTTGTACTGACAGACAAAGCCGAGCTTGTCACAGAGCTTGTGATGCAGGATTCGACCGACACGCAGAGCGGCGGATACAGCTCGGACATTACGGTAAACGTTTACGACATTGAATACGAGCTGTACTTCAAGGTGATCGAAAAGATGCTTGCAAAGTCAAGCGGCAGAATTGACCACATACTTGCAAGCACGCTTGCAAAAAGTATCGTGACGGGCCGCAGCATTGAAAAGAGCGAGCTTTCACTCATTTCGGGATGTGCTGGTGCACAGGGAATTTATGTATACCCAAGCGGTACGCTTGCCATCACACCGCAGGCGGCGCTGATTGCCGTGACGGCTGATGATTTGTTTGATAAAAACACGGTAAAGGGATATTTTGACGGTGTTTTAAAGAAAAAACCCGACACGCTCAGCATAATTGCCGCAAACGCGGTATTTGCCGAGATGGGCGAGCCGGTGCTGTGCGAGCTTAACACGCTTTACGACGGCTTTGAGACATACACCGATGAGCAAAAGCTGTTCCTCGCGCTCGGATTTGCCTGCGCGGGAGATTATAACAGAGCGTATGAGATCTTAAACAGTTCACTTGTGCTGAAAATCCACACTGCAAACGGTGTATCGACATTTGAAGCAGACACACCTGCCGCAACGGAGTATATGAGCTGTATCGCGGCGATTGTGACATCAAAGCTGTCACAGCAAAACGCAAAGGACCTTGTAAAAGGGCTTATGAACGTGAGCGACAGCACACTGACAGGGCTTGCGTACTGCACGTTTATAAAAGAGTGTGTACCCTATCTTGAAGGCAAAAACACGATAATATACAAGGCGGCGGACGGCAGCGAAACACAAATAAGCTACCACAGAACTGAAAGCGTGACATTTAATATCGCGCGCGAAAACATTGACAAGGTAAGCATTATTTCAAAATCGGGCGAAAACGCAAGCTGTATTGCATCACAAAAGCCAATTGCCGACAGCGGATACAAGCAAGTCAGCCAAAAATCAAGCGGCGTTACGCTCAGCAATACAAACGCAGCTGACGGTGACACTGTAAAGCTCGTTATGACAATCGACACGGCAGGGTGCGATATGAGCGCACCCTACGCGGTGCTCTCACTTCCGCACGGATTAAAGTTAACAGAGGTTTTGGCAACAAACGCAAGCGTCTGCAATGAGCGCGTTTACATAAACGGCGGCACGGCAACTCTTGAGCTATCGTGCTACTGCGCAATTGAAGGCAATTACTCCGTTTTTGCACCGACTGTGATTGACAGAGACAGCAAAAAAATTATCGCGGGAAATTCCGCTATCATTAACGTAAATTAAGGGCAGAAAAATGGAAAGAACAAACGTTTTCACAAGTGGTGTCGACAGCATCACGGTTATTGACCACAGCGAGCTGATTTTAAGAAAAGAAAGTCAGGAGATTACCGACAAAAGAGGAGAAATATCGAACAGCTTTAAAAAGAGGCTCAGGGCAAGCATTGGGCTTGCAATGCTGCCAAAGGTTTTGATGTGTGTTGGTATACTCTTTTTGTTTTACGGCGTGATTGACTTAATACAGGGCAAGGAGCTTAACATTCCGTTTTTGGTTATTGGAATTGTGCTAATCGGACTGTATTTAATAGTAAAATTTGTATTAAAATCAAAGCAAAGCGGGCTTTTTGATGAAATCGGAAAGGAGCTTGAAGACTTAAATGAGCTTAGCGGAGCAGAGCTTAACGTTCCGAGCGATGCAAAAGATGTTGAAGTGTTTGCATATCTTTACAACAAAGACGGTGACCCGAGTAAAGCACCCGAGTGCTACGACAATGACCCGACAAAGATTTTTGAAGAGGACGGCAGGCTATGCTTTTATTACGGCGGTGCGATAATAGGCATTGACAAAAACAGCATCGAGCAGGTTGTTAAAGTAAATAGTCCCATCACCTTTTCGAGCTGGGACGACGACAGAGGTGACTTTAAGCAATACGACATTGTTAAAAACGTTACAAAATATCAAGAGTCTTTTACAGCAAACGAGTATTACTCGATAAGGTTTAATTTTGTCAAGGATTTTGAGATACTTGTTCCGTCATACGACATACAACCGTTTTTGGACATTTTAGATGTAACGCCGATTGAAGAATAACAAAAAAATCACTAACGAAAGTTAGTGATTTTTAATTTACCAGTTGGTTTGCCAACGTTCAGAATATGTATCCGAAAGGTCTGTAGCCTTTTGAGCTTTGAAAACGGTGCTGTCACCGATACGCTCATCTAAATACTTATCGTATTCGCAGGGGTCAAGCGGAAGATCAATCTCGCAGTTTTTCCACGACGAAAGGTACGCCGCATTTGTAAGAGTGAGCTGATTTATGCCGTCGGTGCCCGGTGCTAAAAGCTTTTGTCCGTTCAGCACGGCGTTTGTAAAGTTTTGCAAAATTGTGGCGTGCGCGGGCACAGGCTCGTAATCGTACTCAAAATAGTCGTATTCGGGCTTGGGTGAGTTTGAGCTGTCTTTAAAGCAAACATCCCGCTCGTCTGACTTTAGCTGCCAAAACATCAGTTTTTTATTTTCAATAATTATTTTGCCGCGCGAGCCCGAAATTTCAAGGCGGTTTGTGCCGGGGTATTCGCCGGTTGAGGTAATAAACGTACCTGTTGCGCCGTTTTGATAGCGGGCAAAGATTGTCACATCGTCCTCGACCTCGATATTGTGATATTTTGCAACATCGCAAAAGGCGGTAATGCTCTTTGGCATACCGCATATCCACTGCCACAAATCAAGGTTGTGCGGTGCCTGATTTAAAAGCACTCCCCCGCCTTCGCCTGCCCAGCTTGCGCGCCAGGAGCCTGAATCATAATATTGCTGTGAGCGATACCAGTTGGTAATTATCCATACAGAGCGCTTAAGAGTTCCAAGCTTTCCGCTCTTTAC
This sequence comes from Eubacteriales bacterium, assembly GCA_045546815.1. GTDB lineage: Bacteria > Bacillota > Clostridia > Oscillospirales > QAKW01 > RGIG9041. Next base: position 4,872 of record JAZQDN010000131.1, read on the forward strand.
TATCTCACGGGCTTTTGCATAGAGATTATTGGTGCGCTGGTTAAACATTATACCGAACACGCCGCGGCTCTCCCCTGCCACCCGATTAAGCTCCATCGCCTTTGACACACGAATATCAACAGGCTTTTCGACAAGCACGTGCTTGCCGTTTTTTAAGGCAAAAATCGCAATGTCCGCGTGGAGCGGATGCGGCACGGCAATTATAACGGCGTCAACGTTTTTATCTAAAACCGCGTCCTTCCAATCGGGGTACAAAAGCGTATCAGGATAGGTTTTTTTACAAAGCTCAAGTCGGTTTTTGTCAATATCGCAAAGGGCGTAAAGGTGCATACCCTTAATGTTACCCGCGGCAATGCAGGCGGCGTGCGCACCGCCCATATTACCAACACCGATTATAAGTGCGTTCATTTTATTTTGCGCCCCCGTAGGTATCCGCGGTATCTGCAAAAACAGCCTTTACGGGTGCTTTTCTTTTTGATGTTTTTACACGCTTCATAAGCTCATCGTAGTAAAGCTGCTCGTCGATAGGAAGCTCTACCTCTTTACCTAAAAAGTGTGAAAGATGCATAGCGTTTGACAGCATAAGACCGTTTATACCCTCGGCACCGTTTGCAACAAGCGGTGTGCCGTGAAGGATGGCACTTGCCCACGCGTTGAGTACGCCTGCGTGCTGCGGGTTTTGTCCGTCGGTTTCTACATCAACTCTGGTAACCTCCATTTTACCGAACGGCTTTTCGTTTGTTTTTGTAAACTCGGGCTCGGTTACAGAGTACTCGTCAAGCTCGATAGTTTTGCTGTCGGTTACGATTTTTGCGCCGTCGAGCTGAATTTCGAGGCGATTTGTGCCGTGTGCATCGCCGGTTGAGGTAATAAACACGCCTGTTGCGCCGTTTTTATACTCGGCATAGGTTGTAACATCGTCTTCAACCTCGATATCGTGCCATTTGCCCATATGCATTTTGGTAAGCACCTTTACAGGCATACCGCAAATCCACTGCCAAAGATCAACCTGATGCGGGCACTGATTCAAAAGCACGCCGCCGCCCTCACCCGACCACGTAGCGCGCCAGTCGCCCGAATCGTAATAAGCTTGCGGACGGTACCAATTAGTAATTATCCAGTTTACGCGGCGAATCTGACCGTATTTACCCGACTGCACAAGCTCGCGCACCTTGCGGTAAACGCAGTTTGTACGCTGATTGAACATCATAGCAAATTTAACCTCGGGGTGCGATGCTGCAAAGTCGTTCATTTCACGTGCCTGCTTTGTATAAACACCTGCGGGCTTTTCGACCATTACGTGAATACCGCGCTTTATACACTCGATTGCATAGCGCGGATGGTCATAGTGCGGAACGGCAACAACACAGCTGTCAATAAGACCGCTGTCAAGCATTTTAATTGCATCATCAAAATAATTGACGTCAGCGCTTACGTTTTGCTTCATCCATTCAATACGGTCGGGGTTTATGTCGGCAATTGCAACAAGCTCAATTTCGGGGAGCTTGCCCTCCACCGCAAACTGTGCATACTTTGTGCCCTGATTACCGACACCGATTATACCAAGCTTTATTTTACTCATAGTACTTCTCCTTATCTGAAGCCGAATGCCTTCAGGTTATTATAGCTGCGCTTTAAGCAATCAAACGGATCTTCGCCGTTGCAGTTATCCTGCTCAACAAGCATATATTTTGTGCCCGCCTTTTCTGCCTGCTCAAACACGCGCTCAAAGTTGATGTTGCCCTCGCCTACTACCGCCATTTGCTGTTCGTAAGCGCAGTCTTTAAGATGGATACAGGGTACTCTACCCGAAAGCTTTTTGATCCACTCGGCAGGGTCGCCGCCGCCCACCTGCACCCAATAGGTGTCTAGCGTAAAGCCCATAAGGTCGGGGGCTACATCCTCGGCAAGTTTTTCAAGTATAAGCTTGCCGTCTATTTTTCTGAACTCGTGAGCGTGGTTATGATACATAAAGTATTTGCCGTTTTCCTTAAGCGCTCTTGCAACGGGGGTGTATATGTTCAAAAAATCATCGTAGTGTCTGCCCTCCTCGTCCTTTATCTGAAAAGAACCGAGTCCAACACAGTCACAGCCGAAAACATCGTGCGCCTTTGCAACGGCAACGGGGTCGGTTGTAAGCTTATCTTTTGAAATATGCGTTAAAACGCATTTTAAACCGTTTTTGTCAAGCTGTTCTTTGAGCCAGCTCGGTTCGTACTCACAAGTACCCGAAATCTGAACGGTGGTGTAGCCGATATCAGCTACCTTTTTTAGCGACTCTGCAAAATCTTCAAGTGTTTTGCAATGCTCGCGAAGTGTAAAAAACTGTGCACCAATTATCATAACATTAACTCCTTAAATGCGTTACACGCGGCATCAAATGCCTCATCGTTTGTTTTATAAACAAATTTGCCGACAAGGCTTTTTTCATCTTCTGCTTCAAGCTCGGCAAGACCGTCAAACACTTTTAAGTGCGGCTCCATTGTAAAGTTGCCCGTAAACTGTAAGGCTATCTCTTTTACATGGCCATCACCGCAGCCTGCGGGAACAACACTGCCGTCACAAAGTGCGTCCTTTATATGCATATATTTAACATACGGCTTTAGCATTTGCCACGCTTCAAGTGTGTCCTGACCGCACTGCACAAAGTTTGCGGGGTCAAAGACCGCCTTTAAAGAGGGCAGCTGTGTATGTATATCAAGACAGCGCGAAGCTATATCGCCGTAAATGCCCTTTTCATTTTCGTGACAGAGGTCAACACCGCTACCCTTTGCAAGCTCTACAAAGCGAGAAAGACGGTCAATAACCTCGTCGCGATAGGGCTCGATTGATTTTTCCTTGGGCGGATAGAAGGAGAAAATACGCATATTTTCTGCGCCGAGGATATTTGCGATTTCGAGGGTGTGCTTGAATTTTTCAAGATGCTGTGAAAAATCGTCACGCTCAAAGCGGATTTTGCCTATAGGCGAGCCGACAGACCAGGTGATAAGTCCGTTTGCGTCAAGCTTTTCTCTCACTTCTTTTGCTTTTTCGAGAGTGATGTCGGACACATTTACACCATCGACACTGCGTATTTCAAGACCGGAAAGACCGTTACGCTTTAAAGCGTCAATCTGACCGTCTATCATCTTATCTGCTTCATCTGCAAACGCAAAAATTTTCATATTGATTACACTCCCGAGTATGCCGAAAAACCACCGTCAACTGCAACGGTAATACCTGTTACAAAGCCTGATTTTTCGCTGTCTGTGAGCCAGTCGAGTGTACCGAGAAGCTCTTTTGCCTCACCGAATCTGCCCATTGGAGTTGAGCGAAGTATTTTATCGGTACGCGGGGTGGGTGTGCCGTCGGCATTGAAAAGCATATCTTTATTTTGCTTTGTTACAAAAAAGCCGGGGGCGATCGCGTTTACGCGGATACCCTCTTTTGCAAAGTGGACTGCAAGCCACGAGGTAAAGTTGGAAACAGCCGCCTTTGCCGCAGAGTATGCAGGAATTTTGGTGAGCGGACGGTAGGCATTCATTGACGAGATGTTTAAAACACAGCAGCCCTCACGACCGAGCATATCGGGCATAAACACCTGTGAGGGAAGCAAAACACCCTTAAGGTTTAAATCAAAAACAAAGTCAAAGCCGCCCTCATCAATATTGAAAAATGTCAAAAAGTCTGTAGCTGACTCGTCGCCCTTTACATATTCTTCGTGAGCAGTGGTGCATTTGGGGTTATTGCCGCCCGCACCGTTTATGAGGATGTCACACTTGCCAAAATCGGCAAGCACGCTGTTATGTACCTGTTCAATATTTGCTTTATCAAGGCAGTTACACTTGTACGCCTTGGCAATACCGCCGTCGGCAGTTATCTTTTGCGCAACTGCGTTTGCCGCATCGTAGTTTAAATCGAGAAGCGCGATCTTGTTGTTATCCTTTGCAAGATGAGCCGCAAAGCCCGAGCAAAGAACGCCGCCTGCGCCCGTTATAACAATTACTTTATTCATTTGCCATTCTCCTTTTCAATTGCTTCAAATAACCCTGCAAGGTAGGTTGCACCGAGTGCGCGGTCATAAAGACCGTAGCCGTAGCGACCCTTTTCGCCCCAGATCATTCTGCCGTGGTCGGGACGGACATAGCCGTCAAAGCCGTTTTTGACAAGCGCCTTTGCAATACCGTACATATCAATCGAGCCACACTGTGTGGGATGACCCACCTCCTCAAACTGACGGTTGCCCGTAATTTTAATATTGCGAAGGTGCACAAAGTGGATACGGCTTGCAAACTCGCCCGCCATTGCAACAAGGTCGTTGTCGGGGTTTGCACCGAGCGAGCCGGTACAGAAGGTAAGACCGTTATTGGTCTCGGGAACGATATCGAAAAATCTGCGAAGATTTTTTGCGTTTGTAATAATTCTCGGAAGCCCGAACATTCCCCACGGCGGATCGTCGGGGTGGATAGCCATGTTAACGCCTGCCTCCTTGGCAACGGGTATTACTGCCTTTAAGAAGGTTTCGAGGTTTTGCCACAGCTTTTCCTCGCCAATATTTGCGTATTCGTTTAAAAGGTCTTTAAGCTGTTCTTTTGTATAGCTTGCGTCCCAACCGGGAAGCGAAAGATCACCCTTTAAGGGGTTCATTGCAAGAACGGTATTTTCATCGTATGCGAGTGCGTTTGCACCATCGGGCTGTGCGTGCTCAAGCTCGGAGCGAAGCCAGTCAAAAACGGGCATAAAGTTATAGCAGATACATTTAACGCCCGCTTTACCGAGTCTGCGTACGTTTTCGCAGTAGTTTTCGATAAGCTGCGGTGCTTTTTCGTTACCGAGCTTTATATCCTCGGGTACGGGCACACTCTCAACGACCTCGAACTCAAGGTTGTGCGCCGCCGCCTTATTTTTGATGTCTAAAATGCTCTCTTCGCTCCAAACACCGCCCGGACTTACGTCATAAACCGCCGAAACGATACCTGTCATTGTAGGGATCTGGCTGATTTTTTCAAGTGTTACGGGGTCGGAGTCACCGTAATGCCTAAAGGTTAATTTCACTTTATTCACCTACTTCTTTCTTTATATTTTGATAGCTTATTTTTGAAACAAGCTGTATTGCACTTTGTTCACTATATTCGCCGAGCTCTACCCACTCGCCTATCATCGTACAAAGAATACGTCTGAAATAGTCGTGGCGGGCGTAGGACAAAAAGCTGCGCGAGTCGGTAAGCATACCGTAAAACTCGCCAAGCGAGCAGTTTTCGGCAATTATTTCCATCTGCTCGCGGATGCCGCGCTTATGGTCACAAAACCACCAGGCAGCACCGCAATGCACATCCGCAAACGCGTGCGCGATTGATGCAATCTGCGAAGCAGCCTGCGGATTTAACGTATATATTATTGTTTTGGGAAGACCCGAAGCGTTATTTATGGCATCAAGCATTTTTGCAAGGGCGGGACCGTCGATACAATCACCGACAGTATCAACACCGCAGTCAGCACCGCACTGTTTAAAAAGAACAGTGTTTACGTTTCGCATAACCGACAGGTGCAGCTGCATTACAAGACCGTAGCGCTTATACAGCGTGCCGAGGTAAAGATACATATTGCCGACAAGACCGAGGTAGTCGCACTCATTTACACTTTCGCCCTTTAAAATTTTGGAAAATACGCTGTCTGCCTCGCTGTCGCTGTAAATACAGCTTGGAAAATACGGCATACCGATATCAGAAAACCTACAGCCGTAGCTTACAAAAAACTCAAGGCGGGTCTTTACCGCTGATTTTAAAGATTTTAAATCAGTGATTTGAGTGTCCGAAGTTGCCGACAGTTTTTTAAGCCAGTCAAGGTAGCCGTCACGAAGCATAAGCAAAAGATTGTCGGTGCGGAAAGACGGGAGCACCCTCACATCATAGCCGTCTTTTAATTTTTTGTGCCATTCAAGGTTATCGATTATATCGTCAGTAGTACAGAGAGCTTCAACCCTTGCCTGTGCAATGAGTTTTCTCGGCGAGAGCGAGTTTTGTTTTATGTACGCATTGGCTCTTTGCCAGATATCCTCGGCAGATTGCTCTGTGAGATAATCGTCAATGCCAAAGTACATTGACAACTCCATATGCGACCAGTGATAAAGCGGGTTGCCCGCAGCAAATTCAATTGCCTTTGCATAACTAATAAACTTATCGTGCCATGAGGCGCTGCCCGTTATATAGTGCTCATCAATGCCGACAGAGCGCATAAGCCGCCACTTGTAATGGTCGCCCGCAAGCCACATCTGTCCGATATTGTCAAATACACGGTCTTCGTATATCTCCTGCGGTGAAAGGTGGCAATGATAATCAATTATGGGAAGGTTTTTCACGCTTTCATACAGCAAGCGTGCAGTTTTATTTTGCAAAAGATAGCTGCTTTCCATGTTTTTTTGCCTTTCTTGTTATTTGAATTTATTATAAAGTACTTTTTTATAAACATCAATTGCAAATACAATCAAAAACATTGCAAAAATAATCATTTGTGATATAATAATCGTAAATGATTATTATATTTGATTAGGGTTGTGAAAAAAATGATAACACATCTGCACTGTTCACATTCAATATCGCAAAATCCGATGGGCGAAAAGGTCAGAATGCACACACATAATTTTCACGAAATTTTTTACTTTATTTCGGGGGATGCTGACTATATAATTGAAGGTAACGTGTACAGGCTTCAAAAAGGAGATCTGCTTGCAATACGAAAGTCGGAGGCACACCGAGTTGTCATTAAGTCGGACAAGCCGTATGAACGGATCGTTATACAATTTGATATAACAGATAACGATGAGCTGTTAAAGCCGTTTTACGACAAGCCGCTCGGCAAGAATAATATGTATAAAACGCACAGCATGCCCGACAACGTATGGTACGATCTTTTGGAAAAGCTGTGCGAGTACAAGCACAGCGATAAATGCAAATATTATCTTTACCCGCTCCTTAACGAGCTGTGCGAAAACGAGCACGCACGCACCGAGGGCACACCAGATCGCGCACGGCAGATCATTAAATATATCAACTCAAATCTTGAAAACGAGTTATCGCTTGACAAGATTTGCAACAAGTTTTACATAAGCAAGCCGCACCTCAACAGGATATTCAAAAAATCAACAGGCACGACTGTGTGGAGTTATATCACGGTCAAACGGCTGTTTTTTGCGCGCGATCTGATAGCAGGCGGCTACAAGCCGACAGAAGCATATCAGGCGGCGGGATTTTCCGATTACACCGCTTTTTACAAGGCATACAAAAATCAGTTCGGCGAGTCGCCAAAAAAAATAAAAAATCCAAAAGCGCAGTAGCTTTTGGATTTTTGTTTTATTTTATTTCATCAAAGGCGGCGAGCCACTCGCGAGTAATAAGCTCGTGACCGAAAACCGTGGGATGAACGCCGTCGGCGGTCCAGATACCCTCGTGCTGTGCATCGAGAGCCGAGAATTTATCCTGCAGCGGAACAAACTTTAAGCCGTATTTATCTGCAACACGGCGGGCAGCCGCCGCTTTTTCGCGGACGTCTTTATCAAAGCGCTCCCATTTATCAGGAATCTCCTCGGTAGCTATAGTAGCAGAGCCCTTTAAAACAAACGGCTCTAAAATGATTATTTTGATGTCAGGCAGGGCAGCCTTTACCTCTTCAATAAGCATTGAATATATTTTTTCGTACTTTGCGGTATCGACACCGTTTTGCTTGTTAATTTCGTGCCAGGTGTCGTTAACACCGATAAGAATACTCATATAATCGGGCTTTAAATTTATGAGGTCTATCTTCATACGTGCATAGAGGTCTACAATGCGGTTGCCGCTGATGCCGCGGTTAAAAAATGTATATTCATTCGGGTTATCAAAGCCGATATCTGCCGCAACAAGACGGGGGTAACCTTTTGCAAGGTCCTCAGGATCCTCACGTTTTCTGCCGCAATCGGTAATTGAATCACCCTGAAAAAGAATTGTTTTCATAAAAATTATCTCCTGTGCTTTTTCTTAATTAAAGCACAGGAGATTTTGATTGTCAACTGATTATTTTACAAACGTGAACTTTTCCCACGGGATGTTTACAGGCTTTTTCTCTGTAAGAATTTCGTCAATATGCAAAAGGAGCGGGAAATCCTTTGTATCGAGCACGCCGTTTTTTGCCGATACCTTTACGGCACGCGCAACACGCTCTGCAACAACGAGCGACTCGAGGGTCACGCCGTTGAGCTCTGCCTTTGCCTCGTCAATATTAAGGCCTTTACCGAGCAAAATACCTACAAGGCGGGTTCTGCCGCCGTATACGGTAACGTAAAGGTCGCCCGCACCGACTGCAAGGTTATCAAGAGTGCCTGCACCCTGAAAATCAAGAAGTCTTGACATTTCCTTGACTGCCTGACCGAAAACTGCCGCCTGCGAGTTAAAGTGAAGCTCGTCATTACCAAAGTTCTTTTGGTTAAGACCGATGGTGAGCGCGATACCGAGTGCATATCCGTTTTTGAGTGCAACGGCGCTTTCAATGCCGACAACGTCGGTTGAAAGGCTGATATGATAATAGTCGGTTGCCATAACCGATTTTATAAACTCGAGCGTTTTAAGGTCTTTGCCGCAAAAGGCAACCTCTGTCTGATCGTGTGCAACAAGCTCATAGCTGGTGCAGGGACCGCCGATTGCATTGAGGTTTAATTTTTTACCCATTTTGTTAAGCTTTTGCTCCCAGTACTGCGGGTATGAAATAAGCTTGCCGTCCTCGGTGTCATAAAGACCCTTGGTAACAGTTATAACGGGGGTTGATTCGGGAATGAGCGGTAAGATAGTATCGCCAAACCAGTCAACGCCAAAGCTGGAAACACCGCCGATGATAAAGTCGGCGCCGTCGATTGCGTGCTCTACGTCCTCGATCTGATAATACTTAAGACCTTCGGGAAAGTCACGCATAAACTTGGGGTGACGGTTTGTTTTAATTGAGGTCTCGATAATCTCGCGGTCAAGATGTGTGCCGACAAGTCTTACCTCATGTCCGTTTTCGCGGGTGGGAAATGCAAGCGCCGAGCCCATCATACCCGCGCCGATAATTGTTACAACTGCCATTTGTTTTTCCTCCTGAATATGAAAAAGTTTGAAAAAGATTGAAAAAGTTATATCATTGTTATATGATAAAAATGAATATTTGTCAAGGCTCGGCGTGATTTTTGACACATTTTCAAACTTTTTCAAGGTGGAGATAAATATGCTACAGTATGAAAGACAGCAAAACATTGTTGATTATTTAAAAGCAAGCAAGTCGGCAACGGTAAAGGAGCTTGCAAAAGCGGTATACGTGAGCGAGGCGTCGGTGCGGCGCGACCTTGCGATTCTTGAAAAAGAGGGGCACATAAAGCGGGTATACGGCGGGGTTATGCTCGCAAGCTATGCAAACGAGGTCGTGCCCGTAGAACTGCGGGACAGTGCAAACACCAAGGTAAAGGACGAGATCGCGGCGTCCGCTGCAAAGCTTATAAATGACGGCGACACGGTGTTTATGGATGCATCGACCACCGTTTTCAGAATTTGCAAATACATTAAAAGCAAAAGCAATCTGAAAATTATTACAAACAACATCAGGGTTGCTCAAGAGCTCAAGGGCACCGACATAAAGGTATATTGCACGGGCGGCGAGTTTTTTGGCAAGCGTGACTGCTTTTTAGGCAGCTTTGCAGAGAGCTTTATTGAAAACGTTCACGCCGACATTATGTTTTTTTCATCGCAGGGCATAAGCGAGGACGGAATTATAAGCGACGTTGACGAGCGCGAAAACGCACTGCGCGCAAAGATGCTTAAAAACGCAGACAAAAAGGTGTTTTTGTGCGACTACTCAAAGTTTGGAGTGGTGCGCCCGTTTATACTGTGCGGCAAGGACGATATTGACGAAATAATTTGCGAAAAAGAAATTGAATTTGAAAAGTAACTTTTTATGGGTTTAGAGGCATTATATAAGTGAAAGGGTCTTTTCACTTATATAAAAAAGGAGGGATAACGTGCTAAGTATTGATTATGACAAGGTGTTTTGCGAATTTGCACCGATAGTTTACCGCGCGGCGCTTTGCAAAACGGGTGACGCTGATACGGCGCAGGATATTTTACAGGAGGTACTGTTACTGCTTTGCAAAAAGAAGCCTGTATTCAAGTGCAAGGCTCAGCTTCGGGTGTGGCTTGTAAAGTGCGCATACAAGCTGTCGGCGGCGCAAATAAGAAAATCCGACACCGCAAAAACGCTTCCGATAGATGCGGCGGAAAACGTCGGTGTGTATGACAGTCTTGAGTTTGAGTTTTACGACATGCTTGCACGGCTTCCCGAAGCTCTGCGTGATGCGACGGTGCTTTTTTACATAGAGGATATGAGTATAAATGATATTGCAAAAGTGCTTTCAATATCGGTATCGGCTGTTAAGCTGAGGCTTGTACGCGCACGCAAGGTGCTTGAAAAAATCTATAAGGAGGAAATACTGTGAGGCTTAATAAATTTAAAAACTTATTACCCCAAAACGTGCCGCAGCCCGAGGGTAGTGATGACTATTTCAAAACGCTTGCAAATTTGCAGGAGGATAAGCCCAAAAGCCGCGTTCTGCCTATAATCACGACTGTTGCGGCGGCGGTGGCAATTGTGGTGCTTGTATCGCTATGGGCGCTTATCGGTAATGGAATAAGAAAGAATGCCGTTATTGTTCCTGCAGATAAATATAAAGATACAGAACTGTATAAACAGGAGCTTACCCCTGCACTTGACTTTGAAATCTGGCATTTTATGAGCGAAAACAATCTTGATTGTTTGCCTGTTTTTGATAGTGAAAATCCACCTGTTTTGGATCATCTTATTTACGTTTGTGAACAAACACGCAACGAGTTGTGTCAGGATCTTGTACTGACAAAACAAGAGTTTGAAAACTTCACTTACGATTTACTCGGATATAAAGTAAAACTCAAAAAAGATATTAAATACGAACAGCGTCCTCCTGTTTATGAGTTTGACAAAGAAGGCGGTATTACAATATCATTCTGCACAAGTGATATACTTGAAAACGGATTCAGAATTGTTGAGGTCGGACTTCAATACCAAAAAAGATTGCAAAAAATACGTTGGCTTGTAAACTCGCAAAATGAGTTGGAATACGTGATTTCAAATATTTTCGAAGATAAAAATTATCCGATACCAAAGCGTGACAAAAGCATAACAAATGAATTGCGCGAAATATATTTTGACTTTGTAACAGATTACAGAGTTGACGCAATACCCGAATTTTCAGAGGGCGAACTGCCTGATGTTCAAAAAATGAAATTATATACGGCACATTACGAGCCGTACTTGAGCGAGCCTGATGACATACCTGTTGGCAGCGATAAAATAAAACAGGTTGCAAAAGACTTATTTGGTATTGAGAATATAACAAACGATGACACCGACTATATTGTAAAATTAGGGGACCTTAACGAACTGCCTTATTCAGAGTTAATCCAATTCAGCAAAGAAGATACCGACAACGGAACAATTATAACCGCTACTGTAGGAATCAGAAGATATTATGACACATACACTATAGAAAGATATGACGATCACCGATACTTACGTAAAATCATAATTGAGGGCAACGAATGGATGCCGTATTTTTACCGTATCTGCAAATTTAAATACATCGCAAAGGACGACGGTGTTACACCCGAAAAATTCATTGAAGTAAAACATATTAATAATTCACAAGACGAATTTTGGTCGTTTTTTGAATAACAAATCAATTGCCGCAGGCTATTTTGTCTGCGGCTTTATTTTTTAAAAAAAATATTTTATAATAAAAGCGACTTTTTTACGTTTTGAACGCATTATCTAAGTGAAAGGGCCTTTCAAATTATAAAAAAGGAGGGATAGTGTGAACAGCAGAGCGTTTGATAATATTATTGCGGAAATGGCTCCGTCTGTTTACCGTGCAGCGCTTTCAAAATTACATAATACTGATATGGCACAGGACGTTTTACAGCAAGTGCTTTTACTACTGTGTGAAAAACAGCCCAAGTTCAAATGCAAGGCACAGTTAAAGGTTTGGATGGTACGTTGTGCTTACAAGCTGGCAGTTGCTGACACACGGCGATTTGATAATGCTAAAAGCGTACCCCTTGAGGCTGCCGAAGGCATTGGTACATACGATAGCGTTGAGTTTGAATTTTTGGACGTGCTTTCACGGTTGCCCGAAGGACTTTGCGACGTAACAATGCTATATTATATTGAGGATATGTCACAAAAGGAAATAGCAAAAACACTCGGAATATCACTTCCTGCCGTAAAATCACGACTTGCACGCGCTCGCACACTTCTTAAAAAAATATATAAGGAGGAGATACTGTGAGTTTTGATAAATTTAAAAATATAAAGCCAAAGGCTGTTTTTCAGCCCGAAGGCACAGACGGCTACTTTGAAGCGCTTGACTCTCTTGAATACGACAGACCGAAAAACAAAACAATTTCTATTGTTTTAACTGTTGCGGCGGCGGTGGCAATAGTTTTGCTTGTGTCGCTGTGGGCGATTGTCGGACGCGGAATAAGGCAGGGTGCAGACGTTGTACCCGGTGCCTCGTATGACCCGCACACCGTTACGGTTACGCAGGTACAGATAAGCGATGAGCTGCAAAGAAAAATCTCAACCGTTTTTTCAAACGATTATTTTGATATATTTTTGCCCGAGTTTGACAAGGACAGTCCGCTGTCAAACGAGCAGCTTGCGGAATTTTGCTCGTGGATGATTAGCGGCAGGGCGGAGGACAACATAATCACAAAAGAGCAAATGAGTGATTATGTCTATGATATATTCAACATAAAAACAGAGTTTGAAAGCGACATACAGTCAAACAGGATGAGGCTTTTGACCATGGACTTTGCAACGTATCACCCGATACAGTATATGGTAAGCGAGGAGTTTGATGACGGCACGAGCGTTGCGGTGGTTGCACTCAAAAGCGGAAGCACTGTAAAATATATACGCTTTGTTCAGAAGGGCGAATTAGAGCTTGAATACATTGTTTCGGTAACCAAAGAGGAAATTAATGAACCTATTGTCAGAAAAAACGTGTTTATACGCTTTAGCAAATGCCGAGAGATATTTGACCTTGTAGCCGACCACAGAATTGACGCGATGCCAGAGTTTGATGAAGGTACTACACCCGATATGGACGGTGTGATCAATTATGCTGTTCATCTGCACATAGAGGACGTAAAAAAAGAAAACAGCACGCTGCCTGCCGAAGTTTTAAACAAGGTGGCAAAAGAAAAGTTCGGTGTACAATATGACCTTGGCGGGCAAAGCAATATACAGCTTGAGGCCCAGGGGATAATGGAATTTCCGCTTGCGGAGCTTATAAAATACGAAGAGACCCAGACAAACGAGGGCACAAAGGTAAGCGCCACCGTTGCGATACACAACATCTGGCCGCTTACCGATTATAACTGCAGGGCGCATTTTCCCGACGAGTACGAGATAACAAAAACAGAAATTACCCAAGGTGTGATACCGGGGGAAACGATAACAAACATTATTGAGTTTTCGTACATCACAAAGGACGGTAAGACACCCGATAAGTTTTTAAGCTGTAAGCGTTACACCAAACCGAATGAAGATTTTTTGGCTTTTTTCTAGAAAAAAGCGAATGCCGCAGGCTATTTTGTCTGCGGCTTTATTTTTTAAAAAAATAATGTTAAAATAAAAGTAACTTTTTGGTGTTTTAAATGCATTATATATGCAAAGGGCCTTTTGACTATGTTAATAAGGGGGGAGAACGTGCAAAACGAAGCCTTTGAAATAATCGTAAACGAGTACGGACCGTCGGTTTACCGTATGGCGCTGTCCAAAACGGGCGATATTGATACTGCGCAGGATATTTTTCAGCAGGTGTTTTTGTTGCTGTATGAAAAGCAACCCACCTTTACATACAAGGAGCAGCTGAAGGTATGGCTTATGCGGGCAACGTGCAAGCTGGCCTCAGCGGAGCGACGCAGGTTTGACAACTCAAAGACTGTACCGCTTGACAAGGCGTATGCCGCAAACTCGAAAGCTACGCTTGCAGTTGAGTTTAACGACCTGCTGTCACGGTTGCCCGAAAATCTTGCCGATGTGACTGTACTGTTTTACATTGAGGATATGAGTCTTGGCGACATTGCAAAAACACTCGATATCTCACTGTCCGCTGTAAAGGCAAGGCTTACGCGTGCACGTAAACAGCTTGAAAAAATATATAAGGAGGAACTGCTATGAACTTTGACAAATTCAAAGAATTAAAGCCAAAACCGATTATGCCGCCAGCAGAGTCGGACAGTTACTCTGAAAAGCTCATTACACTTAAAAGCAGACCGTCCGCCAAAAAGATATTATCGGTCGTTTCGTCGGTTGCGGCGGCGGTTGCGATAATAACGGCAGTTACTATATGGGCAATTATCGGGCGAGGAATACGCATGCAGGGGCAGCAGGTCCCCGTTGAAGTCCCGGGAGGCATACCCGAGGACGAGCCGACGATACCGAGTGATACGCTGATAAAAGATGAAAGCATAACTATTTTACAGAAAAAGAAGTTTTTTGAGATGTTTGCGGAGTATAAAATCAACGCAATGCCCGATTTTTCGCAAACAAATATGCCGTATATTGACAAGATGATGTGGTATATATTCCACCTTTGTCCTAACGACATAAACAGCGGTAGGTTCCCGCTTGACGTTTTTAATGAAAAGACATCGGAGCTGTTCGGATATCAGTACGATTGGTTTGAGGAGGACTACCCGCTCGGCGAGGGACAGCTGCAGGACTATCCGTTTGCGGAGCTGATAAGATACCGCGAGGAGGAGACGGACGAGGGCACGGTCGTTACGGCGACGGCGGCAGTATATTACATCTGGAATCTTTCAGAGCAAAACTGTAAAGAGCTTTACCCGCTGGAATACACAATTGCAAAGAGTGCAATAATATCGGGAAACGGAAATATAAACGACATTTCTGCCATTTATCAGGTTAAGTACCTCATTGCAAGGGGCAGCAAGCCGCAGAGGTTTTTGTCACTCGAAAAGTATGTTTCGCCGACAAGCAGATATATGGAGTTTTTCGACTACGGCAAGGATGAAAAGATCAAAGCCGAGTACGAATATGAGGTGACAAACGACGGCAGCATAAACGTCACAAGACACACCTACGACCAGTATCAGACAAACATAGAGGTTCCTGAATTTATTGACGACAAGCCCGTTATCACAGTTTCCGATATGGCTTTTTATCAGCACGAGGAGACAAAAAGCATTGTTATCCCGAAAAGCGTTACATCAATTGTCGGTGCGGTGTTTTACAGATGCTACAGTCTGGAGGAATTTTATATTCCCGAAAGCGTAATCTCCATAACGACCAACCCGTTTTTCAGAGCAAGCTCGCTTAAAAAAATCGAGGTGGACGATGATAACCCCAGGTTTTGCGACATTGACGGGGTGTTGTTTAACAAGGACGCAACAAAGCTGCTTGCCTATCCTGAGGGAAAGGCTGACGAGGAATACACTGTACCCGAAAGCGTGACATCGATTGATATTTCGGCATTCGGCTACAGCCCGAAGGTAAAAAGAATAACTATTTTATCAAACGTCACCGACATTCCTTACAATCAGATGTTCACCTTCCCCGGAGATATCACGCTGATTGTCGAAAAGGGGTCTGCTGCAGAGCAGCACGCTATACGGCACAATATTAAATATGAACTTATAAATTAAAAAAGCTCCCACGGGAGCTTTTTTATATTTCTTTGATCAAGAGGCAGGAGTGAACGGGCAAGTCAAGCTCGAGCTCGGTAAATTTACCGATACACTCACCGTCTCGGTCTGCGTCCACGACATAGACCTCATACTCCCCTGCCCTGCCAAAATCGAGCCTTATCTTTTTGGCAGGAGCGGTATCGTCATCGGTATAGTGAGTAAGCATTGTGAGCGACTTACCGTTTTTATCAACCGCGCAGAGCGAATAGACATCGGTGATTTCCGTTGTGGCATAGGTCAGATACTGCATATCATAAAACTTGCCGTACCACATCATAGGATAGTAGCCTTTAAGTGTTTGATGAGTATAATATTCAAATATGCCGCACCAAATCCCCGGGCGAGTATCATAGTACATAAGCATATCAATACTGCAATGCTGAGCGGCACTCATACACGCTGTAATAAAGGACGCATTTTTAAGACCGATATGCTGTTTTATGGTGTATAGGTACTCCTCACCTTTCCAGCCCTTGACATAGTTCCACTCGTTTAAGATACTCTCGGCATCACCGTAGCCGTACCTTACAAGAAGGGCTTTCATTTTGTTTGCGCGGTCAGTCAGCTTTTGGATATCGTAAAGATAGACGTGCCACGAGAAAAAATCGATAGGAACGTTACGCTTTTGCATTTCACAAAGGAAGTCTTCAGACCAGTCGACCTTACCCGATACCGCGGGACCGCCGATTTTGAGGTGTGGAAAGTGAGCTTTCAAGTGCTTTGCGGCGATTTCGTAAAAATCAAAGAACTGTGCCTTGGTACCGCCCCAGGTGCGCTTATTATCGCTGTCGTCGGGGTCGAGGTCGGGCTCGTTCCATATCTCCCAATACGGCATATCGTAATAAAAGCCGTCTGCCCAACCCTCTGTGTAGTGGCTGATGATATGCTCACATATTACTGCCCATTTTTTAAAGTCTTTGGGCGGAAGTGTGCCGTGTTTTTTTACCTGGTGTTCTATCGTCTGACCGAGACGGAAAAAGGTTTTGGTGCCTGCGGCAAGGCAGGTCTGTATATCGTTATCGGTACAGGCAAAGTCATAAGACGCAGGGTCGTCGGGGTCAGCCTCAAAGCGCGGAAAAATGTGTGTTACATCGTGTGAATAGGGACCGCCGTAAACGGACACGACAGCGCTGTCGTGATTGCGCGAATACGGAATACGCGCTGCTTTATAGGTAAAAAAGTTAGTGCGGACCTGCTTTGATATATCATCGTGGTCCCAACCCTTTGTTGCCCACGGACCGCCGTTGGTTGCGTTTAATATTTTTATGCTGCTGTCGTTTTTTGAAAGGTCAAATTTTAAAGTATCCATACTGACATCTCCTTATTAATAAAAGGATATCACAGGAAAATTTTCAATGCAATATCGTTTGTTACGAAAGTTTTTCGTATATTGACAAAAAAAGGATGATTATGTATAATTTTTCAAAAAATACGGGAGTATGTCAGATGCTTTATCAAAAAGAAATAAATGAAATAGGAAGTTATGACGTTATAGTACTCGGCGGCGGACCTGCGGGTGTTTGCGCGGCAATGGAGGCGGCACAAAACGGTGCAAAAGTGCTACTGTGCGAGGCTACGGGTATGCTCGGCGGTATGGCAACGGTGGGGTTGGTTAGCCCGTTTATGACAAATCACGACCGCGACGGACAAAAAGAGACCGTAAAGGGTATTTTTTATGAGATTGTAAAGCGACTTAACGCGCAAAACAACGCAATAATGCCGGAGATTACCGACTCGCCGAGTGTTCACACCTCGTTTATTACAAGATATCACAAGCACGTGACACCCTTTAACTCGTTTAATTTACAGATTGTGCTTGATACAATGCTGGAGGAGGCAGGTGTTGAGGTATTGTTATACACACGCTTTACAGACTGCATTGTAAAAGATAATAAAATCGAGAGCGTTGTGCTCTGCTGTCTTGAGGGGCTACGATACGCAAGCGCAAAGGTTTATATCGACTGCACAGGCAACGCTGACGTTGCATACGCCGCGGGTGTTGACACACACAAGGGCGACGAAATAAGCAATATTCCACAGCCTGCAACGCTTATGTTTAACGTACTGGGTGTTGACGAGAACAGGTATACCGAGCGCCCCGAGCGACCCGTAAAGGCATACAGAACGGCAAACGAGGGCGAATACGCTGTTAACCACTATCACGTATACAACGTTGATGCGTGCGACTCAAAAAGTATGAGTGATGCGCACAGAACGGCAAGAAAGCAGGTGCTTGATGCATACGAGGTACTACGTGACAAGACCCCCGGCTTTGAAAACGCTAAAATCGGACAGGTTGCCTCGGTTCTTGGTGTAAGAGAAAGCAGACATATAAGCGGAAAATACACGATAACAGTTGACGACATTGCAAACGGCACAAAGTTTAACGACAGAATTGCCGCATACGGCTTTGGAATGGACGTTCACAACCGTTCGGAAAAAGAAACAGGCAACTTTAAGATTGAGGTTGCCAAGGTTTATTATATTCCGTACAGAAGCATGCTGCCAAACGGTTGCGACAATCTGCTTGTCGCGGGTAAAACAATATCGTGTCAGTCTCAGGCGGCTGGCGGGCTACGATGTATGCCCTGCGCTATGGCTATGGGTCAGGCGGCAGGTGCCGCGGCAACGCTTGCAATAAAAAACAATGTTTGCGTTGAAAATATTGATATTGCAAAGTTACAGAGTTTACTTAAAGAGCACGGCGCAATTATAGATTAAAAAAAGCTCCCGAGGGAGCTTTTTTATTTTATGCATCTTTTAAGGCGCATAAGCGTTACGCGGTTACGCACAGCAGGGCTATAGTCTAAAATGGCTTTTTCTTTTTCGTTATTCACGTCAATATCGGCAAGGGTTGATTTTATACCAAGCTCCAAGTAAAGCTTTGAAAGAGTGTCAGCATCGGGTAAAGCATTTACAACATCGCAGATTTCAGACCAGAAAGACTTTAAGCTATCAGCGGTAATACCGACGGCGGCGTCGTTTTTGTTTTCATTCATAATTTCGTCTGTCATACTGTCGCCAAAGATTTTATAAACAAAGTCTTGTGAAAAGGTCTCATAATCGCAAAAATCAATGTTTTCAAGGGCGCAGATACGCTTATATTCCTTTATGGCAAGGAGTGTACCGACACCTACCTTTTCACCGTGAAGAGCATCGGAATGAACGCCGAGGCCTTTGGGCTCCATTTCGATTATATGAGAAATATGGTGTTCAGCACCCGAAGCACAGCGGGAGTTACCGAGCATCTGCATTGCAAGACCCGACATCAAAAGACCGTACATAAGGTTTATATACGCCTGTGTGTCGCCCTTTAAAATGCCATAAGCCGAGTCGATTACCGCCTTTGTTGCAGACAGTGTCATATCGGCGATTGCATTGCAGTAGTATTCATTTTTTAATATATTGCCTATTTTCCAGTCGGCGAGTGCGACATATTTGCCGACCATATCGCCAAAGCCCGATTTTGCAAGGCGGATGGGTGCGTTTTTGATAATATCAATATCGGCAATTACAAGGGTGGGTGCAACGGCGGTAAGCGTTTTTTTACAGCCGTGCCACGTCATTGCCGCAACAGACGAGCAAAAGCCGTCAACGCTTGCGGCGGTAGGGCAAGACACAAGCTTAAGTCCGCGCTCATATGCGCAGTAGCGGGTAATATCGTGGATGGTACCCGAACCGACTGCAACAAGTGCATCGGCGTTTTCGGGGAGCTTTTCTTTAAGCAGTTCAACACCGTGCTCGTTTGCGTGAAGGTTATCGGGGTTTAAAATTATCTCGAAGTCAGCGGGGATATGGCGGTCAGCCGTTGCTTTATAGGTGTTTTGGTCGTAAACCGCGACAATTTTACCGCTTATGCCGTAATCGGCAAGGTACTGCGATATGTTTTTAAGACAGCCCTCTTCTATAACAGAAAGCTGTGTTTGCATTACGTGCGTTTTACCGCAGGCACATTTGCCGCTGTATTTTTTGCTGTCGATTATCATTTTGCGCACTCCTTTTGTCCGTAGTAGGCATTTTTTCCGTGCTTGCGAAGATAGTGCTTATCAAGCAGCTCTTGTTGCATTGTAACATTTGGCGATAAGCTTTTTGTGTAATAAGCCATCATTGCGCATTCCTCAAGCACGATTGCGTTTTCAACTGATTTTTGAGCGGATGCTCCCCAGATGAACGGACCGTGCGAGTTTACGAGCACTGCGGGGATTGCTATTGGGTCAATGTTTTCAAAAGCCTCGACAATGATTTTGCCTGTATTTTTTTCGTAGTCGCCCGCTATTTCTTTGGCACTTAAGCGGCGGGTACAGGGAACGGTACCGTAAAAGGTGTCAGCGTGGGTAGTGCCGAGCGCCTCGAGCGGCACGCCTGCCTGCGAAAAGACTGTTGCCCAGCGCGAGTGGGTGTGCGTCACACCGCCGATATCGGAAAACGCCTTATATAGCTCAAGGTGGGTAGGCAGGTCTGACGACGGGTTAAGGGTGCCCTCTACAGTATTGCCGTCAAGGTCGACAACCACCATATCAGCGGGGGTCATTTTATCATAAGACACGCCCGACGGCTTTATAACGACAAGTCCGCTCTGTCTGTCGATTTCGGAAACATTACCCCATGTAAGCGTGATAAGCCCCGAATTTTTAAGCTCAATATTTGCGCGACAAACGCGCTCCTTCATTTGCTCTAACATTAATACACCTCGTGATTGACAAAAAAATATATTTATATATAATTATAATAAATGATTTAATTCGCGCAATATTTGGCGGTATTTTAGAAAAACGCGCAAAAAAGGAGCACAAAATGAGCATTAGTGAGCGGCAGGAGAAAATTCTCGGAATTATTAACGAGCGTAGCTTTATTACGGTTGAGGAGCTTTCGCAAATGACATTCACATCGGCATCGAGCATCAGGCGTGACCTTACGCATATGCAGAACATGGGGCTTGTAAAGCGCACACACGGCGGTGTGAGTGTGCCCGAAATTGCAAACGGTGTTGCGAGCTTTTACGACAGAACAAAAAAGAATATAGCGCAAAAACGCATTATTGCAAAAAAAGCCGCCACACTACTGTGTGACGGGCAGAGCGTTTTGCTTGACAGCTCGAGCAGTGCGGGGTTTTTGCTCCCCTATATTGCAAAGCTCAAAAACGTTACGGTTTTTACAAACAATCTCGCAACGGCGCTGCGCGGTGTTGAGCTCGGTGTTGACACTCATTGCTTGGGCGGGCACGCGGTAAACGGTTCAGCATCACTTGCGGGTCTTGAAACATACAGCGCGGTTTTAAACATTAATGCCGATATTTTGTTTTTTTCGTCACAGTCGCTTGACAAAAACGGGGTTATTTCCGACTCGACAGAGGAAGAAACATATGTTAGACAGCTTATGCTTGGCAAAGCAAAAACACGCGTATTCCTTTGTGACAGCGACAAGTTTGACAAATCAAGCATATATACCCTTTGCAACATAAACGACATTGACATAGCGGTATTTGACAAAGAATACAGCGGACTTGAGTGTGATATCAAAATTATATAAAAAAGCATCAGCAATATTGCTGATGCTTTTGTTTTACAGTACGCCTGCGGTATTGACATTGCCATATTTAAGCCACTTAAAGCTTGATGTGATGTAGGGTGCATCGTCAGCCTTGCCGTCAACACGAAGGCGCTTTTGTGTAAGCTCTTCAATTTCGGGAATTTCGCCTAAAAGATAGCTGTCAATTCGCTCCTTTGCTGTTTCAAAACGGCAGATTATGCCGCCGTAGCGAATATCGTGGACCTCCCAACCAAACGCCTTGTTATATGCAAACCACGCTTTTTTATGGGAGCTCTTTAGTGCCTTGGTTTTTTCAATTATCACGTCACACTCAGCACTTAAAGCGCAAAGAGCTTTTCTATCGCCGCTGTCGTAGGCGGCTTTTAGGCGCACACCAAAGTCAGCCTTGTTTTCAAAAAGAGATGTCAGCTGTTTTATAACATCAAAGGCGGGCTTATAGATGTCGTTTGTGTTACCGACATTTGCAAGCTCTTTTGTTAGGCCTTCATAGTAGGTTTTGGTTTCAAAGGGGGCTATGTGGTAGTCAAACATACCAAGGAGCGGGTCGTTATAAGCAAGCATACGCGACACGCCCGACTCAATATTGTCGCGGTGGGGATACTCAACGTCCTCGGTTTTTAAAAAATCAGCATAGTCTGCGTTACAAGTGATTTTAAAGCACTCGGCAACCGAGCACTCGTTATAGCTACCTGTGTAGTCAAAGTCGGCATAGAGTGCAAGACCTGCAAGCGACATTATAAGGCTGCACTCCGAGCCGTTATGCCAAACGGTTGCAAAGATATCTTTTACGCCCTTGTCGCGACACGCCTCGAGTGCGGGGACGCTGTTACGGATAGAACGGGTATACTGCGCGGCATACCCCGACCAGCACCACACACCGCCTGCAAAAAGAGTGTTTTTTCCGAGAAGATCGTGTTTTTCTATATTAGTTGCATAGAAATCGTAGTCGGGGTGGTAGTAGTCCCAGAAGACCTGACGCACGCCCTGCGGCACCTTATCTTTGATATCGGCGGGAAATTCGACGCGCACGTCGTAGTCCTTATAGCCGTCAAGGCTTTCGCCGTACATACGGAAAAACATGTCGCTCCACATCATTGGCTTAAGACCGTAGCCCTTTATCATTTCAACCACTTTTGCAAGGTGCTCAAAGTAAATTTCTCTATGGTCGCGGAAGCCGTTTTTGTCAAGATATGCGCCGCGGCCAACGTCCTTCGTTTCGTCCATACCGATATGGATCTTGTCGGTTGAAAAACATTCTTTTACGGTTTTTAACATATCGTCAATGAGCGCATAGGTTTTTTCCGACCCTGCAAGAAGCACGTTTGCGGTGTCCTTGACGGAGGATGCCGCGGCATTTTTTAAAAATGTTGCAAGATGACCGAGCATCTGTATGCAGGGTACAAGCTCGATGCCGAGGTCAAGCGCATAGGCGTCAAGCTCACGTATCTCGTCCTTTGTATATCTGCCGCGAAGATGACCGAAATATTCCCAGCCGTCGATTTCGTAGGTATCCTCGGTGTACAGCATAAAGGTATTCATACCCATAAGTGCAAGCTTTCTTAACATAAACTTAACGGTCTTTACGTTCATAACAGCGTTTCGCGACATATCGACCATAGCGCCGTTTGTTTCAAAGGTGGGTTGTTGGGAAAGCGTGTTTGATGTGTCTTTTTTAATGGCATCAACCAAGATTGCAAGTGCTCTGAAAAAGCGGGTCTTTCCGCCGCCGTAGGTTACGGTTGCACCGTTTTTGTCATAATTCAATTCAAAGCCGTCTTTATCGGTCGTTTTGACGCTAACAACACAGTCGGCATCCGCTTTTTCGCAAAGTAAAAAGCCAAGGTCAGCGGCAATATATCCAAGGCCTTTATTTAGTTCGGTTGTGTTTTCAAAATATAGTTTCATAATATACTCCTTACTGCAAGTGATACAAGATTATAGTCGTTTGTAAGTATTGTATCAATACCCATTTTAATAAATTCCTTGGCTTCGTCGGGGTCGTCCGACCAAAAGACGTTACACAGTATACCGTGGGCGTGCGCTTTATCAATTGTTTCCTGATTGAAATAGGGCTTGAACAGCTGCACCTTATATGCGCCGAGGGCGATTGCGCGGTCAACGATTGCCATCGGGTCGGTTTTATTGCCGTCAAAGCCGACACAGCACTTTATATCGGGGGCGTATTCCATTGCGCGCTTTATCATCGCATCGCTCGTTGTCATAAAATAGACGTGCTTTTGCGCGTCATATTTACGGATAAGTGCGACAATCTCCTCAAGCATTGAATTTTCGAAGTTTTTGTCCCAGATTTTGACGTGGATATTCATTATCACGCGGCCCGCAAATTTTTGAAGTATCTCTTCAAATGTAGGAATTTTCATTCCCGCAAATTTTTCACCGAATTTGCAGCCGAAGTCGAGCTTTAACAGCTCGTCGTAGGTGTGGTCAAAAATTTTACCCTCGCCGTCACTTACCCGCTCGAGCGAGCTGTCGTGGCAGGAGACGAGCACGCCATCGCTCGTTGACCAGATATCAAACTCTATTTCTTCTGCGCCCATTGCAACAGCGGCGCCAAAGGCAGCCATACTGTTTTCGGGGGCAATCGTGTTAAAGCCGCGGTGGGCACATACGCGCGGGTATTTCATATCAGAGTCGGGTAAAACCACTGACGCACCGCCGTTACGGTAAAGCCAGGGGCGTCTGCCGTACTCGATATATTCATAGTGAGGAGCAGGAGTTCCGCCGTAGCCCGCCGCTTTATAGTATTTGTCGTTCGGGTTAAACTCGGCGGTTATCATACCGAATCTGCCCTGCATATTGGCAAGCACCTCGCCTGTAGGAGAAACGACCATACTTGCGCCGCAAACGGTGGCACTCTCATCAAAGCTGACTGACGAACGCACAACGTAGGCATTGGTGTTATACGCAAGGTTACGGCACATTATTTCGATGGCACTGTGGCTGTCACTGCGCTGAAGCGAGCAGCCGATTATTACATCAACGCCTTCGCGGGCGATTTGAGCAAAGCCTTCGTAAAAATAAAAGTCGTAGCAGGTCAAAAAGCCGTAACGTATACCGTCAATTACTACAGTATAGGGCGATGAAAACTCATTTATATAGCTATCATCAAGCGCAAGCGCTTCTTTTTCGAGCGGCGGCAGGTGGCGCTTGAAATATGTACCGGTCAGGTCACCGTTTTTGTCAAAGGCATAGGTCGTGTTGCGGTAGCCCGTCTCACAATGCATAAGAGCATTTACAAAGACGGTTGCCCTGCATCTTTTTGCGGTGTCAATACACTTTTGCAAAAGCGTGTCGATATATTTTTCATGGTAAAACAGCGTTTGTTCAAGAGTTGACGTAGCACACGGCACGTCGCTGTACTCGGGAAGGACGATCAGGTCAAGGCTGTCATCACATTCATCAAGCAGTTTTAATTTGTATTCAAAAAGCTCGTCGGATCGCGAAACGTCGCGCGAATACGGCGGCTGAAAAACGCATACTTTCATTTTAACCTCCTTATACTCAGTGGCTTATTCCAAACGGTATTGCAATAGCGTCATTGACGGCTTTGACAGCAACCGCTCTTATATGTTCGTCTTTTATAAACGAGGCGTCGGATACGCCCTTTCCCGTAAGCGCTTTTAAAAACGTCATTGCCGCAATATAGCGCCCCGTATCAAGACTTAAATGATAGCCGTCTCTTGTGAGAAGACCTATATCTGCAGTACGGGCGTTTTGAATTGCAGTTCCCGTGGGCGACACGGCATCGACATTTGGCAGTGTGAGAATATTTTCTCTTGTCAGCTTGGCGATTTTTTCATATATCAAAAGCTGATCCCCGCCGTAATATTCGATTTCTTCGTGGTGAAAGTCAGGCTCACCTACCCACGTCATATTAAACGCTATTTTAGCATTAGGTGCCAAATTTTTTACGTAATCTATAAGCCAAGGTAAATTTTCATAAGACGACAGCTCTGTATAGCGACTTTTATCTCCCGTGCCGTGCTGGATTGAAATCCAGTCCCAATCATCACTTTTGATAGCATCGCCCATTTTGTAATCGGGTGTACTTGCCCAACCGTTCCCTTCGTTTACATCATAGCGATAAACAGGCATATCCTCTTTGGCATGCAAGCAGTGCTTATTGATAGAGCATCCGCCAACATACAAATTTCCAATCTTAACTTTTGTAAAGCCCGAACACAATGCTATTTGCGCCAGGTGCGCGGTTGTGTCCTCGGAAAAACTGTTTCCGACACAGAGAATTTTAATCATAATGACATCCTCCTTAAATCAAAGACAGCCACAACGGGATAGTAGCTAAAGAAAACAAATGGGATAAAAACGCAAGCCGTGCGCCGATTTCGGACAGGTTGTTCGTGCTCTGGGCAAACACGATCGTATTAAGCCCCGTCGGCATTGCCGTCATAAAGAGAGCGGGCATCATAGTCTCGTTTAATCCAAACAGATTGCAAACCAAAAACAAAAATATGTATAAAATCAATACCTGTTTTAATATAACGAGCAACTTCCTTTGCCCTCCCCTCACGATTAATTATAGCAATTAAAACTTTTTTGTAAATAGAAAAATAACCCCAAAGAAGTCTTAGGGGTTATTTTATCATTTTTACAGATATTTTTCCAAAACGTCGAAAATTCTGTCGGCGATGTTTTTCATACCGAGGTCACCCGGATGGTTTGCAACGCCTTTATGCTCAAACAGTCCAACCGCTTTCATAGCATCGTCTTCACCAAGGTCACCGAGCATCACACAGGGCAGGTCGTTCTCTTTTGCATATTCAACAATAGCATTATCGCCGGGATGACGCCAAAAACCTGTTGTAACAATGATTTTTGCCCTGCCCGATTTATTAAGATAGCAAAGAAGATTATCAAGCTCTGTTTTAAAAATCTTGCTGTCAAAGTCATTCTTCGGACAGTTTTCTATAAAGCGCATCACGATTATATCAGCATCAAAAGCACGTGCCGCCTCGTAGTTTTTCAAAAGGGCGCTGCCGTTTTTATATTCACATTCCCACGAGGACAGCTGACAGATACAAAAAGGACTGTCGGGTACTTTTTTAATAAGCTGATGAAGATAGTCGTTTTGCTCGCACGATGCCGCCATCCCCCACTCTCCCGACCAGCCTATCCTTTCGAGCGGAGCGTGAAGGAGCATTGAATTTCCGACAACCAGAATCCGCTTGCCGTTTTTATCTGAATTCAAAAAGCGAACGGGACCCGATTGCTTTAGCTGACCTTTTGCCAAAACGGTATTTTTATCAAGCTGTGCAAAAGCACCTTCAAATTTTATGTTTTGGGTAAAGTCACCCACTATCCACTGCTCTTCTGACAGGTGCTCTACGGGGTTGTCGTTCCAATAAAGTCCTCTTACTATAATATTTTGCGAAAGATGGTCCTTATCATAGCCCTTGAACGAGCATTTGGGCGCGTGTTTTCCGTAAAGATATATATTTTCAAAAGTGAAATCACGGTTTTTGCCGCGGCGGGCACCTTTGGCGGAGTATTCGTGGTGGTAAATAACCTCTGATTTTATAAGGGCGGGCGCATAGTCGGGGTTTTTGTTATAATACTTCTCGTCATCGTTTTCCTGATAAAGCGGTGCGGGGATAACGTCATCGTATTCAACCCTTATATTACGGTAGGTCACGTCGTGTATATCGGCATAGTCAACGTTGCAACAGTCGAGTACAGTACCCATTACGTGAATAATATCGCAGTTTTCAAAAACGATGTCGCACATCTCTCTCGCGCGTGTTTCAGCACCGATTTCAAGGCATTTATTCCAATCATTCCACAAAACACAGTTACGCACGCGTACGTTTTTAAAAACATCATAGGATTTACCGCTTCGGTACATCGCTTTTTTCACTTCAGCCTCAACATCACCGTCATAATAACAGTCAAAGCCTTTTATACAAATACAGTCGTCAAAGGTGCGGATAAAGCAGCTTTCGATCAAAACATTTTCGCAGTTGTGCATATCGATGCCGTCGGAATTATAGCGCCAGCAGCCGATGATCTTGACATTTGAAATATGCAGGTTTTTACAGGCGGTAGGACGGATATTATAACAAAGAGAATCACGGATCGTTATACCGTCAATTTCTATATTATTGCAATATTCAAGCTGTATTGTATGTTCGCGGACAGCGTTTTTTACCGCCTCGTGATTTGATGTCGCATTTGCTTCAAAAAGGATCTGTTCTTTGGTTTTGCTGACATCAAGTATACCTCTGCCGAGAATTTTTATATTGTCGGCATCTTTTGCGCGGACAATGCCGTAAACTATTGCGCCCTCGTCGATAAAGAGTGTCTGATTACTTTTGAGTGTGATAGTACCCGCATCGTGCTCTCCTTTTGCAAAGTAAATAACGTCCTCGCTTTCAAAATCAACGTCATAATTTGCTACAGCATCTGCAAAAACGTGCAGAGCACCGCTTCTGCCATACGCTTCGACAGTAAAATACTGCGGTTTATTAAGAGTGAATTTTATGACACCGTCTTTTATCTTGGGTACAATACCTAAAGATTTGGGGCGGATCGTAACGTTCTCAAAAGGCTTTTGCGGAGTTATTTCAAATTCCACCTCGCCGTCAAGCGCAAATGAAACAAAGTTTATAAGCTCGGTCTGATCAGTCTGTCGCTGATGTCCCGGCCAACGACGGTTATGCGGCACTGCCGACACCCTTGCGGTATCAAGTGCTGCCTCCCTGCCGTTTATCCTGACTTTATAAGCTTCACAACGGTCTTTTGTGTTTATTGACATATATTTTTTCTCCCATTTCAGTGTTACTACCATTGTAATCTTAAAACGGGTGGTATAATATGTATTATTTTAATATTATAGGTATTTTTTATTGACTTCTTGTGATTTATCTTTAAAATAAATAATATAGAAACAATAAAGGAAAACGATATGTACGGTTACAAAATTAAAATAAGCTGTTTGCCCGATGTAGTGTGGGCGTGTGAAACGACGGTTGACAACTATGAGTGGGAAAACCGCAACACACGGGATATGCTGGAGATTTCGTTTACAAAATTCGGTGTCAAAAACATAACGGTCAATAACAATAGTTATACTTTGAAAAACAGTGCATTATCCTGCATTGCGGCGGACGAAAAGCGAAAAGCCTTCTGCGAATCGGGAAAACCGATAACGATAGTATCGGTTGCTGTCAGGTTGAGCGATTTTAAATATGAGACCCGTGAAATTACCGAGGGGGACCTTTATGATGAGGAAAATCTCATCTTACCTGCTTTTTTAGAAGATCTTCCTATCTATTATGAGCTTGAAGTGACAAAGTCTCTTCATAAAATCATTAAATTGTCATCGGGGAGCTCGGAAAATCAAAAAATTGCAATGACGGCTGCGTTTTTTGAACTATTATACAAAGTCGATGAAATCACACGAAATCAATTTGACGTTAAAAACAGCAGTACCAATTATTACGTCAAAAAAATTGATTATATTATTTCTTCGAAATATAGCGAAAAAATCACGCTTTCATCCGTTGCATCGGAGTTAAACATATCGCCGGTCTATTTATCAACCGTATATAAGGAAACGGTGGGCATCAATTTTTCAGACCAAGTGCTTAATATGCGGATGAAGCACGCCGAAAAGCTGCTGCTTGATCAGAATATTCCCACCGCAAAGGTTGCAGAGCTATGCGGCTTTTGCGATGAAAGCTATTTCAGAAAGAAGTTCAAACAGTTTTTTGGCTTGAATATCAGAGAATACAGACAAATAAAAAACGGGCTGACGCTTTATCACGACAAGCCCATGCGAAAAAGCAATTACTGAACCGTCCCTTGATTAATATAGTATAAATTTTAGGTTGACAACATCCTAATAATTGAGTATACTAAAATAAAAGGAGAAAATGCAATGAATATTAATATAAATCAGATCGTATCCATTTCGGAAGCTAATCAGAATTTTTCCCGTGTGGCAAGGTTAGTGGATAAAAACGGGGCAATGTTCATTTTTAAAAACAATAAGCCGAAATATAAACTAATTGATATTGAAGCCGATAACACCATAGAAATGACCGACGACGAGAAAATCGATTTTGTGGCGGCGCGGATCCTCAAAAAATATCGGCGCGCCTTTGAGGAGTTAGCAAAATGATTAAATTCAGCAAAGAAAAAGTGCTCTTGCTACACCAGATGATCACCGCCGAGACCGGTGGAGGCCCCAATATTCGGGATGTTAATCTTTTAGAGAGCGCTCTGGAAGCTGCCTTCGCTACCTTCGACGGACAAGAGTTGTATCCCACC
Organism: Eubacteriales bacterium; assembly: GCA_045546815.1. GTDB lineage: Bacteria > Bacillota > Clostridia > Oscillospirales > QAKW01 > RGIG9041. The sequence goes on from JAZQDN010000131.1 coordinate 34,511, forward strand.
AAAGAGGAAAAAGGAGCAAAGCTTGGCTATTCGCTGATTTCAAACCATGCATTTGTGGACGGTAATAAGCGGATCGGAATGTATGTTCTTTTAACATTTATGGAAATTAACGGAGTTCGGATCGACCCTTCTGAAGAAGAAGTGGCACGGGTCGGCCTTGCGGTCGCCGCAGGTACAATGGGTTATGAGGAACTTTTGGAATGGATTCAAGAAAACCGATAATAAAAAGCAGGTCGAAAGACCTGCTTTTTTCTATTCCGTTTCTGTCAGCATATTCTCGATAAAGATGGCGTAGCCGCGGGTGGCGTCGTCGACAAAGACGTGGGTGACAGCGCCGACAAGTTTGCCGTTTTGGATAATGGAACTGCCCGACACCAGTGTGTCAATATAGGACCAACAAAACGTCAAATCTCATATTCCTTATTAAACTCAAGCACCCTTCCGCCATAAATATTTTCTGAAAACAAATACGGATTTTCAGAATTCGAGGCAAACATATCATAATGATTGGGAATGTTTATTTTAGCCCCAATTCTTTTGGCAGTTATTAACGCTTCATTTACATTCATATTGCCTAATCTGCCGTTTATGCAAATAAATGTAATGTCCGGTTTATATTTTGCAATCTCAAACAGTTTTTCATTGTAAAGGGTATCACCGCTAAAATATAGGGTTTTATTTTCGGCTTTAACAATTAAACCAAAAGCCTCTACCGTATGATCAGCAAAAACAGCGGTTATTTCGATGTCGCCTACAACTATACTTTGGCCAATGTTTAGCGAAACAACACGTTGCTTGCCGAGTTTGTTCAGTTCTACTTTACCCTCATTTGTGGTGATAAAAAATTGTTCATCGTTTACTTGCGCTACCGTATCGGGGTCTAAATGGTCAAGGTGATTATGGGTGCATATTACGGCATCACAATTTATATTTTCAGGAGTTATAGGTATAGGTAAGGTGCGCGGTCTTCCTGCAACACGATTAACGCTGTCAGAAAGATACGGGTCTATCATTATTTCTGTTTTTTCGGTTTTAATAATATACCCGCTTTGTCCTAAAAACCTTATTTTCATTGTACGCTTTTTCCCCCGTCAACAAAAATATTCTGACCGGTTATATACCTGCCTTCTTCGGAGCACAAAAGACTGACTATACCCACACAGTCCTCGGGCTCGCCATAAAAGCCGACCGGTATGCTATCGGTTACCTTTTTTGCATATTCAGGGTCTGATAGTGCCTCAACATTTCGGTCGGTATTAATCACACCCGGAGCCACATTGTTAACCGTAATTCCATCTTTTGCAAGTTGTAAAGATAAGGATTTAACCATATTTGTCTGCGCCGCTTTACTCGCTGAATATACAAGCATATCGGGGTGAGGTTTTGCTTCCTGAACAGAACCCATAGTCACAATTCTGCCCCAACCTTTTTTCTTCATATTATCGGCAACGGCTTGAATTAACATCATACTCGAAACAAAATTACAGTTGAGTTGTTCATAGCAAGCCTTTGTTGTTATTTCTTGCCAAGGCGTGCGGTACTGAAGAGATGCATTTAATATTAGTACATCCGTTTCTTTAACCGCATCACAAAGCTCACGGGTTTTCTCAATGTCGGTCAGATCGGAAAGGATCACTTCCGCCACTCCGCCGTTTTGTTCAATTATTTGTTTTGTTTCGTTGGCTTTTACTATATTTCCCGCGCCATGAACAATAACTTTATATCCATCCTGCGCTAACCTTATGGCTATAGCTCTGCCTATTCCCCTTGAAGAGCCTGTAACAAGTGCAGTTTTCATTATTCCTCCTCATTATAGTGCGGTTTGTGTATCATTTGGATCGCCGTTGCGGGC